>NZ_KV827989.1:56542-179272 GCF_001836265.1 Corynebacterium sp. HMSC036E10
AAGCCGGAAGCCGAGAAGGTCTACAAATGCCATGGCATGAACGCTAAGCAACCGCCTAACAACCGACAAGACCCAACAAAAAATCTGTGGATAACCCACCGACTCATGCCGGAAAGTTATCCACAGATTTTGCTGGGTCTTGACTTTTAGCGTTTGGTCACTTTGCCGGTCAGTTTCGCGAGCGGTGCGGCGAAGGATCCGCGGGCGAGGAACCATCCGAGCGCGGTGACGGCTACGGCGCCGAGGAACACGAGGGTGCCGGTCCAGGAGGTGGAGTCTTGGGCGGCGAACATGGCGTTGAGGTTGGCGCGTAGGCCGGTCGTCGCAACGAGGAAGACGTGGATGACCATGAAGATGAGGAAGTAGATCATGGTGGGGAAGTGCACGGCGCGTGCCCACGCGACGGGCACCCCGTTCCACGTTTTCGGCCACATGGAGCTCATGCGGAAGCCGGATGCGATCGCGAGTGGGGAGGCAATGAATACGGTGGTGAAGTACGCGAGTTCTTGCAGCGCGTTGTAGTGGACCCAGCCGTGTTCGTCGGGCCAGTCGAGTGCGAGGTATTGCAGTCCTGCGGAGATGGCGTTGGGGATGACGTCGATGCTGGTTGGCACGATGCGGACCCATTGGCCGGTGGCAAACAGTAGGATGTAGAACACTACGCCGAGTGCGACCCATGCGATGTCAAGGGTTTGGTGCAGCCATTGGGTCAGTGAGATCTTTTTGCCGTTGCGTTTCGACGTCCAGTAGCCCGCCGGCCGCTTCTCTCTGCGCACGTCGAGACCAGTCTTGACGATGAGCGCCATCAGGAACATGTTGAAGAAGTGGGCCCAGTTGAGCCAGGCGGGGAAGCCGACGGGGGCGTTGTCGGGCAGTGGCTGCATTCCGTCGTAACGTGCGACGAAGTCGGCGCCGGTGTCGGTGCCGATGAACCAGCGTGCGCCGAGGAATGCTGCGATGACCAGTACGAGGGCTGGAATGAGCCATCGCTTATCGACGACCCCACGCCCCGCCGGTACCTCCACCGGCGCCGGCGCTGCGGCTGCCGGTGCTGCCGGAGCCGAATCGGGCTCGGGCGTTGGCGTGGCGTCGGCGGTTGTTGCGGCCGCTGGTGCAGCCGTCGGTGCTGGAGCTGGTGCGGCTTCGGGCTCGGCTGGTGCGGGCACGTGGACAGTACCGGCGGGTGGCCAGGCTTCGCCGCCTGCGACGCGGGGGAGACCACGGCGCAGGGGAACTTCGACGGTGTTTGCGGGGGTTGCAGCTGGAGCTGTGGCCTGATCAGCTGCGTCAGCCGTGCTAGTCGCAGCAGCGCCAGGCTCGCTCGGTGTCGCTGTGGACGGAGCCGCAGCAGCGCCCGCAGCGCCTGCGAAGGCAGCGACGGCGGTGGCCGGTGGCCAGGGTTCACCACCCGGGGTACGAGGTAGGCCCTGGCGCAAACCGGTGGTCGGCGAGGAAGCAGACACAGTGGCAGGCGCCGCGACAGGCTCAGCGGGTGCGCAGGTGGTCGGGGTGGTGGGGTCGTCGATTAGCGGGGGCCATGGTTCGCCGCCGGGAACACGGGGCAGGCCGCGTCGGAGTTGGGGCATTACTTACGAGCCTCGATCTCGGAGATGATCTGTGGGACGACGTCGAAGAGGTCGCCGATGATGCCGAAGTCAGCGATGTCGAAGATGGGGGCATCCTCGTCATTGTTGATGGCGACGATGGTGTCGGCGGTTTGCATGCCCACCAGGTGTTGGACAGCGCCGGAGATGCCGATGCCGATGTAGAGCTTCGGGCTGACCAGTACGCCGGTTTGGCCGATTTGGGCTTCGTAGGCGACTTGGTCTTCGTCGACGGCGGAGCGGGTGGCGCCGACGGCGGCGCCGAGGGCATCCGCAAGCCCGCCGACGAGTTCTTCGAACATGTCGGCGTCGCCGAGCGAGACGCCACCGGCAACGACCTTGTCTGCGGTGAGCAGGTCGGGGCGGGTGGAGGTGCGCTCGACCGGCGTGACGGAGACGACCTCGGCGGTGCGTGCGCCGGAGGTTTCGACGTTGAGGTCGCGCACCTCAGGCGTTGCGACGGCAGCGGCGCGGGTTTCCACAGCACCGGGGCGCACGGTGATGATCGGTGCGGAGTGGGTGGCAGCGGCAGTCGCGGTGTAGGCGCCGCCGAAGTTCTGGTGGTCGGTGACGATGCCTTCCGCGTCTCGACGAACCGCCACCGCGTCGGTCAACAACGCCTTGTCGGCGCGCACGGCTACACGGCCGGCGGTTTCGCGCCCGCGCACGGTGTGGGAAAACAACACGGCGGCGGGGTTGAGGGTGGTGAGGGCGGTGGTGGTGGCGTCGACAAGTGGGGCGTCGGAAACCAGCACCGTGGCCGCGCCGAGGGTGCTGAGGGCGTCGGCGTGGGTGCGGTCGTCGATAAGAACGATGGGGGTGCCGATTTCGGAGGCCGCGCCGATGAGTTCGGCGGCGTGGGGGTCGAGGCTGCCGTCGTGGGAGCGGTCCGGGACAACGAGAATTTCAGTCATGGGTGCTCCTTAAATGAGGTTTTTGGATTCGAGGAAGTCGACGAGTTTCGCGGCGGCGGTGGAGTTGGCGTCGATGATTTCGCCGCGTTCGCGGGCCGGGCGCTTGTCAATGGCGACCATGATGGCGCGCGGGTGGGTGAAATCTTCCGCGTCGATGTCCAGGTCGGCGAGTGTGAGTGTGTTGAGCTCCTTCTTCTTCGCCGCCATGAGTCCCTTGAAGTTGGGGTAGCGGGGGTCGGCGAACTCGTCGGCAACAGCGACGACGGCTGGGAGGTCGGCGCGCAGTTCGACGACCGCCCCGTCGGAGGCCTGGGTGGCGGTGACGTTTGTGCCGTCGACGGTCAGTTCCGTCAGGTTGGTCAGTACGGGCCAGTTCAGGTGTTCGGCGATCATGGGGGCGATGACGCCGGTGCCACCGTCGGAGGACATGTTGCCCGTAACGACGAGGTCGTAACCGTTCTTGCGAATCAACGCTGCAAGCACCTCGGCGGTGAGGGTGGCGTCGGCGCCGGTCAGGGCGTCGTCGGAAACGATGTAGGCCTCGGTGGCGCCCATGGCGATGCCGCGGCGGATCGAATCGGCAGACGTTTCGGGGCCGACGCTGAGGATTTCGACCACGGTGTCGTCGTCAAGTGCTTCCGCGATGCGTAGCGCTGCTTCGACGGCGCGTTCGCCAACTTCGTCGGCAACAACGTCGCCGGAGCGGTCGGTCAGACCAGTCTCCAGGTTCATTTCGCGGTCGCTGTAGGTGTCCGGCACCTCTTTCAGCAGCACGGCAATGCGCACGGCTACTCCTTATAGGTAGGGGGTAGGCAATCGTGCGCAGTCTAGCGCACGCCTAAAAGTCGAATCCTCCGAAGTCGAAGCCGCCGCCGAAGTCACCCATGTCTCCGCCGAAATCGCCGCCGCCCATGTCACCCATGTCACCCATATCTCCCATGTCGCCCATGCCCTCGGCGCCAGCAGCGTCGCCGAGACCGCCAGCCTCGAACGCTTCGGGTGCTGCTGCGCCGGACATGCCGGCGAACATGGTGGAGTAGAACATCATCGACGACGCAGCCCACATGCCGGTCATCATCGCTGGGGCCCACCAGGCGGTGGAGTACCAGCCAGCAGGAACGGGGCGGCCTGCGACGGCTCCGCCGGGGTAGTAATGCGGGGTGGCCTCGGTGGCTACCGGCGATGCGGTAACAACGGTGCCGTCTTCTTGGCGCACGCTGCGCTGTTCGGTCACGCGGCCTGCCTGGCGCTGGCCTTCAAGCTCGGGCAGCGCAGGCCCGGCGGGAAGCCCCATGATTTCGCGCGCGGCGTTGACGTAGTGCAGGCCCTCGAGTGCGGATTCGCGGGCGAGCATGGCCTGCTTGGGCGTGCGGGCGTCGGCAAGACCTGCGCTAGCTGCGTTGAAACGCTCGGAGGCGTCGGCCATGGCCTGGGTGGAGGCGGCGTCGTTGCCGGAGAGGTTCAGCACCTGGGAACCGAGGCGGTCGGTCCATCGCTTGGCATCGGCGTAGGCGTCGTCGAAAGAAATCTGTGCCTGCTGGCGCGATTGCACTTGACGACGACCGCCACCACCCATCGTGGGCAGCATGATCAACGCACCAATAGCAAAGACGATGAGCAACAGACCGAGCATGGCTCCTCCTAAAATTCGTTGTTGTTTGGTTCAACGGGTGAACCTGCGCTAAAGTTCCGGGCAGCCGTTAAGGCAGCGTTTCTACGCATGGGAATGTCGTATAGTGGCTAATACCTCAGCCTTCCAAGCTGAAGACGCGGGTTCGATTCCCGTCATTCCCTCCATGTCATGAGTCGCGACAATTGGGAAGCCTTGCACCAGAGTGGTTCTAAGCGATTACTCTGGTGCAAGGCTATGTTTGTTTGCGGGATTGTGTTGGGCTGCTTTTCCTGTATTGTGGGGCTATTCCCACAGTTTGGGGTTGCCAGATCGTTGAGCGTCTACTTTCCCTTCGCTCAGGTGTTAGCCTTCCCGCAAGCACTGGGGCTGGTGATACTACTCCTTGGCGGATGTGCTACCGGTGTCGGTTGGTGGAGGCGATGGCCAAGACTTGCCCTAACTTCTTGTTTAGTGTGGATTGTCGCGGGAGCAGGATTTTTGTTCGCACCGAATGGTATCCCACATCAGGTCAGCGACCAACAACATTCCACTGTTGCAGAGAGGAACCTGACGGTCGTTACGTTTAATACGGGATCAATGCTGGCCACCAGCGATTTCCAACAACTTGTCAGTACATGGGATCCCGACATCATCGTTTTGCCCGAAACATCCGGCTATGAGCTTCGTGAAGCGATAGAAACGTCAAACTATGACGGCCAGCTCTTTGAAACTCGTAATGATGGTCTTCCGAACACTTATACAGGGCAAATCGCCCCCACGTCAGTCGTAGTACATAAAAGGCTTGGAGCAGCGCACTTTACACGAGGCCCGGTAACATCATTCGGAACAGTTGCCATCGAGTTTGAGGATGCTCGGCTTCCTGTGATTCTAGGGCTACATACAGCACCACCGTTGCCTAGACTTATGAATCAGTGGCGAGATGACATCAATCGTGTCGTTGAGTTTGGGAGCTCGATACAAAAACCGCTCATAATCGCGGGCGACTTTAACGCCACTCTTCGCCACGGACCTCTTGCCACTAGAGGCAGGCTTATTGATTCGCAAGAGCTCTGTTCAACCACCCCCACTGGTACGTGGCCAGCTGGTGCGCCCAACCTTTTAAGATCACCCATCGACCATATCTTCGTAACACAAGGAATAACAGCCCACTCCTGTCAAGTGCAGCAGATTGGTTACTCCGATCACCTCGCTTACAAAACTCAAGTAGCTGTTCAATGAGTGTTTGAGCACTGCTTAGAGTTGATGCCTCTAATCATTTTCGCATCATAAAACGCGCTTTAAGCGATTCTGAGAGCCTTAGATTCCCGGTGGAAGTTTGAGAGTAGTTTTTCTTCCTTTCGACGCTCTGCGGGGTTTACAGGCCTGTAGGGGGCATGAAATCTCTAGCGCCTAGGCCATGGGCTGGCGGGCTAGGCCCTCCGCGCGCAAAAATCCCGAATCAAACCCCGGATTGACCTATTAAACCCAGGAAGGAGGTGGACTCGTGGCCAAGGACGGTACCAACCGCGGCGGCAGACGCGTCCGCGCCGGCGCGAAAACCCGATCCCCTCAAGGACAAGCTCGAAGCCGGCAAACCCGCCTCCAGGCTGCTCGAACCCGTCGACTGGGACCCTTTCGGCCTGGACGGTGTGGACATGGGTGAAGGCGCTGTACTCGACGGGAAACTATGCCCGAACCTTCCGCCTATCTGTCCGCGACACAGCGTGATGGTCAGCCGCTGCTGGCTGGGGAGCTCTACCGGGAAACCTGGGCCTGGCTCGACGCACGCGGTGTTGCATCCTTCGTATCCCGAAGATTGATTGAGGCCTACGCCCAGGCGTTCGCCCGCTACATCCAGTGCGAGGAGGCGATTACCAAGTTCGGCCTGCTCGGTACGCACCCAACCACGGGGGCTACGATCGCGTCCCCGTTCGTCGCTATGAGCCAGAGCTTTTCTAAGCAGGCGAATGTGTACTGGTACGAGATCTACGAAATTGTCTGCGCCACCAGCACCCGTGAGTACGCAGGAGCCAGCCCTGCGGATGAGTTGATGGAGTGCCTGCTCAAATCCCGCTAACCCCACAGACCTGCTGCGCTTCACTCGTCCTTTTGTTGTTGCCCATCCCGGTGAATGCCGGGGTGGGCATTTCTTGCCCCTATCCACTTCCCAGTTGATTGGAGTGCACCCGATGCCCACTGTTCGTACCGGTGAGTCGACCTGTATTGGTCACCCGGACAAGCTCTGCGACCTCATCGCCGACACCATCCTCGACGACCTGCTCGTCACTGACCCGGCGGCGCGGTGCGCGGTGGAGGTCATCGCGACCAAGGGCCGCATCATCGCCGCAGGCGTTAGCACCTCCCTCGAAGCCCGCGACGGGAATGAATCTGCGTTCGTGCTCACCGGTGCTGGCGACCAGGGCACCGTCTACGGCTACGGCACCGCCGAGACCCGCGAGCGCCTTCCCCTGCTACTCGTGATCGCGCACGACATCTGCAAGCGCCTGGATACCGCACGGGTGGATGGGGTGATCCGGGGTATCGGCTCGGACGGCAAATCCCAAGTCTCCTTGCGTTACGACGATGACGGCCACGCCACCGACGTGGAAGCAGTCGTCGTCTCGATCCAACACACCAAGGACACGGATTTGGAAGAGCTTCGCCGCCAGGTCACGACCCTCATCATCACCCCAGCCTTTGTATCCACCGTGACCACCTGTAGTCCAGGGTAAACACCGGTTCTGCATGCAGAACCGGTTTTCTTATGCCCCGATGTGACCCTGGAATAAACGCCCGCTACAATGATCAACCTGAACCGCTTGAGTGGTTACTGATTCGGTTCATACCGTGGCGGTTTTGCCGCCTACGGGGCGTGGCGCAGTTTGGTAGCGCACCTGCTTTGGGAGCAGGGGGTCGCAGGTTCAAATCCTGTCGCCCCGACAAAGGCGGGCCCGTTTTGTACGGGCCCGCCACTTATAAGCACTGAAACTCGTTGATGGAAACAAGTACAGGAGAAACCCGTGAAGACTAACGTCGAAAAGCTCAGCGACACCCGCGTTAAGCTCAACGTCAGCGTGCCGTTCGACGAGCTTGGCCAGGAGATCGACCAGGCATACAAGGCGATCTCCCAGCAGGTCAACATTCCGGGCTTCCGTCGAGGCAAGGCTCCGCGCCAGCTGATCGACGCTCGTTTCGGCCGCGGTCCGATCCTGGAGCAGGTTGTCAACGACATGCTGCCGACCCGCTACGAGCAGGCTCTGGCAGAGAACGACCTGAACCCGCTGGGCCAGCCGGAGATTGAGGTCACCAAGATCGAGGACAACGACGTTGTCGAGTTCACCGCTGAGATCGACGTTCGTCCGGAGATTGAGGTGCCGGACTTCTCCAAGATTGAGGTCACTGTTCCGGAGCTCAAGGTTGACGACGAGGCTGTTGACGCCGAGCTCGACTCCCTGCGCGAGCGTTTCGGTGAGCTCAAGGACACCAAGCGCAAGATGAAGACCGACGACTTTGCGGTCATCGACCTTGAGGCTTCCATTGACGGCGAGAAGCTCGACGACGCTTCCGCTGAGGGCCTGACCTACCGCGTCGGCGCCGACGACCTGATGAAGGGTCTGGACACCGCTCTGCGCGGCATGAAGACCGGCGAGGACAACGAGTTCGAAACCGAGATCCAGTACGGCGAGAACAAGGGCAAGAAGGCGACCGTCAAGGTCCACGTCCAGCAGACCAAGGAGCGCAAGCTTCCGGATCTTGACGACGAGTTCGTCCAGATGGCGTCCGAGTTCGACACCGTCGACGAGCTGCGTGAGTCCACCCGCGAGCAGGTTGAGGAGAACGCGAAGGCGAAGCAGGCTGCTGACATTCGCGATGAGGTCCTCAAGGCTGCCCTCGCCCAGGTTGAGTTCGCGCTGCCGGAGTCGATCGTCGACGAGCAGGTGCACAACCAGCTCCACCAGCTGCTCGGCCAGATGGCTCACGACGAGAACGCACTGGCGCAGCTGCTTGAGGCTCAGGGCACGACCCGCGAAGAGTTTGACAAGGAGTCCCGCAAGCAGGCTGAAGAGTCCGTGCGCACCCAGCTGTTCCTCGACGCTGTCGCAGAGGAAGAGCAGCCGGAGGTTTCCCAGCAGGAGCTCACCGACCACATCCTGTTCACCGCACAGTCCTACGGCATGGACCCGAACCAGTTCGTGGCTCAGCTGCAGCAGTCCGGCCAGATCGCGAACCTGTTCTCCGACGTGCGTCGCGGCAAGGCCCTCGCCGCCGCTATCTCTCGCACCTCGGTGAAGGATGAGGCTGGCAACAAGGTTGACCCGAACGATTACTTCGGTGAGATCGAGGAAGAGGACGAGGCTGCTGAGGAGCAGTAACCCCCTCTAAACCAAGGGTTTTTGGGCGGCCGGGAGCGAACTTTCGCTTCGGGCCGCTTTTTGTTTGGGGGCGTGGGGTCGTCGATAAGAGTTGCCCGTACGCCGGTAGCGAACAAGGTTTAGCTACCTCCCGTGCGCGAGTAGGGTGGTGGCGTTACACGACGAACTAGCGAAGGAGCATCTGTTATGACTTCCCCGACTCAAGGTATGAACCTGGGAGACTCGGTGTACGAGCGCCTCCTGCGGGAGCGCATTATTTTCCTGGGTCAGCAGGTGGATGATGAGATTGCCAACAAGCTTTGCGCCCAGATTCTGCTGCTGTCGGCTGAGGATCCGACGCGCGACATCAGTCTTTACATCAACTCGCCGGGCGGTTCGGTGACCGCAGGTATGGCGATTTACGACACGATGAAGTACTCCCCGTGCGACATCGCTACCTACGGCATGGGTCTGGCTGCTTCCATGGGCCAGTTCCTGCTGTCTGGCGGCACGAAGGGCAAGCGTTACGCGCTGCCGCACGCTCGCATCATGATGCACCAGCCTTCCGCAGGTGTTGGCGGCACTGCTGCTGATATTGCGATCCAGGCTGAGCAGTTTGCCGCGACGAAGCGTGAGATGGCTGAACTTATCGCAGAGCACACCGGCCAGACCTTCGAACAGATCACGAAGGATTCGGACCGTGACCGTTGGTTTACCGCGATGGAGGCCAAGGAATACGGCATCGTGGACCACGTCATCGAGAATGCCGCCATGGCTGGCGAGCACGCGATTGGCGACTAAGGCAAGCAACGAGAAGAGGAGACTTTTACTATGACTTTCCAAATGCCCAGCTCCCGCTACGTGCTGCCGCAGTTCCTGGAGGAGACCAGCTTTGGCACGAAGCAGATTGATCCGTACGGCAAGCTGTTCGAGGAGCGCATTGTGTTCCTTGGCACCCAGGTTGATGACACGTCGGCGAACGACATCATGGCCCAGCTGCTGGTCCTGGAGTCCCAGGATCCGGACCGTGACATCACGATGTACATCAACTCCCCGGGTGGTTCGTTTACCGCGTTGATGGCGATTTACGACACGATGCAGTACGTCCGCCCCGACGTGCAGACGGTGTGCCTCGGCCAGGCTGCATCCGCCGCCGCAGTCATCCTGGCTGCCGGTGCGCCGGGTAAGCGTGCGGCGCTGCCGAACTCGCGTGTGCTGATCCACCAGCCGGCTACCCAGGGCACCCAGGGTCAGGTGTCGGACCTGGAGATCCAGGCGGCTGAGATCGACCGTATGCGTCGTCTCATGGAGAACACGCTGTCGCACCACACGGGCCGTACGCCAGAGCAGGTTCGTATTGATACCGACCGCGACAAGATCCTCACCGCTGAGGAAGCTGTGGAGTACGGGATCATCGACCAGGTCTTCGACTACCGCAAGCTCAACGGCTAAAAGAAAGGCGCCCGTAAGGGCGCTTTTTAGCTTTACGACGACACCCTCACCGGCGTCGCACCACAACCACCTACTGTTCGGTTGGGGTTTCCACGACGTCGGCGGAGGTCGGCGCTGCGTCGTCGCAGAACTTCACTGCGTTACGGATGGCTTCTGGTGCGCCCTCGAAATCGCCGCGCGACCAGCACACGCCGTCTGCGGTGTTTTGTGGGTCTACAGACGCCCAACCGTTGCCCCGTGCGACCCAGTAGTAGTCCTGACCGTCTGGTGTGACGGTGCGGGCCCATTCACGGTCGCAGAAGGTGCTGTATTCGTCGCTGGCGCCCTGCGAGCCTTGTGCGGGCCATGCGCAGGCTGCCCCCGGCTCGTCCGGTGCGGGAGCGACCTCTGGCTCGCGTGCGGAACCGCCGGAGTTGCCGGATCCGCTCGAGCTGCGGCGACTGCTGCTGGACTTGGTGGACGACTTCGTCGTGGTGGACGTCTTCGACGAGGAGCTCGAGGAGCTCTTCGTGGTTGTGGACGAGGAGGTTGTGGTCTCGTCGTCTTCCTCGGAGGTGGTGGTCGTCGGGGTTGGGGTGGCTGTTGTGCTGGTTTGGGGGAAATCCAGCACCGGTTCAGCAATGCGTGCCTCGTCGTCCGAGCCGCCGCAGGCGGAGAGCGCCGGGACGGCGATGAGCGCTGCGGCGATGGTGGCAAGTGCGCGGCTGCGTTTCACGGGTACGGATTTCCTTTCAGACACATCAAAGAATGTGTCTAGGCTAGCTGATCGTTCCGAGGACAATGCGCTTAGTTTAGTCCCACCGCGTTTTGGGTGCGTGGGACGGGAACAGGGATGTGTCGTCGTGCGTTGTAGGGTGTGGGGTTCAGCACCCACTAGACTTGGGGAAGATTTCGGCGAGGGAACGGGAGTAGATACGCGCATATGGCCACTACGCATGACAGCGCTAGCCTTCTGAAGTGCTCTTTCTGCGGCAAAAGCCAGCAGCAGGTCCGCAAACTGATTGCGGGCGGAGGCGTCTACATTTGCGACGAATGCATCGAGCTGTGCAACGAGATCATCGAAGAGGAGCTCGCCGGCGCAGAACGCCAGGAGGAATCAGGAGAGCGTTTGCCGCGCCCTTCGGAGATCACTGCGTTTCTGGACGAGTATGTGATCGGCCAGGATGCGGCCAAGCGCACGCTTGCTGTGGCTGTGTACAACCACTACAAGCGCATTAAGGCGGAGGAGTCGAACCTTTCGGCCCGTGCGAAGGACGAGGAAGTGGAGATTTCCAAGTCCAACATCTTGCTGCTTGGCCCGACGGGTTCTGGCAAGACCTATCTCGCGCAGACGCTGGCGCGCATGTTGAATGTGCCGTTTGCGATCGCGGATGCCACCAGCCTGACCGAGGCTGGCTATGTCGGCGAGGACGTGGAGAACATTCTGCTGAAGTTACTGCAGGCGGCAGACTTCGATGTGAATCGTGCGCAGCACGGCATCATTTACGTCGACGAGGTGGACAAGATTTCCCGCAAGTCCGAAAACCCGTCGATTACCCGCGACGTTTCGGGTGAGGGTGTGCAGCAGGCGCTGCTGAAGATCCTGGAGGGCACGGTTGCGTCCGTGCCACCACAGGGTGGACGTAAGCACCCGAACCAGGAGTTCATCCAGGTGGACACGTCGAACATCCTGTTCATCGTGGCCGGCGCGTTCGCTGGCCTGGACAAGGTGATCGCGGAGCGCGTGGGCAAGAAGGGCATCGGCTTCGGGGCGGAGATCGATTCGAAGTCGGAGCGCGACGAGGCGAACATGATGGCGCAGGTGCAGCCGGGCGATCTGGTGAAGTTCGGCCTGATCCCCGAGTTCATTGGCCGTTTGCCGATCATCGCGCACGTCGATGATCTGGATCGCGACTCGATGAAGCGCGTGCTTACGGAGCCGAAGAACTCGTTGGTGAAGCAGTACAAGCGCCTGTTCGCGATGGACGGCGCGGAGTTGACGGTGACCGACGAGGCGCTCGGTGTGATCGCGGACAAGGCGGCGGAGCGCAAGACCGGTGCTCGTGGCCTGCGTGCGATCATGGAGGAACTGCTCGTTCCGGTGATGTACGAGTTGCCGGATCGTGACGGCGTCGCTGAGGTTGTGCTGGATGAGGCAGCCGCTCGCGGGGAGGGCGAGCCGAAGTTCATCGAGGAAGAAAAGCAGCGCTCCGCGTAACGCAGTTCTGCTTAGATTAGGCCGCCGTCGTCGCTGTAGACGTCGGCGGTTTCTTCTTCCGCAGTGGGGGTGGGTTCGAGGTAGGACTCGTAGCCGGAGTAGGGGATGTTGGACGTGAGGAACGTCAGCACGGTGTCGATGACCATGCGGCGCATGCCGTCGACGTTGCGGCGGCTTGCAAAGTCCACGTCGCTGACGCTCAGTGCGGTCAGGCTGTTGCCCACGCGGAAGAAACACAGCGATGCGACCAGCGTGAGCAGATCGACAGCGGAGATACCGGGGCGGAATGCTCCCGCGTCTTGGCCTCCGAGCAACAGACGTTCAACGTGGAGGAGTACTTCGTTCTCGCTGACAAGCGCTGCGGCGTCTTCTTCGGCGGCGACGGGGTCGAGGTTTTCACGCAGGACGAGGCGCACACCGTCGGGGTGGTCCAAAAACGCGTGGTAGAGGGCGTCGATGTAGCGGCGCATCCCCTCGACGGGGGCGGCGTAGGAGCGGGTGGCGATGTCCTGAGGCGGGGTGATGCGAGCACTTGCCACCTTGAGCGCTGCGAGGTACAAGCCGCGCTTGTTACCAAAGTGGTAGTGGATCATGCGCTTGCTCATGCCCGTGGTGCGTGCAAGCGCGTTGAGTTTGACGTCGTCGTAACCGTTGTGGGCAAACGCGACAATCGCGGCATCGACGACAGCACCGGGGGAAGGGGAGGTGGCAGTCTCGGGTGCGGCGGTGTCGGCCATGTCCGTGGGCTCCCTTTCGGTGTGGTGGGGTCGTCGATACGCTTCTTTGCTTCCTCTCATCGTGCACCACTTGGCAGATCAGTGGCGCAGTACCGGCCAATGTTGCCCCCTGTGGGGGTAGGTTGAAGGGGAAACAGAAACAGAAAGAGGAGGCCTCATCATGTCCCAGACCCCCGCAAACGTCGTTGTTACCGGCGCAGCAGGCAACATTGCGTACTCGTTGCTGTGGCGCGTGGCAGCAGGCGACGTCTTCGGCCCCGATCGTCCGGTGAACCTGACGCTGCTGGAGATCCCGGAGGCGGTGCGTGCGGCTGAGGGCACGGCAATGGAGCTCAACGACTCGGCGCTGCCGCTTCTGAACAAGATCACGGTGACCGACGACGCAAACAAGGCATTCGACGGTGCGCAGGCGGCGTTCCTGGTGGGGGCGAAGCCGCGCGGCAAGGGCGAGTCGCGCGCGGACATGCTGGCTGCAAACGGCAAGATTTTCATCGGACAGGGGCAGGCGATCAACAACGGTGCTGCGGATGACGTCCGCGTGCTGGTGGTCGGCAACCCGGCGAACACGAATGCCTACATTGCGAACAAGGCGGCGCCGGATGTGCCAGCGGATCGCTTCAACGCGCTGATGCGTTTGGACCACAACCGTGCGCTGTCGATGCTCTCGCAGCAGCTCGGGGTGGCCTCGAGCGCCATTGAGCGCCTGACAGTGTGGGGCAATCACTCGGATACGCAGTTCCCGGACATCACCTACGCCACGGTGGACGGCAACCCGGTTGAGGTGGATCGCGCCTGGTACACCGACGAGTTCATCCCGCGTGTGGCCAAGCGTGGCGCGGAGATTATCGAGGTGCGCGGTAAGTCCTCGGCGGCGTCTGCAGCGTCGGCGTCGGTGGATCACATGCGCGACTGGGTACAGGGCACGGCTGGCAAGTGGACGACGGCTGCGTTGCCGTCGACGGGCCAGTACGGCGTGGACGAAGGGCTTGTGTTCGGCTTCCCGGTGACGGGTGAAAACGGTGCGTGGGAGGTCGTCGAAAAGCTGGAGCTCAGCGACGATCAGCGGGCGCGTATCAGCGCCAACATCACCGCCCTGAAGGACGAGGCGGCGATCGCCGACAAGCTGTTCTAGGGAGCTCGTTAAGATAGGTCGCGTGACTGACAAAAATCTGAACCGCACTGACGCGCTGCCGAAGTCGTGGGAGCCCAGCGACCACGAACGCGACCTCTACGAAGGCTGGGTCAAGGCAGGCTATTTCACTGCCGACGCCCACTCTGACAAGTCTGCGTACTCCATCGTGCTGCCGCCGCCGAACGTGACGGGTCAGCTGCACATGGGCCATGCTCTTGACCACACGCTGATGGATTCCCTGGTGCGCCGCAAGCGCATGCAAGGCTACGAGGTGCTGTGGCTGCCGGGCATGGACCACGCAGGCATTGCTACCCAGACCAAGGTTGAGGCGAAGCTCAAGGCCGAAGAAGGCAAGGACCGCTACGACTACGGCCGCGAAGAGTTCATTGACCGGGTGTGGGAGTGGAAGGAGCAGTACGGCGGCACGATCACCTCGCAGATGCGTGCGATCGGCGATTCCGTCGACTGGTCCCGCGAGCGCTTCACGCTGGACGAGGGCCTGTCGCGCGCCGTCCAGACCATCTTTAAGCAGCTCTACGACCGCGGCCTGGTCTACCGCGATTACCGCCTGGTCAATTGGTCGCCGGTGCTGGAGACTGCTGTGTCCGACATTGAGGTCGTGTACAAGGATGTCGAGGGCGAGTTCGTCTCTATCCGCTACGGCTCGCTTGACGACGACGAGCCGCACCTGATCGTCGCCACCACCCGTGTGGAGACGATGCTGGGTGACGTCGCTATCGCCGTCCATCCTGACGACGAGCGCTACTCCCACCTCATCGGCGAGGTCTTCGAACACCCGCTGCGCGAAGGCATGCAGATCAAGGTCATTGCCGACGACTACGTAGACATGGAACTGGGCACCGGTGCAGTGAAGATCACCCCGGCGCACGACCCGAACGACTACGAGATGGGCCTGCGCCACGATCTCGAGATGCCGATCGTCATGGACGAAAAGGGCCGCATCACCGATACCGGCACCAAGTTTGACGGCATGAGCCGCGAAGAAGCCCGTGTGGCTGTGCGCGAGGCACTGGCTGAGCAGGGCCGCATTGTCAAGGAAGTGCGCCCGTACGTCCACTCTGTGGGCCACTCGGAACGCTCCGGTGAGCCGATCGAGCCGCGCCTGTCCCTGCAGTGGTTTGTCAAGGTCGATGAGCTGGCCAAGATGTCCGGCGACGCCGTGCGCGAAGGCGACACGAAGATTCACCCGGAGTCGATGGAGAAGCGCTACTTCGACTGGGTGGACAACATGCACGACTGGACCATTTCGCGCCAGTTGTGGTGGGGCCACCGCATCCCGATCTGGTACGGCCCGGAGGACGACAACGGCGAGCGTGACGTGGTTTGCGTCGGCCCGGACGAAGAGCCGCCGGCAGGCTACGAGCAGGATCCGGACGTGTTGGATACCTGGTTCTCGTCGGCGCTGTGGCCGTTTTCCACGATGGGTTGGCCGGACAAGACCCCGGATCTGGAGAAGTTCTTCCCAACTACCGTGTTGGTCACCGCCTACGACATCTTGTTCTTCTGGGTTGCCCGCATGATGATGTTCGGCACC
Organism: Corynebacterium sp. HMSC036E10; assembly: GCF_001836265.1. Classification (NCBI taxonomy): domain Bacteria; kingdom Bacillati; phylum Actinomycetota; class Actinomycetes; order Mycobacteriales; family Corynebacteriaceae; genus Corynebacterium; species Corynebacterium sp. HMSC036E10. Next base: position 72,098 of record NZ_KV827989.1, read on the forward strand.
TTTGCAGGCTCGACCACCCCGGAGATCCTGGGGGAGGGTAAGGATGGCCGCCCGCAGATCCCGTTCGAGCACCTGTACCTGCACGGCCTGGTGCGCGACGAGAAGGGCCGCAAGATGTCGAAGTCCTTGGGCAACGGCATCGACCCGATGGATTGGGTGGAGCAGTACGGTGCAGATGCGCTGCGCTTCGCCCTGGCCTGCGGTGCGAACCCGGGTGTGGACCTGCCGATTGGCGACGACCACGCCACCGCCGCCCGTAACTTTGCCACCAAGCTGTTTAACGCCACCAAGTTCGCGCTCATGAACGGCGCGCGCGTGGACGCGTTGCCTGCACGCGAGGCGCTGACCGACGCCGACCGTTGGATCCTGGATCGCGCCGAGGAAGTCCGCGCCAAGGTGGACGCTTACCTGGACGATTACCAGTTTGCCAAGGCTAACGAGGCGCTCTACCACTTCGCGTGGGATGAGCTGTGTGACTGGTACCTGGAGATCGCCAAGACCCAGATCCCGCGGGACGGCGAGAGCGAGCAGGGTGAGAACACCAAGGTGGTCCTCGGCCGTGTGATCGATGTTGTGCTGCGCCTGCTGCACCCGACGATGCCGTTTATCACCGAGGTGCTGTGGAAGGCGCTCACCGGCGGCGAGACTGTCACCATCGCTCCGTGGCCGACTGCAGACGACACCAACGGTGGTGCCGCGACCGATGAGGACGCTCGCCGTCGCATCGAAGATTCGATCAAGCTCATCACCGAGCTGCGTCGCTTCCGCTCTGATCAGGGTGTGAAGCCGTCGCAGAAGGTGCCGGCTCGCCTGGACTTCGCTTCGGCTGATCTGGTTGGCCAGGAGGCAATGGTGCGCCAGATTGCGAAGGTGACGGCGCCGGAGGATGACTTTGAGGCCTCGGCAAGCATTGAGATGCGCCTGAGCAAGGTCAACCTGGACGTCGCGTTGGATACTTCCGACACCGTCGATGTCGCTGCGGAGCGCAAGCGCCTGGAAAAGGAGCTTGCGGCGGCGCAGAAGGAGCTCGACACCACTGGCGGGCAGCTCGCCAATGAGCAGTTCTTGGCTAATGCGCCGGCGCAGGTCGTCGAGAAGATCAAGGCGCGTCAGAAGGTCGCACAGGAAGAGTTTGAGCGCGTCACGGCTCGTCTTGAGGCGCTGAAGTAATGGCGGATAAGTCGTTCGACCCGGAAGCGCGGGCAGCGTACGAGGCACTTCGAGCACAGCTTGGCGACGACGCCCTCGAGGGCATCGACATCGCCGACCTCGAATCCGGCCGTGACACCGACTTCGGCCACCTGGAGATGACCGATCACGGCATCACGCTCAACCTGGCCGACATGTCGGCCGAAAGTGGCGCGGATGCCGCCGATGCGGACAGCGACGAGCCCGCGCCCAGCTTGGCGCCGGAGGGGGACCACCCGGACTTTGACACGGTGGTTGCCAAGTTGGATGCGCGTGCGGCGGCGAACGACCCGAACCCGTCGCTGGATCGCATTGCGATGCTGATGGATCTGCTGGGCACGCCCCAGCAGTCCTTCAACGTCATTCACGTGGCGGGCACGAACGGCAAGACGTCGACGGCGCGTATGGCGGAGTCGATCCTTCGCGCGCTGAACCGTCGCACGGGGTTGTTCACCTCGCCTGAGTTGGAGCGTGTCACCGAGTGCATCCTCATCGACGGGGAGGAAATTTCCCAGACCCGTTTCGTGGATGTCTGGCGCGACATTGAGCCGTACGTGGACATGGTGGACGCGCACTTCCGCGAGCGCGGCGAGGCGGAGATGAGCCGTTTCGAGCTGCTTGTCGGCATTGCGTACGCGGCGTTTGCGGACGCACCCGTGGATGTTGCGATCGTCGAGGTCGGCATGGGCGGCACCTGGGATGCGACGAACGTGGTGGAGGCGGACGTGTCCGTCATCACCCCGATCGGTATCGACCACCAGCGTTTCCTCGGCGAGACGATTGAGGAGATCGCCGCGCACAAGGCCGGCATCATCAAGGCGCGTGAGCGCGACGGCTACGGACCGGCGGAAAACATCGCCATCGTTGCTGAGCAGGAGCCGGAGGCGATGCAGGTCATCCTGGAGCGCGCGGTGGAAACCGGCGCTGCGGTGGCGCGACAGGGCCGCGATTTTACTATCGACGACTCCTCCGTCGCCGTCGGCGGCCAGCAACTGTCGCTGCAGGGCCTTGGCGGAGTCTACGACGACATCTTCTTGCCGCTTTCCGGCGCACACCAGGCAGAGAACGCTTCGGTGGCGCTGGCTGCGGTGGAGAGCTTCTTCGGCGTGTCCCGCGAGCACCCGTTGGATATGGATTCGGTGCGCCAGGGCTTCGCGGAGGTGAAGGTGCCTGCGCGCGTGGAGCGAGTGCTGGGTGATCCGGTGGTGCTCATCGACGCCGCCCACAACCCCCACGGCGCGGCCACGCTTGCCGAGGCGATGCAGCGCGACTTCAACTACCAGTCCGTTATCGGCGTGGTGTCCATCTTCGCGGACAAGGATGCTCGCGCGATGCTGGCAGCGCTCGAGCCGGTGCTCGCGGATGTAGTGATCACCCAGAACACCGACCCGCGCGCGATGGACGCTTACGAGTTGGCGGAGATCGCCTACGAGATCTTCGGCGATGAGCGTGTGCGTGTCGACGACAACCTGCCCTCGGCGATCGAACTCGCCATCGAGTTGGCCGAGGAGGAAGGCCCCGAAGGCGTCGGTGTGCTCATCACCGGCTCCTTTGCCACCGCAGGTCAGGCGCGCACCTACCTGCGTTCGTCGCGGGGTGTACAGTGACCGCGCACCTGCTGTTGCCTGGCACGGCGCCTGTGATTGTTACGGCGCCACACGCCGTGGAGCAGCAGCGCGACGGCAAGATCAAGCTTGCGGAGCCCGCGACCCGTTGGCTCGCGGAGCAACTCCACGAGCACGCAGGTGCTACAGCGTTGATCAAGACCGACGCGGATAAGGCGGATCCGAACTCGGACGAGCACAGTCCGTTCCGGGACGTCGCGGTGCGCGAGGTCGAGCAGCGCGGGATCGTTGCGGGCATCGACTTGCACCAGATGAACCCGGACCGGCCCGATCAGGTGATCCTGGGCACCGGTCGCGGGCGCAACATCCACGATGATTGGCGGGTGCGCGACATTGTGGTCGCCGAGTTCAACGCGTGCGGTGTGCCCGTGCTTGTCGACGAAATCTTTCCCGCAATGGGGCTTCACCGCGTCTCCTCCGACGTCGCGGCGCGTACCAACATCCCATACGTGCAAGTGGAGATGAACAGTGCTGCGCTCGACGAGGGGCCGCGCGAACACATGCTGGCTGCGTTGACGCGCATCGTGCAGCGCTTTGCGGAGGAATTGGCGTGAAACCGACCTGGCTGGTGACCAACCGATGGCTGCACTGGGACAAGTTTGAGTGGCAGTTCGACCGGATCATCGAGGCATCACGTGGCCAGATTGAGCGTGTCACCACCGACTACGCCGTCACTCATTTGGACGCCCTTCCCGAGGTGGCCTTCATTATGGATAAGGATGTCGCCGCGGTTGCGCAGTTGGAGGCGTTTGGGGTCAGGTGCGTGAATTCGTCGCAAAGCATTGCGCTGTGCGACAACAAGGCGTACACGCATGCGGCGCTGACTCGGGCGGGGATCGCGCATCCGAAAACGATCACCGCGCCGCTGGTGTACCGCAACCTCGAGGCGGAGGAATGGGCCTGCAGCGAGTTTCTCGCCGCCGTCGAACACTCCCTGGGGTTCCCGGCGGTGGCGAAACATGCCGTCGGATCGTGGGGCAGCGGTGTGTTCCTTGTGAAGAGTCGTGACGAGCTCATCGACGTGCTGCGAGACGCGTACCCCTCACCGGTGATTGTGGAGGAGTATGTTGCCGGCTCGCACGGCCGCGACGCGCGGATCTACATGGTGGGCGACACTCCCGTCGCAGCGATGCGGCGCTTTGGCCAAGGTGGAGATTTCCGCGCCAACATCACAGGTGGTGGGCGTGCGGAAGCCTGGGATCCCCCGGCCGAATACGTCGACGTTGCGCGCGCCGCGATGACAGCGCTTGGCCTGGATATCGGGTCGGTGGACTTCCTTGACGCGCAAGAACCCCTGGTCGGCGAGGTGAACTCGAACGCGCAGTTTGCGTCGCTGACGCAGACCACCGGAATCGACGTCGCAGCAGCAGTCGTTGAATATCTGGAGCAGCTTTGACCGAAAGGACAGGGGCGTCTGGCCGCGCGAGCGTATCGACGAGTCCCGCGTTGCCGTTCATTGTCTCCCTTGCGGCGGCACCGCGCCGGGCGCAGGTTATGGATGCCAGCTAGGTCTGGCTACGATAACCACCATGGCGAGAAAGAAGACGCAGCAGGAAATGGGTCCGCTTGGGCCTGGTAAGGCTCCCGTGAAGGATCCGATGGCGGGGCTCAGCGGTGTTCTTTCCGGCACGTTGATCATGGAAGCGATCACGGTGCTGCTCATTCTCACGGTGATCCTCAAGGTGGATGAGGGTGAGCACTGGACCACGTTTAACTGGGTCTACATCACCGTCATTGGGCTGGCGCATGTGGTGATGGCTGCGTTTCAGCGCAAGCCCGGTGCTCTGTGGATCGATTTGGCGTTGCAGGTCCCGCTGATTTTTGGTTTCTTCATCCACTGGTCGGTGACCGCTGTGGGCGTGATCTTCGGCATCGTGTGGTACTTCATCATTCAAATGCGCTCGGAGATGATTCAGCGCATGCGTCACGGTTACCTGGTTACTCAGCACCTGGGGACGTAAGTTCGCGCCGCAGGATTTTGCCTGCTGCGCTTCGGGGGATCGCATCGACGAAGGTGACCATTCGCACCTTTTTGTAGGGGGTGACGCGCTCGGCGACCCAAGCCATGATGGCGTTGTCGCTCAGCGCTTGTTGCGTGACGACGAACGCACGTGGCACCTCCTCAACCACCCCGTCCACCGTTCGGCGGTGGCCTGTCACGGCGACGTCGTCGATATCGGGGTGGGTAAGCAGGAGCGCTTCGAGTTCTGCGGGGGCGATTTGGAACCCGTGGTACTTGAACACGTCCTTGGCGCGGTCGATGATGGTGACCGTTTCATCCTCGTTGATCCGGGCGATGTCGCCGGTGTGCAGCCAACCGTCCCGGATGGCGTTTGCGGTGGCAGCCGGGTTGTCCAAGTAGCCACGCATGAGTTGAGGCCCGCGCACGAGGAGTTCGTTGTCCTGGCTGAGGCGGAACTCGGTGTTGGGGATGGCGAACCCGATCGTGCCCGGATCGGACTTGCCGGAGATGCCGACGTGGGTCACGGGTGCGGATTCGGTCGTGCCGTAGCCTTGGAGGATTTCAACGCCGATGTGGCGCTCGACTTTGCGCGCCAGGTTCGTATCCAGCGATGCCGCGCCGCACACCAAAAAACGGGTGGTGGCGAAATCTTCAGGGGTGGGGTGGTTGGACAACGCGAGTGCAAGCGGGGGAGCGATGTAGGACACATCGATTGCGCGGCCGCGGTGGGCAGCGGTGAACTCTGCAAGGTTGAAGCGGGCCGCGGTGGTGACGTGTCGGCGTGCGGTCAGCGACGACAACAGCAGTGTGTTTAGCCCATAGATGTGTGAAAAGGGCAGGGGGGCGATCACACCACCGCCCTGGCCGATGCCGCTTGCAGCCAGTGCTGCGTTGAACTGGGTGGCGTTGGCGGTGATCGCGACGTGGGTTAACTCCACGCCTTTCGGCAGGCCTGTGGTGCCGGAGGAAAACGGAATCACCGCAACGTCGTCAGCGCTTCCGACGGGTTCGAACTCGCCGGGGCGGATGTCCTCGGTGGTGACGCGGTCGGTGGTGTGGGCGAGGGTTGCGAGGTGGTTCGCTTCGTCGTCGATAAGCGAATGCCCAATGACGCACACACGTGCGCCAGTCGCGGATACGCCGAGGAGGCCCGCGGCGAAGTTGATGGAGTTCGGCATGCGCAGCTCGACGACGCTGCCCGGGCCCACGCCGCGCGCGGCGAGCGAGGCCGCAGTGCCGAGCGCCAACGCACGCAACTGCGGGTACGTGACTGTGCGGCCAGTGTCGATCTCCGTAATTGCGGGGGTATCCGGCAGCGCCTCTTCATCCGCCGCAAAGACAGACGCGAACAGGGTTGTCCCCGGTAGATCAATATCCGGAAGTGGGCTGCGGTGACACATGGGGGCAAGACTACGGCATAGCCAAGACGTGCAACACGTGTCGGGTTGGGTAAGATTGCGAGCCATGACTGAACGTACTCTGATCCTGATCAAGCCGGACGGCGTGGCAAACGGCCACGTCGGCGAAATCATTTCCCGCATCGAGCGCAAGGGCCTGAAGCTCGTCGAGCTCGACCTGCGCACCGCTGACCGCGAGACCGCTGAGAAGCACTACGCAGAGCACAAGGACAAGCCGTTCTTCGGCGATCTGGTCGACTTCATCACCTCCGCTCCGCTGGTGGCTGGCATCGTCGAGGGCGAGCGCGCCATCGAGGCGTGGCGTCAGCTCGCTGGCGGCACCGACCCGGTGTCCAAGGCAACCCCGGGCACCATTCGTGGCGACTTCGCCCTGACCGTTGGTGAGAACGTCGTGCACGGCTCTGACTCTCCGGAGTCCGCTGAGCGCGAGATCGCTATCTGGTTCCCGAACCTCTAAGCGGTAAGTCCGCTTCCCGGCACCGTGCCCCGTGTGAGGGGCGCAGGTGCCGTTTTCGTTTCCACGAAACGAAACTCTATGATTTTCTACGGCTTTTATTGGATTTAAAGAAATCGCATGTCTACACGATGCGATGGAGGGTAGATGGCAACGTCATCACGGTCCGAGCAGGCGCGCGCGATTGAAAAGCGCGCAGCAATTCTTCACGCAGCAACTGAATTGCTGCTCAACGAGGGGCTCCGCGGCGTGACCCACCGGCAGGTGGCCGCCGAAGCAAAAGTGCCGGTCGGGTCGATCGGTTACTACTATTCCACGCGCGAAAAGCTCGTGGTCACATGCCTGGATCAGCTTTTTGAGTCCCGCCGTAAGGTGTTCCACGAGATCATGGGTGGCAGCGTCGACCTGAAGGACCCTGTGCAGTTCGCTGAAGCGGTTGTCAATGTCATCTCGTGCGCACAAGCAGAGCGCGTACGCCAGACGGTCTACGCTTTCGTCGATTCCGAACGCGAGCCGGGCGAAGTGCAGGCGTTTTCCTCCGCTGGTCTTGAGGAGCTCAAGGGCATGGTCACCAAAATGATGGAACAGCATGGTGTGGACGGTCTGAACTCCACCCGTGTTGTCCAGGTAGCCGTCGGTGCTGCGGTGACCGAAAACCACCGCGACGCCCCGGTTTCTGCGGTGATTGATCTCCTGCGTGTCGCCGAGCAGTAGCGTCGCGTATCTGTGGCACGAAAGTTGTGCAAGAATGAGTCTCAGGCGACGAGCAAGGATGACTCGGAGCTGAGAAACTTTTGCATACCCGTGGCACACGATGTTCCGCGCGGCTGCTCGGTAGTCTTGCCGGCGCCCGGACATGACGGTTGGCCACGGCAGGAACACTGGAGCGTGCCGCTTTGGCTAAAAATAAATCAAACCGTTTCGCCGATTTTGACCGCTCGGCGCTGTCGGAAAAGACCAGGGTGTTCAACCTGGCGAAAATGCTTGATGTCCCATCGAAGGACTTGGTTGTCGCACTCGCAGACTTAGGTCTGGTGAAGGTTGCGCAGTCCACGCTGACCAAGGCGGAAGCAGACATGCTTCTCGACGCCTTGGCGGCAGGTGCCAGCACCACATCCGACCCTGAGCGCGATAAAGAGGCGGATGAGAAGATCCGTAACCGCGTGCGCAAGGACGTGGAAAACGAGATCCACCAGATCGAAGAAAAGGTCGAGGCGGAACTGCAGACGGCTGAAGAACCGGCCGAGGAGCCTGCCGAAGAACCAGCGGAGGAACCGGCCGAGGAACCGCTCACCGATATCGAGCCCGAGATCACCCCGGCGCCGCAGGAGGATCCGGAAGAGGATCGCATCCCCGCTACTCACGCGCCGCTGTTTAAGGCACCGACGCGTTCGGAACGCCGCCGCGCCACCCGCAAGGCGAAGCCGGCCGAGGACACCGCCTCACAGAAGCAGCAGGTAGACGAGCCACTCGAAGATGGCCAGGTAGAGGATTCGGGTGAGGGTGTCGTCGATACGCACAGCGAGATCGACGAGCCTGTGGCGATCAAGGGGTCGTCTCGTCTGGAGGCGCAGCGCCGTCGTCGCTCGGAGCGCCGCGAGGAACACCGCAAGCGCTCCCGCATTGTGAGCCAGGCGGAGTTCTTGGCGCGCCGCGAATCGGTCGAGCGCCACATGGTCGTGCGTGAACGGGAGCGCCACGACGGGCAGGGGCGGATCACGCAGGTTGGTGTGCTTGAAGACGGCATGCTCGTCGAGCACTTTGTCACCTCCGATGCGCAGGCCTCGATGATTGGCAACATCTACCTGGGGCGTGTGCAAAACGTGCTGCCGAGTATGGAAGCTGCCTTCATCGACATCGGGCAGGGCCGCAACGGTGTGCTCTACGCCAGCGAGGTGGATTGGAAGTCTGCCGGCCTCGGTGGGCGTTCGCGCCGCATCGAGCATGCGCTGAAGTCCGGCGACCAAGTACTGGTGCAGGTGACTAAGGATCCGATCGGGCACAAGGGTGCACGGTTGAGTACCCAGATTTCGCTCGCGGGCCGCTACCTCGTCTACGTCCCGGGTGGGCGCAGCGCAGGTATCTCCCGCAAGTTGCCTACCCCGGAGCGCAAGCGCCTCAAGCAGATCCTTGCGGACGTGGTGCCGGGCAAGGGCGGTGCCATCATCCGCACCGCCGCAGAGGGCGTCAGCGAGGAAGCGATTGCTGCGGACGTGAACCGTCTCCACAACCAGTGGACCTCGATCCAAAAACGTGCCGAGGAGGAGAAAAACTCCAAGGGTGCCAAGCCGGTGACCCTCTACGAAGAGCCGAACCTGCTGGTCAAGGTTGTGCGCGACCTGTTCAACGAGGACTTCACCTCCCTGATTGTGGATGGCCGGAAGCCCTGGAACACCGTGCACGCGTACGTGCAGTCGGTTGCGCCGGATCTGCTGGATCGGTTGGAGAAGTTCGACCGGGGTGCCCACGAGGGCAAGGACGCGTTCGAGGAATACCGTGTCGACGAACAGATCTCCAAGGCACTGTCGCGCACCGTGTGGCTGCCGTCGGGCGGCACGTTGGTCATTGACCGCACTGAGGCGATGACGGTGATCGACGTCAACACCGGCAAGTTCACCGGCTCTGGTGGCTCGCTGGAGGAGACGGTCACCTCGAACAACCTCGAGGCGGCTGAGGAGATCGTGCGTCAGATTCGTCTGCGTGACATTGGCGGCATGATCATCATCGACTTCATCGACATGATCCTGCCGGAAAACCAGGACCTCGTGCTGCGCCGTCTCAACGAGGCGCTGGGCCGCGACCGCACCCGCCACCAGGTCTCTGAGGTGACCTCGCTGGGCCTGGTGCAGTTGACTCGCAAACGCCTGGGCACCGGCCTGTTGGAGACGTTCTCCAAGCCGTGCGAGTGCTGTGATGGCCGCGGTGTTGTGCTCACTGAGGACCCCGTCGAGGCCGAGGAGAGGAAGCCCGAGCGCCCTGCTCGCAAGTCACGCGAGTCGAAGCAGCCTCAGCGCAAGCCGCAGCAGAAGCAGCCGCTTGACGACGACCACATGGACGAACTGCTCGACTCCATCTTCTCCTCCGACAAATCCGCAAACGGCTCCGCTGAGGAGCCGACTGAAGAGTCGGCTGGCGAAGAGAAGCCGCGCCAGACCCGCCGTCGCGGGCGCCGTGGCGGCAGCCGTGGCCGCGGCCGCTCCGACGCCCCGCAGCGTGGTGAGCAGCGTGACAGCGACACCACCCCGGAGCGCGGCGAGCGGTCCGACAAGCCGGCGCAGCCAGAGAAGCCGACCCAGACGTACGAGGAAGCGGTTGAGGAGTTCGAGGCCTCGCCGCGCCGCAAGCGTCGCACGCGCGGCAACTCCCGATCCGATCACAGGCCGCGCCGGGAAGACTTCGAGCAGGAGTCGCAAGCGCAGCAGGAACAGCAGGTACAGCAGGAAGAAAAGACCCCGAAGCGCAGTGCGTCTCGTAAATCGAGGAGCGCAGAAGCAGGGGCAACCGCGCAGGTGACGACGAAGACGAACCGTCGTGGTCGCCGTCGTGTTGTCCGCAAGTCGGCAACCTCTGCGCCGGTGCGTCAGCACGTCGCAGCGGATCCGGAGGACAAGCCGGTGAAGAAGGAGACTCGTCGACAAGCGCCTGCTGCACGACGTGGCCGCCGCCGTGCTACCCGACGTGGTGGCGGGCGCGGTTTGGAGTAACGCGTAGGGGCGGTGTAGTCTTTGGCAGTCGCTGTTTTGGGGCGTGCCGCCTCGTTGCCTTTGCATGCGGGCACGGCTGGCCACGTTAGGCCCTAAAACGCTTAAGTTGTTCCATTCCGACCTCGTTGCATGCCGAGGTTGGGCGAGTAGAGATAAGGGGTAACCCTCTATGTACGCGATCGTCAAGACCGGCGGCAAGCAGTACAAGGTTGCCGAAGGCGACCTCGTCAAGGTCGAGAAGCTTGAGGGTGAAGCAGGCGACAAGGTCGAACTCACCCCGGTCCTTCTCGTTGATGGCGCAAACGTCACCTCCGGTGCCGACGCTCTGTCCAAGGCAAAGGTCTCTGCGGAGATCGTTGAGCAGGGCAAGGGCAAGAAGGTCAAGATTCTGAAGTACAAGAACAAGACCGGCTACAAGGTCCGTCAGGGTCACCGCCAGCCGCTGACCACCGTCAAGATCACTGGCATCAAGTAACCAACTAGGAGAGATTGAACTATGGCAACCAAGAAGGGTGCATCCAGCTCCTCGAACGGTCGTGACTCTGAGTCGAAGCGCCTCGGTGTGAAGCGCTTCGGTGGCCAGCAGGTCAAGGCCGGCGAGATCATCGTCCGCCAGCGCGGCACCAAGTTCCACCCGGGCGACAACGTCGGCCGTGGTGGCGACGACACGCTGTTCGCACTGGCCTCCGGCTCCGTGCAGTTCGGCATCAAGCGCAAGCGTCGCATTGTCAACATCATCCCGGCTGACGGCCAGGGTGTTGCTTCCGAGGTCCTCGAGCAGGCTGAGGCAGCAGGCGTTGTTGAGGAAAACACCGCAACCGCGTAAGCGCGTGTAACGCTTCGGCGCCGCAGGTCCCGTGCATTCGGGCTTGCGGCGCTTTTTGCATATCATCGTCCGTGTTACAGAAAGGCGGAAAACAACCATGGCTCAATTCGTTGACCGTGCCACCCTGCACCTCCAAGCCGGCGATGGTGGCCACGGCTGTGTGTCCGTCCACCGCGAAAAGTTCAAACCCCTCGGCGGACCGGACGGTGGCAACGGCGGCCACGGTGGCGACATCATCCTTGAGGTTTCCACCCAGGTCCACACTCTGCTGGACTTCCAATACCGCCCGCATGTGAAGGCGAAGCGTGGTGGCAACGGCGCGGGCGACTGGCGCAACGGTGCACGCGGCGAGGATCTCGTGCTCGAGGTGCCGGTCGGCACCGTTGTGCGCAGCGAAGAGGGCGAGGTGCTCGCAGACCTCACCGTGCCTGGAACCCGCTTCATCGCCGCAGAAGGCGGTTTCGGTGGGCTGGGCAATGCTGCGCTGGCTACCGCCAAGCGCAAGGCACCGGGCTTCGCGCTCAAGGGTGAACCGGGCCAAGCGCTGGACCTGATCCTGGAACTGAAGTCCATGGCTGATGTGGGCCTGGTGGGTTTCCCGTCGGCGGGGAAGTCGTCGTTAATTGCAGTGCTCTCCGCGGCAAAGCCGAAAATTGCGGACTACCCCTTCACCACGCTCGCGCCGAACCTGGGTGTGGTCAACGTTGGCCATGACACGTTCACCATTGCCGATGTGCCCGGGCTGATCCCGGGGGCAAGCCAGGGCAAGGGGCTTGGTCTGGACTTCCTGCGTCACATCGAGCGCACCGCCGTGCTGGCCCACATCGTGGATGTGGCCACGATGGAGCCGGGGCGCGACCCGATCTCTGACATCGAGGCGCTGGAGCACGAATTGGATACCTACGCCGAGGCGTTGGATATGGACACCGGCCTGGGCGATCTGCGCGAGCGTCCCCGCATTGTGGTGCTGAACAAGATGGACGTGCCGGAGGCCAAGGAGCTCGCGGAGTTCCTCAAGGACGACATCGAGGAGAAGTTCGGCTGGCCGATTTACATGATTTCGACCGCCACCCGCGAAGGTCTTGATGAGCTGAAGTGGGCGATGTGGGAGATCGTCAAGAAGGCCCGCAAGGCTCGCCCGAAGCCGGAGCGCACCGCTGAGGCTGAGGTGATCCGTCCGCGCGCCGTGGGTCGTTCCAACCGTGGCGGCATCGAGGTCACCCGCGACCCGATGTACCCGGAGGGTTGGCTGGTTACCGGTGAGAAGGCTGAGCGTTGGATCCGCCAGACCGACTTTGAAAACGACGAGGCCATCGGCTACCTCTCTGACCGTCTGAACAAAGCTGGCGTGGAGGAAATGCTGCGCAAGCTCGGCGCGGAAGAGGGCGATACGGTCACGATTGGTGAGATCTCCTTCGACTGGGAGCCATCGATCGGTGGCGACCCGACCCTTGCCGGCCGTGGCCAGGACGCGCGTCTTGGTGGCACCGACCGTGTGTCCTCGGCGGAGCGCAAGCGTGCATCGCAGGCTCGTCGTGGCCTGATCGACGAGTACGACTACGGCACCGGCGAAGAGGCCGATCGCGAGCGCTGGCAGGGATAGGGATGTCGGATCTTCGCAGCCAGATCGCGTCCGCACGTCGCATTGTGGTGAAGCTGGGCACCAGTTCGCTTGTCGACGACACCGGGCAGGTATCCCCAGCAAAAATCGACCGCATCGTCGACGCCATCGAAGCACGCATCGCCCGCGGTACCGACGTGGTTGTCGTGTCCTCCGGTGCAATCGCAGCCGGCATGGTCCCGCTCGGGTTGAAGACGCGCCCGCGAGACCTCGCGACGAAGCAGGCCGCAGCCTCGGTTGGCCAGATCCACCTGGCTCAGGTGTGGGGTGCCTCCTTCGCCCGCTATGGCCGGACGACTGGCCAGGTGTTGCTCACCCAGTCCGATGCAGGTTCGCGTGAGCGCGCCCGCAACGCGCAGCGCACACTCGAGCGGCTGCGTCAGATGGGTGCGGTGCCGATCGTCAACGAAAACGACACGGTGGCCACCTCTGAGATGCGCTTTGGTGATAACGACCGGTTGTCGGCGATCGTCGCTACGCTGATCGCCGCGGACGCGCTGGTGTTGCTCTCCGACGTGGATGCGCTCTACGACCGCAATCCGGCCGAACCCGGGGCAGTGCGTATCGACGAAGTCCGAACCGGCAAGGACCTCGAAGCCGTCCAAGCCGGCGACGGTGGCGTTTTCGGCACTGGCGGCATGGCCGCGAAGGTGTCGGCGGCTCGCCTGGCTGCACGTGGCGGCGTGCCGGTGCTGCTCACTGCAACGGAGAACATCGACGCCGCGCTCGACCACGGCCAGGTGGGCACCGTGTTCCATACGCGCCCGGGCCGGAAACTTTCGGCGTGGAAGTTCTGGGCGCTCTATGCAGCAGACGCGGAGGGAGTGCTGCGCCTGGACGAGGGCGCGGTCGAGGCCGTGACCCGTGGCGGCACGAGCCTGCTCGCGGTGGGGATCACCGGGATCGAGGGTGAGTTCCACGCGGGCGACATCGTGGAGATCCTCGGGCCGGATTCGGAAGCTATCGGCCGCGGGGAAGTGGCGTACGACGCCGCCGAACTTGCCGGGATGCTGGGTCGCCACTCCGACGAGTTGCCCGAACAGCAGCGTCGCCCAGTCGTCCACGCGGACTATCTGAGCAACTACGCGTCCAGGTTGTAGGGGTTAGATAATCGGCTCGTCAGGCATCCGCCAGATCTTGTCGCCCAGCGGGGTGACGCGGGTTCCGGGTTTGATCTTCATTACGAAATTCTCGTCTTCTGCAGTGCGTGGCAGGTAGGCGAAACCTGGCAGGCTGGTCAGGCCAATGACAGGTGGATATGACGGATCGTAATCGACGACCACATCGAATTGACGAAGACGTTTTAAGAGTCCGTTGGCACGTTCACGAGACTCTTCAGTCAGCTTTCCGGGCGCGACCATATTGTGGCCAATGAGTCGGAAAGCAATAAAGGTTGAATTCCTTGCGAAAGCGGGGTCGACGTCCCAAGGCAAGTTCTCTTGAACGATTGTGGTCGGAGGATTGTAGCCACCTTGTTTCGCAAGGTGGTGGATGTATTGACGGGAAACGCCGTACTCGCGGGCAATATCTACTTGGCGGTGTCCCTGGTCCATCAAGTAGATCACGAGAGCGGGGGAGAGCGGAGATGTCATTGGCAAGCCTTCTAGCGCGGGCGGGGGCATGAAAAACCGTACAGGATTTTGAAAGTTTAGTTGACTGCTTTCTGATGGAAATGTCAGGGGAGTTTGTTGTCTTCCAGCTACCTACAATTTTCACTGCACATGTGCTGCTTCCATTGGAGCTCTCCGCGGAGATTTTCCGTACTCTGGGCAGGCATGAAGTTCACGTATTTGCCCAAGCCCAAAGACGAGCCCATCGCCGCGCTGGAGGCGCAGGGGCACCAGTACGTTGCCCTCGAGGACAACCCGGACTTGGTACTGTTCGGCGGCGGTCCGAAGGATTTCCCAGATGAGCTGCCCGACAGCGTGAAGGTCGTGCAGATCCAGTACGCCGGCATCGAGGGTTTGCTGGAGGCTGGCATCCTGGCTGAACATGCGGCCAACGGTGTGCGCTTTGCTAATGCGGGTGGGCTTTACGACGACACCGTGGCCGAATCCACCCTCGCCCTCCTGCTTGCCGTGGAGCACCGTATGAAGGCCGTGGATCGCGAGTGGAACAACGCACAGCTGTTTAAGGAGAAGGAGTACCTCTTCGATAACAAGAAGCTCGCCCTGATTGGTGCTGGTGGCATCGGTAAAACCCTGATCCGCTTCTTGGAGCCGTTCGGTATGGAGATCACCGCCGTGAACCGCTCGGGCAACCCGGTGGACGGTGCGGACCGGACCGTTGCCATGAAGGATGCCGACGAGGTCTGGGCCGATCACGATTACTTTGTGCTGCTCACCCCGTTGACAGAGGAAACCCGCCACATGGTGAATGCGCAGCGGATTGAGCAGATGAAGGACACGGCGGTCGTCGTCAATGTTGGGCGCGGTCCGCTGATTGATACGGAGGCGCTCACCGACGCACTGGTCAACGGCAAGCTCCGTGGCGCTGGTCTTGACGTGACGGAGCCGGAGCCGCTGCCGGCGGACCACAAGCTGTGGGACCTGGATAACTGTGTGATCACGCCGCACACCGCGAATATCCCGCGGTACATGGAACGCCGCATCGGGGCGCTGGCGTTGAAGAACTGGGGCCTCTTCGAAGCGGGGGAGACAATGGCAACCGAGGTCGATGTCGAGGCGGGGTACTAGCACGAAGTCTGCGGGCTACGATTGCCGCATGACTGCCCAACAGACTGATCAGCAACGCCAAGCCGAACGCGACGAGGTACTGCAGAAAGCACAGCGTGCCAAAGAAGTCGCCCCGACGATTGCGGCGCTGCCGACACCGGCGAAGGATGCGGTGCTGTTGGCGGCAGCGGAGGCACTGGCCGAGCGCGCAGGTGAAATCCTTCAAGCCAACGCGCGCGACATCGAAGAGGGTCGCGCGAACGGGCTGGCGGAGTCGGTGTTGGACCGGCTGGCGCTCGACGAGGAACGCATCGACGGCATTGCCGGGGGGCTGCGCCAGGTTGCGGGCCTGCAGGATCCGGTGGGCGAGGTGCTTACCGGACGTACGCTGCCCAACGGGATTCAGATGAAGAAGGTGCGCGTCCCGCTCGGCGTGATGGGCATGGTTTACGAGGCACGCCCGAACGTCACCGTCGATGCGTTCGGTCTGGCGCTGAAGTCGGGCAACGTGGCCCTGCTTCGTGGCTCCAAGACGGCACGCCACTCCAACGAGGCGCTCGTCGCAGTGCTGCAGGACGTCCTCGCAGGCAACGACCTGCCGCGTGAGGCGGTGCAGCTCCTGCCGTGCGAGAGCCACGATTCTGTCCAGGATCTCATCACCGCCCGCGGGCTGGTGGACGTGGTCATCCCGCGCGGCAGCGCACGTTTGATCAACGCGGTGGTGACCGGCGCGATCGTGCCCACCATCGAGACCGGCACTGGCAACTGTCACTTCTACATCGACGCGTCCGCAGATCTGGACAAGGCGATCGCGATGCTGCTCAACGGCAAGACGCGCCGGGTCAGCGTGTGCAACGCGACAGAGACGGTGCTTATCGACGCCCACCTGTCCGAGACCGACAAACACACCATCATCGCGACGCTGCAGGAGGCTGGTGTGGTGGTGCATGGTGACGTCGATAAGCATGCTGCGTTCGGTGCCACCGTAGAACCCGCAACGGAGGAGGACTTCGCCGAGGAATACCTCAGCATGGACATCGCAAGCGCCATCGTTGACGGCGTCGATGGTGCGACCACGCACATCGCGCGTTACTCCAGCGGCCACACGGATGCGATCGCAGCCCAAGACGCAGATGCTTTGCGACGATTTGCTGCCGCCGTCGACTCCGCCGCCGTCGTCCTCAACGCCTCGACCGCATTCACGGATGGGGAGCAATACGGCATGGGTGCAGAGATCGGCATCTCTACACAGAAGCTTCACGCACGCGGACCCATGGCGTTACCGGAGCTGACCACCACGAAGTGGATTCTGGAAGGTAATGGCCAGGTGCGCTAGTCTATCGGCGTGCTAAAATCCCGGACCTCCATTCGCGCCAAGTTTGCGCTGTTTGCCACGGCTATTGCGACGGCTGTGACCGCAACGTTGAGCCCCGTCGCACCGACCCCCGAAGCAGACGCGCAGACGCGCTGTCCGGCGGTCGCCGTCATCGCTGCCCGCGGCTCGGGCCAGAACACGCAGATTTACCGCACGAAGTATTCGTGGGCTGCGCCGTGGACCTCCAACGGTTGGGAGGGTGAGACGATTCGTGCGTTCCTGCAGCATGCGGAGCGTCGCTACGCAGCCACCCACGGCGGTAACTCGCTGATGAAGGACGTCGAGGTCATCGGCCTGGAGCCGCGCTACTACCCGGCGACGTTCCCCGAATACGACGTACCGTCGGTTGCCGTACCAAGCACCATCCTGCAGGCACTGGCTCTTGCGCTGCAGTACGCCAACCCGGTGTGGATGATGGCAAGGCGAGTAGCCACAGAGTTCGTGGATTCGGTCCAGATCGGACGCACCGGTGTGATGCAGATGGTCAATGACTACGAGCATCGCAGTGGTTGCCGCCCGAAGTACATCCTGTCCGGCTACTCGCAAGGCGCGATGATTCTGCTTGAGCACGAGCGCGAACTGGCACGCCGTGGCCAGTTGGCGGGTGTGGTCTACTTTGGCAACCCGAACACGGCGGCGGGGGATTGGTCCACCGTCGGCGTGCCAGCAGGTGGTGCCGGAGGCATGCTTGGCTTCTTGCCGTTTAACACCAAGACCGCAGGGGCGACCCCGAACCGCGTGAACTACTGCTTGCCGCAGGACTCCGTGTGTGACCTGTCCATTCAGACGCTGCAGGCATCCCAGCCAACTGGTGGTAACCACGCGCGTTACTTCCGTTGGCCATCGCGCTGGGACAACCAAGTCTCGGATGCTTTCGGCCGATTTGTTGATCAGGTACGCTACCGCTAATGAACCGCATCATTTCCGCTACTGTCGCTGCCGCGTTGTTGGCTGGCGCGACGCCTACTGTTGCCTCGGCCGCAGAGTTTGTGCGCAAGACCGAGGAAACGAAAACCGTCAAGGAAACGTGCCAGTGGAAAGTTGATGAGGTGGGCGGCAACCCCGTCCCGGTGACCAACAGCAAGGGCGAGCAGATCTGTGTCACGGAGACCGTGTCCCAGCCGGGCAGCTCCAACAAGGCAAAGTGGGCTGACGAGTCGAATCGTCCGGTGATTATCGGCACGGTGCTGGGTATTCTCGGCGCGCTGGTCGCAGGCGTCATCGGCATGTCTTTGCTGTTTATTGAGTCGATTAACATCCAGCCACTGCCAGGACTGAGGTAAACACCCAATGGCTGAGCACTACGCGGCATCTCTGGACAACGCCCGGCGCATCGGGGTGATGGGTGGCACGTTCGACCCGATCCACCACGGCCACCTCGTTGCCGCGAGTGAGGTGGCGGATCGCTTCAACCTCGACGAGGTCATCTTCGTACCCACCGGCCAGCCGTGGCAGAAGGCCGACCGGCACATCAGTCCGGCGGAAGACCGCTATCTGATGACCGTGGTGGCCACCGCGTCCAACCCGCGCTTCTCCGTTTCACGGGTGGATATCGACCGTGGGGGACCCACCTACACGATTGACACCCTGCGGGACCTACGAAAGCAGTTCCCGGACGAGGCCCTGTTCTTTATCACGGGGGCGGACGCGTTGGCGTCGATCATGTCCTGGCACGACTGGGAAGAAATGTTTGAACTCGCCGAATTCGTCGGCGTGACGCGCCCCGGCTACGAGTTGCGCGAAGACATGCTGCCTGCGGATATCCAGGAACGCGTGCACCTCGTGGAGATCCCCGCCATGGCGATTTCTTCGACCGATTGCCGCGAGCGCGCCTCCAATGGGCGCCCGGTTTGGTACCTGGTGCCGGACGGTGTGGTGCAGTACATCGCGAAGAATTCGCTCTACGCACCCTAGGCGCGACCCCTGAACTGGAAATGTTGCGGTCATACGTGGGACAATGGCCCAGTTGATTTGTCCATGACCTGAATAAGGATTGCCACTTGACTGCCCCGCAGATCTCCATTGACCGCGCCAAGGTAGCCGCGAAGGCCGCCGACGAGAAGCTCGGCACCAATATCGCTGTTATCGACGTGTCTAACGTCATGGCGATCACCGACGTGTTCGTCATCGTCTCTGCAGATAACGAACGCCAGGTTGCCGCCATTGTTGAAGAGGTCGAAGGCGACCTGACCGACGTGGGTGTTGAGCCGAAGCGCCGTGAGGGCAACCGCGAAAACCGCTGGGTGTTGCTTGACTACGGCAACTTCGTGGTCCATATCCAGCGCGAAGCCGAGCGCGAGTTCTACGGCCTGGACCGCCTGTACGCAGACTGCCCGGCCATTGAGGTCGAGGGGCTCGAACCGTACGAGCGTCCCGCAGCGTTTGGCGACGAAGCCGACCTGCGCAAAGCCCAGACCATCGAGGACCTTCCTCTGGCAGGTGAGGGACCCGAAGCCGCGGACGACGAGTACTAAGACCCATGCAGCGCCGACTGATTTTGCTGCGTCACGGCGAGACGCTCTATAACGCAACTCGCCGCATGCAGGGCCAGCTGGATACTGAACTGTCCGAGCGCGGACGCGCCCAGGCGCACGCTGCGGCAGAGGACCTACGGCACTTGGGTATTAACAAGATCGTGTCATCTGACCTCATCCGTGCGAAGGATACGGCTGATGTGGTGGCGGCAGATTTGGGCCTTGAGGTAGTCGTCGATAAGCGTCTGCGCGAAACCCACCTTGGCCAGTGGCAAGGCAAGACGCACGAGGAAGTGGACACCGCCCACGACGGGGCTCGTGCGTTGTGGCGCACCGACCCCACCTGGGCGCCGCCAGAGGGCGAAAGCCGCATCGACGTTGCGCAACGTTCCCGCGAAGTGGTCATGGAACTCATGCGTGACCATGATGAATGGGACAATGCTGCTGTCCTGCTCGTGGCGCACGGAGGCACCATCGCCGCGCTGACCGCGACGCTGCTCGGTTTGGAGGTGTCCCAGTATCCGCTGTTCAAGGGGCTCGGTAACGCGAACACGTCGCGGTTGGTGGCAATGCCGCGCATTGACGACGACACCAGGACCCAGTGGTACATCGAAGCCTGGAACCGAGGCCGTAACTAATGGGTGTTCGCGTCGTGGTGGATTCCTCCGCGGGGTTGCCGCAGGAGGTCGTGGAGGAACTCGACATCTGCGTCGTTGACCTGCACCGCGTCGAGGGCGCAGAAGGGGAGTCCTCGTCCGGGTTGTCGTCGCTAGAACTCGCCGCCTGTTATGCCCGCCAGCTCGAGCGTGGTGGCGACGACGGCGTGATCGCCCTCCACCTTGCCAAGACGTTCTCGTCCACCTGGTCGGCTGCGGTGGCCGCGTCTGCGGTGTTCCCAGGCACGGTCCGTGTCGTGGAGACGCACTCTGCGGGCATGGCGATCGGTGCCGCAGCGATGGCAGCCGCGACTGTTGCGGCGGAAGGCGGCACGTTAGACGAGTGCGAAGCGATGGCGAAGTCCACCATTGCGCGCTCCGAAACGTGGTTGTACCTGCACCAACTCGACGATTTGCGCAAGTCCGGCCGCCTGCCTGCCGGCACCGCGATGCTCTCGGCTGCGCTGCTGGCAAACAAGCCGATCCTGCACATCAGGGAAGGCAAGCTCGAACTCGCGGGCAAGACTCGCACACAGTCGAAGGCGTTTGCCAAACTCACCGAGTTGGTAGAAGAGCGCGCGTGCGACGAGCCCGTTTTCGCCGCAGTGCAGCACGCGGACGCGCCGGACGCCGCCGAGCAACTCGCGGATCTGCTGCGCGAAACACTTCCGGAAGGCTCACGGGTCATGGTCGAGCCGCTGGTGAAGGTGATCGCGATGCACACCGGCGAAGGGGCAATCGGCCTGTCGGTGGTGTTCTCATCTCGTAATTGTGGATAACTGTTGTTTTCGTCGCCCGTAGATGGCGGGTTATCCACAGATTTTTTCCGACCCCTTGGCGAGTGCGCCGGGGGTTTATAGCGTTTTTGGTGTGAACGCCACTGAACGACTCAAGGAGCTCACCCGGCCCACCGGGGAAGAAGACCTCCTGACGGTGCGCTACCCAGAGCCGCGGGTGCGCATCCCTGTGAAACAAGCTGCGGCCGCCGCCGGCGCTGTGCTGCTCGCCGTCGGCGGATGGGCGGTGACCCGATCCGGCCCCGTGGATGATGAGGGCGTTGCGTGGGAACAGGTCGCCTCTCCCACCGAGGTCACAGGCACCGTGGTGGTCTCTGTTGTTGGTGAGGTGGAAAACCCGGGTCTGATCACGTTGAACCAGGGTGCACGGGTCGCGGATGCGCTGCAGACGGCCCGGCCATTGCCGGATGCTGACTTGATCTCGATCAATCATGCGCAATTGCTTGTCGACGGCCAACAGATCCACGTCCGCTCCCAACACGCCCCACCGGCCGCCACGGATTCCGGTGGCGGTGCTGGCGCTGGTGGCGCTGCCGCTTCGGCGGGTGGGGTGGTGTCGATCAACTCCGCATCGGTGCAGGAATTGACGACGATTACCGGAGTCGGCCCGTCAACCGCAGCCGCGATCGTGGCGCACCGTGAGGCAAACGGGCCGTTTGCGTCGGTAGATGCGTTGACGGACGTGAAAGGAATTGGACCGGCGAAACTTGCGGCAATGCGCGACCAGGTCGGCTTATAGACGGGGGCGTGGGGTAAGTGGGGGAGATCAGGCTTGTCCCGGCGGCGCTGGTGGTGTGGGCAGCGGCTGCGGTGGCGATCACCCTCGGAGTGGGCATCGCGGTGGTTGTGGTGCTGGTGGCCGTTATCGGTGCTGTGGTGCTGCGCGCCTACGGGCAGGCGGTGTTCATTGCAGGGATGGGTGCGGCCGCCGTCGTGACCACCGGGGTGCGACTGCACATCGCACGCGCGTGGGAGCCCGCGGGTCAGTTCGTGGGCCGGGTATCGGGCGCGCCGAAGCAGACGAGCACCGGCGGGTTCATCGTCCGCGTGCAGGTAGATGGCAACCCGACGCTGACGCCCGTGTTTGTCGATGAAGTGCCGGACACTGCCGTGTCCGGCGCCCAGGTGGTTGTGCGCGGCGTGGTGAAGGAATCGGAGATGGCCGGGATCAACCCGATCGCGGTCAACGGGGCAGTTGAGGTGGTCGCCCCGCCGCAGGGGTTGGCTGCGTTTGCGCAGCACACCCGGGAAACGTTTGCCAGCGTTGTCCAGGCCACCGTCGGGGAGTCCGCCCAAGGGCTGATCCCTGGCATGGTGCTCGGGGACGTCTCGTTGCAAACCAGCCAGGAACAGCAGGATTACATCGATACTGGCCTCTCGCACCTGTCAGCAGTCTCTGGTGCGAACGTGGCAATCGTGACCACGTTCGCAGCGATTGCCGCAGCGGCAGTGGGCTTGGGGCTGCGGGGCCGTATCGTGGCGTCGGCTGCGGCGCTGTTGCTCTATGCCTCGCTGGTCGGACCCGAGCCGAGCGTGCTGCGCGCTTCCGTGTCTGGGTTGGTGGGGTTGACTGCAGTGTTGGCGTCACGCCAGTCCGAGCCGATCCACGCGCTGTGTTTATCGGTGATCGGCCTAGTGCTGGTGGATTCAGACCTGGCGGTGCATTACGGGTTCGCGCTCTCGGTAGCGGCGACCGCGGGCATCGTCGCGCTGTTTCCGCTGTTGTACCGCGTCCTTGCTGCCACGGGCTGGCCCGACATTCTCGTGCGTGCACTTGGCGTTGCGGTTGCCGCCGACGTAGCGACGATGCCGATTGTCGCCATGATGGCCGGCCGGGCTTCTTTAGTCTCTGTGGTGGCAAACGTCATCGTCGCACCGGTGACCGGGCCGGTGACCGTGCTCGGCCTTGCAGCGGTGTTGCTCAGCCTCATCCACGGCGGGTTGGCTGCACCTGTGCTGTGGGTGGTGGAACCCATGGCCTATTGGGTGCGTGTGGTCGCAGAGAACGGTGCACGGTTTCCCGGTGCCACGGTAGAGACGGCACCCATCGTTGTCGTGGTTGTCTACGGATGGTTCCTCGCGGGCCTGTTTGCCGGATACCCGAAGACCACTCTGGCGGCGGCGCTTGTGTGCGGGTTCGGTGTGGTCCTGTCGCAGGCGCCGGCGGGCACGCCGGTGGATGTGGGCAGGTTGCGTGCTCATGTCGTCGAAAAGCAAGAAGATGCCCTGCCCATTCCACCGGGCACGCAGCTTGTTGTCGTGCTCGAAAAGGGCCGCCCCCACCGAAGACCCGTGGTCACTGACCAGGGCATCCCCGTGATCTTTCCCAACCGCGACGGCAACGTTGCCATCTACCCGGATGGCACCCAAGTGCTGCCGCGGCGAGAGTTTTAAGATGGTCGTCATGCTCAACCCCGTGCACCTTGTCTTAGGCGAAGACGAATTCCTCGCCGAGCGTGCCACAAAAAAGATCATTGCCGACGCTGGCGACGGCATCGAAGTGACCACACTGCGCGCAGGCGACGTCACCGAAGGCGAAATTGCCATGGCAACCAGCCCGTCACTGTTCGCCGAGGACCGCGTCGTACTGGTCAAACACGCAGAACTCGCAGGCAAAGAACCCACCGAGGTACTGCTGAAAGCGTGCGTGGATCCTGCACCCGGCATCGTGATCATCATCCAGCACACCGGTGGTGGGCGGCAGAAATCGCTGGTGCCCAAGTTCAAAAAACTCGCCGATGTGCACGAGGCCAATCCGCTTAACGACGGCCAACGGCGCACCTGGGTCACCGAAGAGTTCCGCTCCCACGGCGTGCGCCCTACCCCCGATGTGGTTGCTGCACTCTTGGAATCCGTCGGCTCAGACCTGCGCGAACTTGCCTCCGCCGTTAGCCAGCTTGTCGCCGACACCGACGGGGAAATCACCGTCGCCGCAGTGCGCGAATACTACGTTGGCGTCGCGGAGGTCGCAGGCTTTGACATCGCCGACCAAATGGTCGCCGGCCGCGCCGACCGCGCACTCGCATCGACGCGCCGGGCGCTTCAACTGGGCGTCAAACCGGCCACCATCGCCGCAGCGCTCGCCCACAAAGTCGGCGACATCGCGAAACTTTACGGCGTGCGCGGCAACCCCGACCAGATCGCACGCACCGTAGGCATGCACCCGTACGTGGCCAAGAAAACCATGCAGGTGGCGCGCCACTGGTCTGGCCGAGCGGTGTCCGAAGCGGTGATCATCGTGGCTGACCTCGACGCAGAGGTGAAAGGCCAAGGCGGCGACGCCGAGTTCGCCCTGGAAAACGCCGTGCGACGCATCGCGGAGCTTGTATGATCGCGCCGGGAGATCTCGCCGTCATCATCGGCCTCAACGTCATCGGTGCCGCCGCGCCAGGTCCCGACGTGGTGCTGATTACCCGCACAGCGACGCGCTCGCGCCGCCACGGGTGGGCAACCGCCATCGGCATCCAAACTGGCGTGCTCATGTGGTGCGCGCTCACCGTCTTTGGCGCTGCGGCGCTGCTCAACGCGTTCCCAGACGCGCTGACCTACGTCCAACTGGTGGGTGGTGCAGTGCTGATCGCGATGGGTGCGAGCAACGTTCGTGGTGGTCTCGCGGATCGGCACAACCCACCAATGACCCTCGAAGAGGCGGAGCAGCGGCTCGGCACGGTGCGCTCTGCATACATGCGTGGCTTAGCAACGAACCTCGCCAACCCCAAGATCGTCATCGCGCTGTCCGCCATGATCGCCCCACTGCTGCCGCCCAGCCCCAGCCTGAGCACCGCCCTCATCGTGACGTTTGCGCTGTGGCTGAGCTCCTTCGTCCTGTTCGCCGTCTTCGTCCAGGTGATCTCTACCCAGCGGGTGCGGCGGAAGTTCCTGAGCGCCGGCCCCTACATCGACATCGGTGCAGGCGCGTTCTTCGTTATCGTCGGCCTGACCTTGATCGTGCGCGGGGCGCTGGCGCTCTAACCGCCCTGTAAACGGCTCGCCGTTTACAGGTAGGGCAGGAGGAAGCGCACCGTGTGGGCGGTTGCGCTCGGGTCGGTGAACCAGGTGTGGATGCCACCCTCGATGCGCTCCACGCGCGTGGCCGCGTCGCAGCCCTGCGCCTCAAACGTGGTCACGTTGTCGGAGCGCGAACGGGTGGTCGTGCCCAAGCACTTGTTCTTCGAGGCCATGGTGCGCATGACGCTATCCACCGACTCGTAGAACGCACCGTGCCGGATACCGCCGTTGTATCCCACAACGTTGTCGTTGGTGCCGTGCATGATCAGCGTCGGCACCGCGCCGGAGGTGCAGCCGGTCACGGTCGGGTTGTAAAACGCACCAGCGACGGAGGCGACCGCCTTGACGGTGTCGGGGGCGTGGCAGGCAAGTGCGGCCGCAAATCCGCCGCCGTTGGACAGGCCGGCTGCGACGACACGGTTCGGGTCGGCGCCGTACTGGGTCGCGGCGTCGTCGATAATGGCGCGCGTGTAGGCGATGTCCTCATTCAGCGACGTGCGGGCATACGGCGCGCCAGCCCACGCGTTGTCAACACCCTGTGCGTAGATCACAATCGTGTTGTCGATTGCGGTCTCGAACTTCTGGTAGTCACGCGTCTGGCTCGCGGTGTGCTGCCAGCCACCAAAACCAAGAATCACCGGGTAGGCGACGCCCTCGGAGTAGTTCGACGGCAGGACCACATCGTAGGAGCGCGAGGTGCCATCCACCACGATGCGGCGCGTGTGCTTGCCCGGAGCCTTGTCGCCCACGGCGCCATTGCGTATCGACGACCCCGCTTCCGCCATCGGCACCGCAACCAAAATACCGGCGATGATCAACGTCAACACGCCAAGCGCCTGCTTGACCTGAGGGTTATTCATCGGAAGGAGTTTCGACAATGCCGAAACGAGCTCAGCTGCATCCACGGATGCCGAAACGGACGGGTCTGCAGCCTTCGCCTCTGGAGCGATTGCAGGGGATGCCATCAGGCTAAACGTCAGCGCGGCCGCAACCGCACGCTTTTTAATTTTCACGGAAGTTCCTCTTTTGTCGGGCCGCACGCGGCGTTAGAAACAAGTAAATCCCGCCCCGAATAAACCTGGGCGGGATCAACCTGTGAACAACGGCAATTAGTCCATCTTGTTCAGGGCGCGAGCCATGTTGGACTTCTTGTTCGCCGCAGAGTTGCGGTGGAAGACGCCCTTGGTCACAGCCTTATCCAGCTTGCGGGAAGCAACGCGCAGCTGTGCCTCAGCGGCAGCCTTGTCGCCGGACTCCACAGCCTCACGGAACTTACGGATCTCCGTGCGGGTAGCGGAACGGAAGGACTTGTTGCGCTGACGACGCTTCTCGTTGGTGAGAACGCGCTTCTTCTGCTGCTTGATGTTTGCCATCGTGAAATACCTCTTGGTTTCTCAATCGAACATGTACATGTCGCGGCATCTGGCAGGGCATTGCGTGCAGTGCTTTGGGTATCAAACGCGAACCCAAGGTCCTGTCCGCGTAGCACCGCACACCCTATTGAGCGCCGGATGCGAACAACCCCGAAAGAATAACAGTGTGAACTGCACAAACCAAACTGTTGGAGTTACGACCAGTTGAAGCGTTCGCGCAGCGTGTTGGCCACCCGCTGGAAGCGGCGTGGCGGGACGGTGGTGCCGCGACGTTCCACGTCTGATTCCGGCACGACCAGGGTCTTATCCAAACGCACCCAGCATGGCTGGCCGGAGGATTCCCAATCGCCCGGCCCGATTTCAAACCACCGCTCATCGTTTTCGTGTTCCCGCTCGGGGGAGATCAGCAACCCCAACACGTCGTGGCGCTCGCGGCCCACGATCAGGATCGAGCGCTGCCGCGGCGGATGTGAAGGGACGGTGACCCAAACAACCTCGCCTGGTTCGGCGGTGCCGTCCATGTCCGGGGCATAGTAGATGCTGCGACACACGGAGTCGGTGGGGCGCACCGAGACTTGCGGGGCACGACCACGGCGTTGCTGGATCTGGGATGTCAGTCGATCACCAAGCAGCGTAAAACCGTGGTCGAGGACGGGTTTCCTCTTTCGCTTAAAGCGCTCAAACGCCACGGTTTCACCTCCGGTTTATGGTCACTGGCCACTCTAAGCCTTCGCGGGGGATGGAACAACCACTTTTTGCTGCGAATGTTTCCCTACGTTGCGCAGCACCCACATGAGTAGCGCGGTCGTTCCGATGGTGAGCAACGCGGAGACGGCCGTTTGAGGCAGGGTGATTTCTGTTTCGCCTGGATCAGTCAATCCCAGCGTGCCGTAGGAAAACACAATCGTGTTGGACACCGCGTGCAAAACTACGGCCGCCTCCACACCGCGGGTGTGCCAGGTCAGCAGTGCGACGCACAGGGCGAAAATGGCGATGTCGAGCAGGCCGATCCAGTTGTACAAGTGCAACGCCACGAACACGGCGGCGGGCAGCCCGTAGCAAATCCAGCCAGGTGAGATCCACTGGCCGAGGATCTGCGGCAGGCTCGCGCGGAAGACGTACTCCTCGGCCGCGGCCTGCAGCGGGACGACAACCACAAAGGCGGCGAGCAGCATCCATTCGCGAGGACTCAGCGAAAGGTCGCCGGTCCCGAACAGGAGGGCGTCGAGAAGCACCTGCGCCCCATAGATCGCGCCGACCACCACGAACGCGCGCCCAGCAACGCCCCAGCGGAAGTGCCCCTCGATGCTGGAGAGCGCACCAGGTTTGCGGCCGAGTACCCGCGCGGCGATAAACGGCGCAGGCAACCAGGCAGCAATAAAAAGCACCTGCACCAGGGAGGCAAGCGGGTCGGAGGAGGTTTCGTCGAAAAGATCGCCCAGCCCGTAGAACCCAGCGGCAAGGCCGATCGGCACCGCCATCGCCATCGTGAACGCTGCGATGCACACAGCAAGCACCACGAACTCGACGAGCGGACGCCACCACGCAGGCTTGCGCAAACGGTGCGTTAAACCAGCTCTGTGAAACTCAGTTGGCATGCCCACACGTTAGCGCGTCGCGCGACACGTAAGATGAAGCAATTATGGCTGCCAAATCGACGAACTTCGCGGAAAATACGTTCACGGACCCCGCCCGCATCCGTAACTTCTGCATTATCGCCCACATCGACCATGGTAAGTCCACGCTGGCAGACCGCATTTTGCAGCTGTCCAACGTGGTGGACGAGCGTGAGATGCGCGACCAGTACCTCGACAGCATGGACATCGAGCGCGAACGCGGCATCACCATCAAGGCCCAAAACGTTCGCCTCCCATGGGTGCCCAAGACCGGCGCGCACGCGGGTGAAGAGATGGTGTTGCAGATGATCGACACCCCAGGCCACGTGGACTTTTCCTACGAGGTTGCCCGCTCCCTCGACGCGTGCGAGGGCGCAATTTTGCTTGTCGACGCAGCCCAAGGCATCGAAGCCCAAACCCTGGCCAATCTCTACATGGCCATCGACAACGACCTGGAAATCATCCCGGTCCTGAACAAGATCGACCTGCCGGCAGCCGACCCGGAAAAGTACGCACTCGAGATCGCCAACATCATCGGCTGCGAACCGGAAGACGTGCTGCGCGTGTCCGGCAAGACGGGCGAGGGCGTGCCGGAACTGCTCGACCGCGTCGTTGAGCTGATCCCGGCTCCGGAGTCCGAGCACGGCGCAGAGGCGCCGGCCCGCGCCCTGATTTTCGACTCCGTCTACGACACCTACCGCGGCGTTGTCACCTATGTGCGCATGATGGACGGCCGCCTCGAGCCGAACCAGAAGGTGCAGATGATGAACACCGGCACCACGCTCGAGATCCTAGAAATCGGCGTGGTCTCACCCACGATGAAGAAGACCAAGGGGCTTGGCCCGGGCGAGGTCGGCTACGTGATCACCGGCGTGAAGGACGTGCGCGAGACCCGCGTCGGTGACACCGTCACCTGGGCTTCCAAGGGCGCTTCGGAGCCGTTGGAAGGCTTCGAGGAAGTGAAGCCGATGGTGTACTCGGGCCTGTTCCCAGTCTCCCAGGAAGACTTCCCGGCCCTGCGCGAATCGCTAGAGAAGCTGCAGCTTAACGACGCCTCCCTCACCTGGGAGCCCGAGACCTCCGTCGCCCTCGGCTTCGGTTTCCGCTGCGGCTTTCTGGGCCTGCTGCACATGGAGATCACCCGCACCCGCCTCGAGCGCGAATTCGACCTGGACCTGATCTCCACCGCGCCGTCGGTCACCTACCGCGTGATCGCCGAAGACGGCACCGAGCAGATGGTGCACAACCCGTCCGACTGGCCCGGCGGCAAAATCCCCGAGGTGTACGAGCCGATCGTGAACATGACGATCATCGTGCCCCAGGAGTTCGTCGGCTCCACCATGGAACTGTGCCAGTCCAAGCGCGGCCAGATGAAGAACATGGAGTACCTCTCCGAGGACCGCGTGGAGTTGCGCTACCTCATGCCGCTCGGCGAGATCATCTTCGACTTCTTCGACATGCTGAAGTCCCGCACCAAGGGCTACGCATCGCTCAACTACGAAGAAGCCGGCGAGCAGCAGGCCGACCTGGTCAAGGTGGACATCCTGCTCCAAGGCGAACCCGTGGATGCGTTCTCCGCCATCGTGCACAAGGACTCTGCCCAGTGGTACGGCAACAAGATGACCAAGAAGCTCAAAGAGCTCATCCCACGCCAGCAGTTCGAAGTACCCGTCCAGGCGGCGATCGGTTCGAAGATCATCGCCCGCGAAAACATCCGTGCCCTGCGTAAGGACGTGCTGTCGAAGTGCTACGGCGGCGACATTTCCCGTAAGCGCAAGCTGCTGGAGAAGCAGAAGGCCGGTAAGAAGCGCATGAAGTCCATCGGTTCGGTCACCGTGCCGCAGGAGGCATTCGTGGCGGCGCTGTCCACCGACGAGGAGTAGTTCGGCGCCCTAGTTTGATGTAAAACCACGCAGTACCGCCTGCGTGGTTTTACACTTTGCCCAGGTCGCTACCGTGGGCCTTGTAACATCTTGCATCGCGCTAGCGCCGACGCGCCTGCCGGATCGTTTTCTCCACGACCTCGACGCATTGCTGCATGGTTTTCGACCCCGCCCGGGGAACCGTCCAACCATGAAGCATCGATGTCAGGTTGATGGACGTATCTAACTGTCGTTGGTCGTACTCCCAGTGGTGTCGGCCGTCGAACATGATCCCGATCTTGAGTTCGGGGATGGCAAAATCAAAGGTCGTAATGGCTTTGCCGCCCACTGTCAGCGGATACTGCTCTACGAGCGTGTGGCCGTAGTTGCGAACCACTGGCTGGAGGAGCAACCGCAGTTCGGTTTCTTTCGGCGAATCGGCAGTTGAACGGGACAGATCGAGCACCCGAGACAGCCACCGTTGATTGATTTGCCGAAGGGCGCTGGCGCGAATGTCTTCCGCCTGTAGTCCGAGGTGTCGACGGGCGCAGTCGACAAGTTGTACAGCCTTGACCATTTCTGGGCTCACACCGGGGATTGGCTCTGTCTGCCACGAGTGTTCGCCTCGTCGAATTTGTTGCAGAGCCTGCACGGTTGCACGTAATGGTCGAGAAACGCGGATGGGCACACCGCGGTGGGTGAGGGTCCATGTTTCTGTGTGTGGGGCGTGGAGTCGTGCGACGGAGGGACGTATAGCGGAAGCGGTGAGTTTTTGGGGTGTGGGTGCTCGCAGAGTAGTGTCTGCGCCTTCAACGAGATACGGCAATCCGTAGAGAGCGAGCGCGGAGAATCCGCACACCACGCTGCCTGGGCGTTCGTACGCGTGGACGACGGCGCGCACGGCTGCGGGCACGTCGTATTTCTGGTTGTGTGGGTGGTGTCGTGCCGCGAGTTGGACTGCCCATTGTTCCAGGCTGTGGCGCTCGTGGATGAAGCGTTGTTTGCTAACAGGCAGGTAGTTTTGTCCGCGTTCCATCTGGGACGCATTGACGATGGTTGGCGGGAATTCGATGTTCATTCCGTCGTACATAACTATTTGACGTGGAAAGCCTCGCCCCGGTTCCTACAATCACCGTATGCGTGAAATTGTGTTGAACCGTGGCGGCTTTTCCGTTTTCGCCCGCATCTTCGGCGAGGCGGATGCTCCGGCGTTGTTGTTCCTGCAGGGTGGGCCGGGGTTTCCGGCGCCGCGTGAGCGGTTTGAGTGGGTGGAGACTGCGCTCGAGCGTGGCTACCAGGTGGTCATGTTGGACCAGCGGGGGACGGGGCGCTCGACCAGGATTGATTCGGCGACGCCGTCGCTTATCGACGACACCGTGCTCACCCAGCTTCGCGCCAGCGACATCATCGCCGATGCGGAAGCCTTGCGTGAGGAGATGGGGCTGAAACAGTGGGATGTGCTGGGCCAATCCTTTGGCGGGTTCTGCCTGACGCATTATTTGGCCGTGCACCCGGAGAGTGTGGGGAGGGCGTTGTTTACGGGCGGGTTGCCGTCGATAAGCGAGGGCGTAGAGAGCGTCTACCGTGCGACCTTTGCCAAGCTCAAGCGCCGCCACCTGCAGTTCAACGAGCAGTACCCGGAGGCTGAGCGGACGATCCGCGAGGTGTGTCGCCACCTGGAGGCGGAGGAGGAACTGCTGCCTACCGGCGAGCGGCTGAGCGCGCGGCGCCTGCGCACCCTCGGTATTGAGTTGGGGCGCGAGGACGGGTTCGCGTCGCTGGCGCAGTTGTTTGAGGCGCCGTTTCACCCGAACGGCAGGCTGCGCACGGACTTTTTGGCGTCGGTGGGGGAGCGCGTGAGTTTCGCCAAAGGCCCTCTGTATGCGGCGGTGCACGAGTCGATCTACGGCGGCACGGTGCCGGGGGCGACGAACTGGGCGGCGGAGCGGGTCTCTCGCGAACTTGCAGGGTTTGCGCCGGACGCTAGCCCTGACGACGAAGAGTTTTACCTCACCGGCGAGCACATCTTCCCGTTCCAATTCGACGAGGACCCGGAGCTGCGCCCGTTCAAGGCTGCAGCAGAGGCGCTGGCAGTAAAGGACGACTGGGACAACCTCTACGCCGGGCTCGGTTCGGGCCACGACGCATACGCGGCGGTGTACACCGACGACATCTATGTGCCGCGCGAGCTGTCGCTGGCTACCGCGGATGTCATCGGTGCGAAGGTGTTTGAGACGGACCAGTTCCAGCACGACGGGCTGCGCCGCCACGGCAAGGCGGTGCTCGGCCGCCTGCTGGACATGGCGGGGAAGTAGCTAGCCGCGGTTGTCTTCGGCGGCGGTGCCGGTGCCGGTGGCGGTGCCGCTGTCGGTGTTCGTGCTGTCTTCGTCTTCGGCCTGGTAGCCGTCGGACCATTCGCCGGTTTCGTAGTCGTAGCCGACGGGGGTGCCTTCTTCGTCGGTGCGTCGATACCAGTCGGTGTATTCGTCGGACGTGGAATCGAACTCGGCACCTGCGCCTTCGCCTGCTGCGGAGGGCTCGACCACGATTTCAAAGTCGTCGCCGTATTCTTCGATGCCTCGGATGACGGCGGACTTCACCGCGTTGCGGGCGTAGGAATTGCGGATGGCGATGGGGTCGGTGGAGAGGTCCTTGATAAACGAGTACATCAGCAGCAGGATGACCACCGAGAACGGCATTGCGGATAGGATGGTCAGGGATTGTAGGCCGGACAGGGCGTCTTCGCCGCCGGAGAGCAGCATGACCACAGCGATGCCCATCATGGCCAGTCCCCAGAAGACCACCACGAGTTTGTTCGGCTCGGGGTCGCCCTTGGACGACATGGAGCCCATGATCGTGGAGGCGGAGTCTGCGGAGGTGATGAAGAACACCGCGAGGATGCCGATGAGGATGTACGGGGTGATCTCCGCCAGCGGCATTTCGCCGAACATGTTGAAGAGCACTTGCTGCGGGGTGGCGGTGCCGTCGAAGCCTTCGCGCCCTTCGCGGGAGAAGGTGATAGCGGTGCCGCCGAAGATGGTGAACGCGCAGATGAGCACGGCAGTGGGGACGAGGGTGGTCACCACGGCGAATTGGCGCAGGGTGCGTCCGCGGGAGATTCGTGCGATGAACATGCCGACGAACGGCCCCCAGGCGATCCACCACGCCCAGTAGAAGGCAGTCCAGGCGGACTGGAAGTCGAGGGTGTCTTCACCCCAGGACAGTGAGCGCGACGCCATGTCGAAGAAGCGGTCGGCGTAGACCAGGGTGCCTGACGGCAGCAGGTTGACCAGCAGCAGGGTTGGCCCGGTGGCGAAGATGAACAGGATGGCCGCCGACGTCAACGAGATGTTGATATTCGACAGGATGCGGATGCCTTTGCCCACACCAGAGACGGCGGAGATAACAAAGCCGATGGTGAGCACGCCCATGACGGTCAGCAGCACGCCCATGGGGGCGGAGTCGCCGCTGCGCATGATGGCGATCCCGTCGCCGATCTGCAGGGTAGAAATACCCAGCGTGGCCGCGGTGCCGAACAGGGTGGCCACGATCGCCAGGATGTCGATGATGGTGCCGAAAGGGCCTGAGCGCTTGAACACCGGGGTAAACAGCGACGACATAAGCGTGGGTCGTCCGCGGCGGTAGCAGGAGTAGGCCATGGCGCCGCCGACCAGTGCGTAGAGCGCCCACGGGGAGAGGCCCCAGTGGAAGTTGGCTTGGGCGATTGCTTGGTGCAGTGCTTCTTCGGTTTCGGCCTCGACGGTCAGCGGTGGCGGGTCGAGGTACATGGTCAGTGGTTCGGAGGGGCCGAAGAAGAAGATGCCTACGCCGATGCCTGCAGCGAACATCATGGCGACCCAGGAGAAGAACGAGTATTCGGGTTCTTCGTCGTCTTTGCCCAGTGTGATGTTGCCGAAGCGAGAGAACGCCAGCACTGCCATGATGATGACGCAGGCGACGAGCACGATGTTGAAGAGCCAGCCGAAGTTGCGAAGGCCCCATGACAGTGCGCTTGACGCGCTCGAGCCGACCTGTTCTGGGGAGGTCACGCCCCAGATGATGAAGGCAAGGATGGCTGCGGCGGTCACGCCGAAAACGACTTTGTCCAGGCTGAAGTTGTGGCGTGATTCTTCGACGCTGATGCCCGGGACGAGGCCGGGGTGCATGTCGTCGGGGTAGACGCCTTGTGTGCGTTGGACGCGCATGGGGCGTTTATTGCTTGTCGACGACGACCGTCGCGGCATCATCTGAGGGCTCATTTGGGTTTACGCTCCAGGCAGGGTGTCGGCGGCGGTCGGGTAGGACGGTTGTGCCCCGGGGCGGGTGACGGAGAACGCGCCGACGCGGCACGCATAGGTGGAGGCCTCGACGAGCGTGTCGCCCTCGATGATGCGGGCACAGAACGCACCTGCGAAGGAGTCGCCGGCACCGACGGTGTCTACGGCCTCGACTTGTGGGGAGGGGATGTGGGTCAGCGCGTCGCCTTCAACCACGAGCGCGCCTGCCGCGCCGAGGGTGAGCACGACGGAGGCGAAGCCCGCGTCCTTCAGGCGGCGTGCGAGGTCCTCGGGGGTGCCGGTGGAGTCGTAGCCAAGCTGGTCGAGGATCAGGCCTGCTTCGTGCTCGTTGGCCATCAGTGGGTCGGCGGCGAGCAGGGCCTCGCGCGGTACGTCGACGACGGGGGCGAGGTTGATCACCACCCGTCCGCGTGCGAGTTCGACGGCGCGGGCGAAGCCGTCGGCCGGGATTTCGCCTTGCAGCAGGACAACTTCGGCGGCTTCGACGGGTTCGGCGTGGCGGGAGACAAAGTCGGCGTCGACCAGTGCGTTGGCGCCGGGGACGACCTGGACGGTGTTTTCGCCGTTGGCTGCGACGGTGATCACGGCAAGACCGGTGACCTCAGTGACTTCTTCGACGTGGGTGAGGTCGACGCCCGCCTCGCGCAGCAGTGCAGTTGCCGGGATGGCGTTCGAGTCGGTGCCTACCGCGCCGACCAGTGCGACGGGGGCGCCGAGGCGTGCGGCGGCGCAGGCTTGGTTCGCGCCCTTGCCGCCGGCGGTGATGCCTCCGCCGGAGCCGAGTAGCGTTTCGCCTGGGGTGGGGTGTCGTTCGACGTTGACGGTGAGGTCGGCGTTGATGGAACCGACCACGCAGATTTTTGCGGCACTCATGGGTGCCTATAGTACGGCGGCGAGCAGTTCTCGGGTGTAGGGGTGCTGTGGGTTGGCCCAGATCTCCTCGGTTGGCCCCTGCTCGACGATGCGCCCTGACTGCATCACGGCGACGGTGGGGCAGAGTTCACGCGCGACGTTTAAGTCATGGGTGACGAAGATGAGGGTGTTGGCGCCTATGGTGTCGCGAAGCAGGTCAAGCACTTGGTCCTGGATGGTGGCGTCGAGGGCGGACACGGGTTCGTCGGCAAGCAAAATGCTCGGTCGAGGGGCTGCGGCGCGCGCAATAGAGATGCGTTGGCGCTGCCCGCCGGAGAATTGCGCGGGCTTGCGGTGGCCGGCGCCGGCAAGGCCGACGCGCTTGAGCATTTCGTCGGAGCGTTGCTTATCGACGCCTACCTCACGAATCGACGCCCCAACCTCCATACGTGGGTCAAGGGAGGAGTACGGGTCCTGGAACACCATCTGCACGTCCCCTGTGACCGTCACGGTGCCGGAGGTGGCCTGGCGCAGCCCCGCAATCAGGTGGAGCAGCGACGTCTTGCCGGAGCCTGAGCCGCCCACGATGGCCAGGCGCTCGCCCTCGCGGACGGTGAGGGTGACGTTGTCCACCGCCATGGTGGCGCCGCGCTGCAGCGAGACACCATCCAGTTCGACGACCGGCTCGCCGAGCGTGACAGGGGCAGCGGGCGCGCCGGGCTCGGCTGCGGCGGCGAGTGCTTTGGCGTAGTCGGAGTCGCCAGCGACGATGCGCCCGTCCTTAAACACCAGCACCCGGTCGGTCATGCGGCGCACCACGGCCAGGTCGTGGGAGATGAACAGCAGGCCCATGCCACGCTCGCGGACAAGGCGGTCGAGCAGGTCGAGGATGTCGGACTGGACGATGGCGTCGAGGGCGGTGGTGGGCTCGTCGCAAATGAGCACGTCCGGGTTCTGGGATAGCGCGAGCGCGATGAGCACACGCTGGCGCTGGCCGCCGGAGAGTTCGTGTGGGTAGGCGTCGGGGCGGTCCACGCCAACGTCCTGGAGCAGGTCGCGTGAGACGATCCGGCCGATCTTCTTCAGCGGGTCGAGTGCGGTCATGGGTTCTTGGAACACCATGGCGACGGTGTTGCCGCGCACTCGGCGGCGCACGCGGTCGCGGGTGCCCACCATCTCTGTGCCGTTGACGGTGATGGATCCGGTCGCGGGCAGATCACTCAACCCCATGATGCTTAAGGCGGTGACGGACTTGCCGGAGCCGGATTCACCGATGATGCCCACGCGTTCGCCGGGGGCGATGTGGAAGGTGATGTCGTGGAGGATGCCGTCGATGCTGAGGTGCTTAACGTCGATCATTGGTGCCTCCGAGCAGGTTAAATCCCAGCACGGTCACTGCGATGGCCAGGCCCGGCCACAGTGCGAGGTGCGGGGAGGTGGCCAAGAACGGCTGCGAGGCCTGCAGCATGCGGCCCCACGACGCGTAGGGTGCGGGGGAGCCGAGGCCGAGGAAGGACAGGCCAGCCTCGGCGAGAATGGCGAGAGCTACGGCGACGGAGACCTGTGTGAGCACGATCGGCCAGATATTCGGCAGGACGTGGCGCCACGCGATCACAGGGCCCGACACCTTGGCAATGCGCGCGGCCAAAATGTAGTCGTTTTGCATCACCTGCAGCGTGCCGGCGCGGGCGACGCGGACGAATCCCGGGATGCCGGCGATGCCGATGGCTAGCACGACGATCCAGATCGACGCACCGAACACGGCGGTGAACACGATGGCCAACAGCAGTGCGGGGAAGGCGAGCAGAAGGTCGGCGCCGGCCATGACGAATCGGGCCGCACCGCGGCGCATGCCGGCCCAGATGCCCAGCGGCACGCCGACCAACGCGGAAAGCCCAACTGCGCCGATGGCCACCGTTAAGGTCAGGCGCGCACCGTCCATGACGCGTGAGGTGATGTCGCGGCCGAACTGGTCGGTGCCCATCCAGTGCGCTGCCGAAGTGCCCTGGAGTCGGTTCTGAACGTCGGCCTGTAGCGGGTCGAACGGCGTCCACACCAGCGACAGCAGCGCAACTGCCGCGACGGCCAGGACGATCAGCCCGCCGATTTTGCGTTGTGTTGTCATGCTTGCCTCCGAATCCGCGGGTCGACCACCGTGTAAGTCAGATCCACAATGAGGTTGACCACCAGCGTGAAGGCCACGACCAGCATCATCACAGTTTGAACGGTGGTGAGGTCGCGGTTGCCTACGGCGTCGAGAAGCATTGTGCCCAACCCCGGGATCGTGAACACGCGCTCGATGACCACCGCGCCAACGACCAAAGACGCCAGTTGCACGCCCACGACCGTGATCACCGGCAGTGCCGCGTTGCGCAGGGCAGACGAGTAGAGCACTGCGCGTATCGACGACCCCTGCGCCCGTCCCGTACGCACATAATCCTTACCCAACTCTTCACGCACCGACGCCGCAATGTAGCGGGTCAGAATCGACGCCTGCACAAGCGAAAGCGCCGCCACCGGCAGCACCACGTGCGCAGGCGTTCCCCACCCATTGGCAGGCAACCAGCCCAGTCGCACGGAGAACAACGCCACCAGCGCAATACCGACAAGAAACGACGGGACGATAATGCCCACCTGCGACAGTCCACTGACCACCGCCGAGCCCACGGAGCGGCGTCGACCCGCGATGTACACACCAGCCGGCACCGCAACGAGCAGCGACACCGCCATGGCCAGCAACGTCAGCGTGAGTGACACCCCGGCGCGCTCTATGACGGACTCGGTGATTTCCTTGCCCGAGGACAACGACACACCAAAGTCGCCGGTGATCAGCCCTGAAATCCAGTCGAAGTACTGCGCTGGCAACGGGCGGTCGAGCCCGAGGCGGGTGTTGAGCTCTGCGATGTCTGCTTCGGTTGCCGCCACGCCGAGCGCGATGCGTGCCGGGTCGCCGGGTACTGCGCGCAGCAGCGTGAAGATGATCAGGCTGGCGGCGACGAGCAGCAGCACAAAGCGCAGCAGGTGTTTGCTGATGGTGCGGATCATTTCTTCACCTCGTTCAGCCGTAGCGAGTCAGTGACCACGTTGGGGTTGGGCCCACTCACGCCTGGGGCGTAGAGCACGATATTGGGCGCGTTGACCAGGGTCAGCGACGCCGTGTCGGCCATGACTTGGTCGATGGCGGCTTTGATGTCGCCGTCCGCGAAGTGTTGCTGAGCCTGAGGCGAGTCGTAGCCCAGGTAGTAGTCCGGGTTGCCGAACAGTTGGGCGGCGTCGCGCGGCTCCACGTGGGCGATGAGTGAGGACTGGTAGTCGTGGCCCTTGTGCACTTGGCTGAGCCACACGGCGGGGAACTCGACGGTTTCCAGTTTGATGTTGAAGCCGACGTCGCGAAGTTGCGAGAAGAGCAGCTCGGATGCGGTCTGCGCGTACGGCAGGTTGGGCACCGTGATGGTGACCTCCGGGGTGCGCCCGGCGAGCAGTTCGCGGGCCTTGTCGGGGTCGAAGGGGTAGTAGTTGTGCCCGGTGAACCACGGGTCGGTCGGTGGGACGGGGGCGCCGCCGGTGTCGGTGGCCAGCCCGTTGTAGACCACCTCGTTGATCGCGTCGCGGTCGATCGCGTACGCCACCGCGCGGCGGATGTCGGGGTCGTCGAAGGGGGCGCGTTGGTTGTTCATGCTCAGTAGCACTTCGCCGTTGGTGGTGCCCACTTCCACCCGGATGTCCTCGGGCAGCGTCTCGATCAATTGCGGGGCTTGCATCGCCCACACCACGTCCGCGTCACCCACGCGCAGCGCGTTGACGGCGGAGACCGGGTCGTCGAAGTAACGCATCACGGCGTTGCGCTCGACGGAGCCGTCCCAGTAGTCCTCGCGTGCCTCGAAGACGATCTTCTCGCCGATGTCGAAGCGCTGCACTGTGTATGGGCCGGTTCCCAGCGGGTCGGTGGCCAGGCGCTCGATGCTCGCCGGGGTCATCATCGCGCCGGTCAGCGTTGCCATGGACCACAGCCACGCGTCCGCGTCACCCTCGATGGTGACGGCCAAGGTGTGCTCGTCGAGCACGTGCGTATCGACGACCGGAGCCATCTGGGCCTTCAACCCATTCGTCCACTCGTTTTGCACGTAATCGATTGAGAACGCGGCGTCCTCGGCGGTAAACGCTTTGCCGTTGGAGAACGTCACGTCGTCGCGTAGGTGGAAGATGAATGTGTCGCCGTCGAGGTCCCACGAGGAGGCGAGGTGGGGGATGGGCTGGCCGTTGTCGTCGATACGCACCAGCGTCTCGTACACATTGCCCACGAGAGCCTGGGGTGCAGCAGCGCCGCCAACGGTGGTGAAGTCCAAGCCAGCAGGTGCTGCGGAAGCCGCAACCACCACCTCATCGCGGGCCTCGGAATTGGTGCAAGCAGCCAACGTAAGTGACAGGGAGACGGTGGCTGCGACCAGCGTCCTTGAAAGCATGCTGTGAGATTAGTGGATGTCGGATTCCACCTGGAACCACAGGGGGGACGAGTGCCCCCGAACATTGTTCAATCCGAAGGACACTTTGTCCGCGCGGAAGATGTGCACGGCGTATTCGAGCACGTCACCGTTGTGTGTCAGCGCCTTCAGCGCCACCACAACAACCGGGTCGTCTTCTTCGATGCCGAGCTGCTGGGCCAGCTTCGCGTCGGCGCGCTCCACCGTGAAGGAACGCGACAGGTTGTTAAAGTCCGCACCCGCGCGAATGAGTTCGCGGTGGATGGAATCCTCGGAGGTGTCCACCGTCTCAATCACATCAGTCAGCGAAGCGTCGAAGTACATCACTTCGGCCACCAGCGGCTCGTCGTCGGCGCTGCGTACACGGTCGAGGACGTAGACGTCCGTGCCAGGCGCGATGTGCATCTTGTCGGCGACGTCTTCGTCCGCCTCGATGATGCCGCGGCGGTTCACCACCTCGCCCGGGTTCTTACCCATGCGGTACAGCCACGAGGTGGTGGACAGGATCTCCTCGAACGTCTCAGTGCGGGTATTCGACAGCACCAGGGAGCGACGCCCACGGCCCGAGGAGAGCAGGCCCTCCGCGCGCAACGTCGCTACCGCTTGACGCACCGGTCCGCGGGAGGTGTTGAACTGCTCGCACAGTTCGACCTCACTCGGCAGTGACTCACCCGCAGGGATATGACCTGCGAAGATCTCGTCGCGAAGATAATCGGCGATCTCTTCGTGCTGCTGCGGGCGGCGTAGTGGACCGGTGGGCAATTGAGCCATGAGGGTCAGTTCTTTCGTGGTCGAAGCGGATTTGTATAGCCAAATCCTAGACCACTGTTCACCAGAATTTTACTTTCCCCAGGAACCGGCCAAAATTTCCATGTTGCGCAGGGTTGCATCGTGGCTTCCGGACTGCAGCGAAATCATCAACTCGTCCGCATTGGCCAGTTTTTGGAAGGCCTCGAGGTATTCCGCAACCTGCTCGCCGGTGCCCTTCGCCGTGTAGCGCAGCATGTCCGTGATCTGGCGGCCCTGGTGGGAATTGACCACGGCGTCAAGTTGGTCGTCCGAAAGCATCGTTCCGCGCCGCCCCATGAACGCGCGAACCCGGTTGCGGTGCACGATACGGGTTTCCTCCACGGCCTCCTGCTCGGAATCGGCAGCCGTGACGTTGACCGCGGCGATGCAGTACGGCTCGGGGTGGCGCTCCGACGGCTGGTAATTCTCCTTGTAGTAGGTGGTGGCCTGCTCCAAGTGCTGCGGCGCGAAGTGAGAGGCGAACGCGTACGGCAGGCCCAGCTTCGCGGCCAGGGATGCGCCGAACATGGACGAACCCAGAATGATCAGCGGTACGTTCGTGTTAAACCCGGGCATCGCCGTCACGCCCGGCAGTGGGGACTCGTTGGACAGCCAGGCCTGTAGCTCGAGAACATCGTCGGGGAAGCGCTCGGCGGCGGCAGGGTCTCGTCGCAAAGCGCGGCCCAACGTCTGCTGATCAGTACCGGGCGCGCGCCCCAAACCAAGGTCGATGCGGCCGGGGTAGAGCTCCTCGAGCATGCCGAACTGCTCCGCAATGACGTACGGGGAGTGGTTCGGCAACATCACCCCACCCGAACCGAGGCGAATGCGCTCGGTCTTCGCGCCGATGTGGCTAATGAGCACTGCGGGTGACGACGACACAATGCTCGACATGTTGTGGTGCTCCGCGTACCAAATCCGGTCGTAGCCCAACCCTTCCGCCTTTTGCGCGAAAGTAACGGAGCGCTTCATCGCCTCGCCGACGGACTCGTCGGGGTAGCGGGTGCAAAAATCGATCAGAGAAAGTGGCGTACGCATAAGGCCCCACCGTACGCGTTTTGCGAACAATGGGGCCTCGCAGGAGAGCCAGGTGCGACTACGACTGCAGCACCGGTGCAGCGTCACCTTCGGCGGAGAGGTCTTCGCCTTCGATGGACTCCATGGTGCCCGGGATCATCGCAGGCTTCGGCTTGGCTAGGTCCACGATCAAACCGATGATGAAGGCCACAACTACCGGAACAACCCAGCCCAGGCCCTCAGCGGCCAACGGGGCCCACTGCACAATCGGGCGCAGCGCATCGGCTGCCCAGTCCAGCGAGATGAAGGTCTCGATCGCGGACCAGACCACGGCGACCCACAGCGGGACGAAGAACGCCCAGCTGAAGCGGGTACGTGCACGGAAGGCCGGCTCGATGAGCGTCAGGGCAATCAGGGTAATCGCCGGCGGGTACAGGAAGCCGATCACCGGGGCAGCGATCGCCATAACGAAGTCCAGGCCCTGGGTTGCCATGATCATGGAAGCGACAGCGAAGATGACAGCCCACACGTGGTAGGAACCCGGGAACTGCTCCGAGAAGTACTCGGCGGTCGCGGTGATCAGGCCGACAGCAGTAGTCAGGCAGGCGAGCAGCACGATGGCGGAGAACACTGCCTGTCCAGCACCACCCATGGTCAGGTTGGAGGCTTCAGCGAGCAAGCCTGCGCCGTTGTCAAAGTTGGATGCGCCCGGCATGACACGGCCAATGACGCCAAGACCGACGTACACCAGCGCAAGCATGGCACCGGCGCCAACACCTGCATAGATGGTGCCGCTGACCAGCGGGGCGCCTTCCTTGAAGCCGCGGCCACGCAGGGTGGAAATCACCACGATGGAAAACGCCAGTGCGGCAATGGAGTCCATGGTCAGGTACCCCTCGAGCAGGCCGGAGGTCAGCGGGCCGTTGTCGTACGGCTCCTGCGGGGTGGCCGGCTCGGTGCTCCAGCGGAATGCGGACACGGAGATCATGACGATCAGCAGTACGAGCAGCGCCGGGGTGAGGAACTTGCCCAGTTTCTCCATGATGGTGGTCGGGTTCCAAGACAGCGCCAGGGCGATGCCGAAGAACACGACGTTGAAGATGCCCGAGGCAACCAGCGAGTCAAAGCCGAACAGCGGAGTGATCGCGGTTTCAAACGACACGGCACCGGTACGTGGCAGTGCGTAGAACGCGCCGATGGAAAGGTATGCCAGGACCGGGAAGACCACGCCGAAGGCGGTGCCGGCGCGCTGTGCAAGGTCGCGCAGGTTCGAGCCGGACAGTGCAATCGCGATCACGGCGAGCACCGGCAGCAGCGATGCGGTGAGGAGAAAGCCGATGAGTGCCGGCCAGAAGTTGTCACCGGCCTGGACGGCCAGCATTGGCGGGAAGATGAGGTTTCCCGCGCCGAAGAACATTGAGAACAGGGCGAGCGCAGTCACGATGATGGCGCTGGTGGAGCGTCCATTCGTTGACTGGCCGTCTGCCCGTGAAATCGCTGTGGAACCCATTGGGAGAACCTCTCTAGCTAGTGTGCAGTTGCCTTAGCATAGACCACACGCCCGCTAGATGGGAACTAAGTTCCAATAGGTGGGACGTTAGATGGTGTTGATTGCGTCCCCGATCCGCTTGACAGCCTCTTGGAGAATCTCCGGGGAGGTGGCAAAGTTCATCCTCGCACGGTGCTCTCCGCCAGGGCCAAAGTCCACGCCCTCATTCATCGCAACTTTTGCGTGACGACGAAGCCACGCCGCCGGTTTTTCATCCACAAGCTTGGTCTTTGAGAAGTCCAGGAACATCAAATAGGTCGCCTGCGGCACCTCAATTGCAATACCCGGCACGGCCTTGGGGAGGTGCTCCACCAGCCAGTCGCGGTTGGCCCGCAGCTGCTCTATCTCTTCGTCGAGGAACTCACGACCATGCGTGTAGCAGGCCTCCGCGGCCACAATGCCGAGGGTGCCCACACCGTCTTTGGCTACCCCCGACATCGCGTTCCACGTACGAACGTCCTCGTCGTTGGTAAAGATCATTTGCGCGCACTTTAAGCCCGCCACGTTCCATGCCTTCGACGTTGCCGTCACCGTGATGCACACGTCCGGGTTGTTTGCTGCGGCGCAGACGTGGGCGCCGTCGAAGACGAGTGGCGCGTGGATTTCGTCGACAATCACCCGCGCGCCATGCTTGCGCGCGACCTCGCAGACGGCATCCAACTCATCAGCGGTAAAGATGTAGCCGCCCGGGTTGAACGGGTTGGTCACGATGATGCTGCCCGCACCGTTGGCAAACGCCGCGTCCACCTCATCCAGGTCGAGCCCGCCTGCGCTGGAGACATCCACACGCTTGCGGCCCGCAACCTGAGCCACTTCCAGGAAGGGGAAATACGCCGGTACCGGCACAATCACATCACCCTCGGTGAAGTACTTGATCGCCAGCATCACACCGCGCACCACATCCGCAACCGGAAAGATCTTTGCTGCGTCCGGGCGCCAGCCGTAGCGGTGCTCGTAGAACCCAGCCACCGCTTCACCCAAATGGTGCGCATGTGGCGCCGGGGTGTAGCCGAACATCTCGCGCTCCACCGCATCCGCAATCGCATCCTTTACCGCCGGGGCGGTGGGGAAGTCGCTTTCCGCGATGAACAACGGCAGCACGTCAGCGTCGAACTGCGTCCACTTACGCGTGCCGCGGGCTTGCAGGGTTTCAAGGCTGGGAAATTGCATGCGCCCTACGGTAGTGGGATTTTTTCTTTCGCGGACCCTTTTATGCCGTAGCGCGTGGTGCTACGGTCGGTGCATGACGGAGACAATCAGCCAGCGAGAGCTGCGAAATGAAAGCGGGCGTATCATGCGAGCGCTCGATGAGGGGGAGACATTTGTGATTACGAGCAACTCGCAACCGGTGGGTGAATTGCGACCATTACGAAAGCCACGATTCGCTCGAAAAGAAGACTTGTTAGCAACGGTCAGGCGGCTTCCGAAAGTCGATTTTGAAAAGTTCCGGGCCGATATTGACGAGTATGTAGACCAACGAATTGATCCGCGTGACTAGCAGAGGCTTGTTGGATACATCGGTGCTCCTCGATCTCGATGAAATAGATCCAAATCTACTGCCAGAGCAGTGGACAATCTCGTCTATCGCTTTCGCTGAGCTGGCTGTCGGCCCTGTTGCAGCGCAGGATCCTTTGGAGCGTGCCCGCCGATCAAATCAGGCCCGTGCAATCGCTGAACTAGTTGAGTGTATTCCGTTCGACGATCGTGCAGCACAAGCCTATGCCCTTGTATATGGGGCAGTGATCCGTGCCGGGCGAAAGCCACGAGGGCGTGCGTTTGATCTCTTGATCGCAAGCACTGCTGTGGCGGAAGGGCTTGATTTGT
Organism: Corynebacterium sp. HMSC036E10; assembly: GCF_001836265.1. Taxonomy (NCBI): domain Bacteria; kingdom Bacillati; phylum Actinomycetota; class Actinomycetes; order Mycobacteriales; family Corynebacteriaceae; genus Corynebacterium; species Corynebacterium sp. HMSC036E10. The sequence continues at coordinate 116,543 of NZ_KV827989.1, forward strand.
ATACGAGGAATCCGCAGGACTTTAGAGGTCTTGAAGAACTTTTGAACGTGATTTCGGTTTAGTCCGTTGCGCCCTCGTCTTCATCTTCGTCGTACTCGTCGTCATCGCCCCCGTCGGCGGCGAAGCCAAATGCCTTCAACCGCTTCCTATCTGCAGCAGAAGAGGATGCCGTCAGGCGCAACAGCTCTGAATAAATACCGCCAGAGACAGCCAGATCTGCCGGCGAGCCGATCTCGTCGATACGTCCGTCGCGCAGGGTGATGATGGTGTCCACGCCGGCGATCGTCGATAAGCGGTGCGCGATCATGATCGTCGTGCGATCCCGCATAAGTTCATCCAGGCCCGCTTGGACGGCGCGCTCGGCTTTGGTGTCCAGGGCGGAGGTGGCCTCGTCGAGGATCAACAGCGGGGCGTCCTTGAGCATCGCGCGCGCCACCGCCACACGCTGGCGCTGACCACCGGATAGGCGCAGGCCGCGCTCGCCGATGATCGTGTCATAACCATCGGTGAACTTCATGATGAAGTCGTGCGCGTTCGCACGCTTGGCCACGGCAACGACCTCTTCCATCGTCGCGTCCGGCTTGCCGTAGGCGATGTTTTCAAACACCGAGCCGGAAAACAGCGCAGCCTCCTGGAACACCACACCCGTGGTGGCGCGCAGCTTCTCCACGTCCAGGTGCGAGATCTCCTCGCCGCACACCTCAAGCCTGCCGTGGGTGATGGGGTAGAGGCCAAGCAGCAGGTTCACAATCGTGGACTTGCCGCCGCCGGACTCGCCAACCAGCGCGATCTTCTCGCCCTCACGGGCGGTAAACGTCACATCGTGCAGCACCGGCTCACCCGGCATGTACTCAAAGGTGACGTTGTCGAATGCGACGACCGGTTCGCGCACCCTCAGCGGTGTCTGCTGCGTCGCATCGAGCGTCGGCATGCCCGAAGCCTCCGTCGCAGCGACCAGCTGGCGGTTCGCGGTCGGCTCGACCGGCTCGTCCATCACCTTGAAGTAGTCGCGCGAGCCGGCGATGGCGCGCTGCGCGGAATCGACGATCCAGCTCATCATGGTCACCGGCTGGCGCGCCATGGTCACCATCTGGATGAGCATGACCATCTCACCAACCGTGAAATGCCCATCGAGCGTGCGCGTGAACAGGATCAGGTAAATCCCCAAAAAGATCAGGTTCATGGCCACGCCGCGCGCGGTATCCATGGAGTGCCACCAGCGCGACTGCGGCCGTGTGATGTCCACCGTGTTGGTGTAGTGGCGGCCGAACTTTTCTAACTCGCGCACCTCGGCACCGTAGGACTTGGTCACCTTCACCTGGCCAACGACCTCGGCGAAACGCCCGTTGCCCTCGTCGATATTGGCGTTCTTTTCCTGCTCGAAAACCTGCCAGCGTTTCGACGTCAACGCCGTCAGCCACGTATACAGCGGGAACAGCAGCGCCAGCAGCACCGTCAGCGGCCAGTAGTAGTAGGCCGTGATGCCCAAAATGGCCACGACCTGCAGCAGCATCGGCAGGAAATTATTGGTAAAGGATTGGATGAACTGCGTGACGTTCGCAATCGAGCGGTCCAGCCGCGCGATGATCGTGCCGGTGACCTGGTTGTCGTAGTAACGCTGCGGTAGTGCGAGCAACTTGGCAAAGTAGCGCGTAGACAGAATCTGGCGGATGCGCGCCACCATCACATCGCCCAGGTATCCGGACACGTTGTGCAGCATGGAAGCGGACGCCTCTGCGACAAACAGCGCGATGGCGAGCCAGACGACGGTGCGGGTTGCGTTGGGCACGGGCTCGTCGCCAAGCGCCGCAATGATCGTGTCGGTTGCCTCCCGAATGAGGAACGGGGAGATAAGCCCAAGCCCCGCGACTATCGACGACACCACCACAACCGCGATATAAAACGGCCACAACGCGGAAGCACTGCGAACGACGCGCATCAAAGACTGCATAATTTCCACAGGGTACCTGCGCGGTATTGTGTGCAGCGAAGCACTAGTTACGCGACAGAAAACGAGGCGCACATGTCCATCCGCACGAGCACCCGGCTTGCCGCCGTCATCCTGGCCACGACCATGCCGCTGGCAGCTTGCGTGGACCAACAAGAAGACCCGATTGGCGACGAAACCAGCCAGAACCTCGAAGAATCCGTCGAATCGAAGGTCAACGACAAGCCCACCTTCAACGTTGAGGAAACCGACCCGAAGGTCACCGACGAGCTCACCGGCAAGTCCGTCAAGGATCCGGCGATGGAGTTGTCGTACAAGTGGCAGGGGACGTCGTCGACAGGCGTGGGCACCGTGGTCGTTATCGCGGTGACCAACACGTCCGACGCGCCACTGCCTGTCGACGCCCTGAAGCCGGAACTGCGCTACAGCACCGACGGCTCCTCCTACACCGACGCCTCCTACATCTCCAATGCGGAGAAGGCCCAGGTGGATGTCGTCGGCATCGATATGCCGCTCGGCCCGGGTGCCACCACGAACGCGAAGTTCCCCTTCGAGGTCGCGCAGGGCAACCTATGGGACGCCGAGTTCACTGTTGGCAACGTCACATTCAAGGGCAATTTGAGCTATTAGACTGTCGCGCATGACAAATCCTTTGCTTGCGCCATCGACGTTGCCCTACAACCTGCCGGACTTCGCCGCAATCCGGCTTGAGCACGTGGAACCCGCCTTTGAACAGGCGTTGGTCAACCACGCGCAGGAAATCGCGGACATCACCACCCAAGACACCCCAACCTGGGAGAACACCGTCGAGGCCTTCGAGCTCGCCGGTGCGGACCTGGACCGTGTCATGGCGTGGTTCTTCAACCTGCAGGGCACCGATTCCACCGACGAGTTCGACGCCGTCGCCGACCGGATAGTGCCGAAGTTGTCCGCGCACGTGGACTCGATCTACCAAAACAGCGAGCTCTACTCCCGCATCCAGCAGGTCACGACGCCGGAGGATGAGGAATCGCAGCGGCTTCACGACGAACTCAAGCGCCGGTTTGCACGCCGCGGCGCCGACCTGGATGCGGCCGGCAAGACGCGCCTGCAGGAGATCAACCAGCGCCTGTCGGAACTCTCCGAACTTTTCGGCCGCAACCTGCTGGCAGATACGAAGAAACTCGCCGTGGAACTGACCCGCGAGGAACTTGCGGGCCTATCCGAGGCACAGATCGAGGCCTACCAGGACGGCGAGCGCTTCGTCGTGCCGATCGAACTGCCGACCACCCAGTCCCTGCAGGCCGAACTCGAAAACTCGGGCGCGCGCCACAAACTTTTCGACGCCTCCCGCGCCCGCGGCCGCGACACCAACGCCGACATCGTCGCCGAGTCGGTGAAGCTGCGCCTCGAGCGCGCGAAGCTACTCGGCTTTGATTCGCACGCCGACTACGTCATCGCCGAGGAGACCGCAGGCAACGCGGCCGCCGCCCGCCAACTGATCGCGGACCTGGCGCCTGCCGCCGCCGCGAACGCCGAGGCAGAGCGCAAGCTCGCCTCCGAACTCGCCGGTGAAGACCTCGACGGCGCGGACTGGCCCTACTGGCAGGCGAAGCGTCGCGAGCAGGAACTGGGCATCGACGAGGCGGAGATCCGCAAGTACTTCCCGCTCGAGCAGGTGCTTACCGACGGCGTGTTCTACGCCGCCAACCTCCTCTACGGCATCACGGTGGAAAAGCGCGAGGACCTCAACGGTTACCGCGACGATGTGGACGTCTGGGAGGTGAATGAAGAAGACGGCACTGGCATTGGGTTGTTGCTGACGGACTACAACGCGCGTTCGTCGAAACGCGGCGGCGCCTGGATGAGCTCCTTTGTGGACCAGTCGCACCTGGCGGGCACGAAACCGGTGGTGGTCAACGTCATGTCGATCACCTCGAACCTGCTCACTATCGACGAAGTGACCACCCTGTTCCACGAGTTCGGCCATGCTCTGCACGGCCTGCTGTCGGACGTGCGCTACCCGTCGAACTCCGGCACCAACGTGCCGCGCGACTGGGTGGAGTTCCCCTCCCAAATCAACGAGAACTACGCGTTCGCCCCGGAGATCGCCCGCAACTACGCGCGCCACGTGGACACCGGCGAGGTCATTTCCGACGAGCAACTCGCCGCACTGAAGGCCTCGCGTCAGTTCGGCCAGGGCTTCCTCACCGCCGAGTACCTCGCGGCCAGCGCGATCGACCTGGCGTGGCACTCGATCACCGAGGACACCCCGTCCGACATCCAAACCTTCGAGGAAGAAGCCCTGCGCGAGGTTGGCCTGGACATCGACGGGCTCGAGCCGCGCTACCGCTCCACCTGGTTCAACCACATCTTCGCCGGCGGCTACTCGGCGGGCTACTACTCCTACCTGTGGGCAGAAGCACTTGATGCCGACGGCTACCAGTTGGTCGAACAGGAAGGCATCAACCGCGACACCGGCGCGAAGTTCCGCGAGACCATCCTGTCCAAGGGGTCCTCGCGCGACTACGCCGAGGCCTACCGTGCGTTCCGTGGCCGCGACAAGGACACGCGTCCGCTGCTGGAGCGTCGCGGCCTGGCGGGCTCCGACGTATCGGCATAGCCGGTTAACGGCCTGCGCTACGCTGGCGGCATGTCCCGCGGCAGTGTGAAGCATTGGTGCGCGGCTGCGGTGGTTGCCACGACGCTTGCGGCGTCGGTGGTTCCTGCAGTCGCGCCTGCTTCGCCTGCGTTGAATGCGGCGCAGGGTGGGCGGATTTTCGTCGATAATTTAGGCTCTAACCGCCTCACCGCCTGCACGCTTGGCTTCAACGACGTCGAGCACCGCCGCAGTTACACCGCCGCCCACTGCGTGGTGCAAAACGAGCAGTACTTCCCCCAGGGCGCGCTGGTCTACCTTGCAGATAGCGCCGGCAAACAAATCGACGAGCCCGCAGGGTTGATCTTCCCCGCGCGGGCGTATTCGCCGAAGACGTCCGCCAACGACTGGGCGGTGATCTACTGGTTCGAAGACGTCCGCGTCAGCGGCAACCCGTATGGCGGGACGGTCGTGCCGGTGGAAAAGATCAGCAGCACCGACACGATCTGCTTCCGCGGATACTCCACCCATGGGCGCTCGGATGCCTCGACGTGCGGCAAGTTCGTCGGCACGGTTGAAAACACCACGTACTTCGACGCGCCGAAGATGCCGGTGCCAGGTGACTCCGGTGGGCCGGTGTACATCCCGGGCCGCGGCCTGGTGGGGGTGATCTCGGGCGCGAACTATGTCGCGGGCGAGGATAACCATCAGTTGATTGGGTTCCAGCGCGCCAGTTCGCTCGACAGTGGCCCGGTGTACGGGGAGGAGCAGGTCGACGACTTTTTGGAGTACCAGTATTCGCTGCGCTACTCCACGACGATCACCAACCCGCCGGGTGGCACGATCACGTTGACGCCGACCTTGGTGCCGCGAAGGACGCCTGCGCAGGCGACGTTTGAGTCTGGTGCCGCGACGCCGACGAGTGTGCCGACGGTGGCACCAAGGCAGAAGGCGGTGGAGCAGGCGCCGTCGGGCCCGTCGGCGTCGCAAGTTATCGGGATCATTATCGGCATTTTGGTGGTTGTTGCCGCGGTGAGCCCGATCGTGATGATGGCGTTGAAAGCGGTCTAAATGGGCTGGTTAATGGGGTTGAGCCCGTGGTTGCAGGTGCCGCTGATTGTGGTGCTGGCGCTGCCGGCGTGCGCGGCGGTGTCCTATGTGCTGCTTTGGGTCGTCGACCGGCTCGGTCTAGGCTTGGGCACCATGGCCAACCCTGAAGAGCTGCGCAAGCAGGATCAACAGCTGCCCAAGCCGCAGCGTAAGTACCCGCAGTCGCGGGTGACCCAAGCAATGTGGGTGCTCATCGCTCTTGTCATTGTTGCTGCGGTGATCGGCGCGCTTTAGGTGCGTATCGACGCCTCCGCCACCGCCTTAAACAACTCCATCTCCGGTAGGTGTTCGATGAGCACGGGGGTGCCGGTGGCGTCGCAAAGCGGCATGCGCCAGTTGGTGTACTGCTCGCCGTTGGTGCCGGGCTGGTTTTGAATGCGCTCGTCGCCAACCATGTCCACCAGGTTCGTACACGTCATCGCCGATGGGGTGGAGGCGACGAAGCGAATCAGTCCCGTGATCAGTGCCTTTTCGTCGTCGCCGGTAAGCGCACCTTCCTCCCGCGCGAGGCCAAGCACCTGGTCGATCCAGATGCGGTCGGTGGCGTTGAGGTGCTCCACGGGGTCGTCGACAAGCCCAAGCTCATGGCGCAATTCGTTGTGTGCACCCCTGAGGTAGCCAGCGGTGGGCGGCAGGTCGTGTGTGCCCACAGCCGTAAGCGCCAGGTGGCGGTACTGCTGCGAGGGGCGCGGCACGCCCGGCGGGATGGATTCGAACCACAGCACCGAGGTGCCCAAAATGCCCTTGTCGCGAAGGAAGTCCTGCACCCACGGCTCGAACGTGCCTAAGTCCTCGCCGACGACGACTGCCCCGGCGCGCTGCGCCTCCAACACGAGGGTGCCCACCATGGCCTCAAAGTCGTAGTTCATGTACACCCCGCCAGCGGGTGTGCCAGCGCGTGGCACCCAAAACAGGCGGAACAGTCCGAGCACGTGGTCGACGCGGATGCCGCCACTGTGGCGCAGCGCTGTGCGCAGCAGGTCGCGCCACGGCCCGTAGCCGGCCTCGGCGAGCTGCTGCGGGTTCCACGGCGGCTGCGACCAGTCCTGGCCTTTTTGCGAGTACTGGTCCGGGGGAGCTCCCACCGACGCATCGGACACCAACACCTCGCGCAGTGTTGCCGCGTCCGCGCCGCCAGGGTGGATGCCCACCGCAAGGTCCGTCATGATGCCGATCGACATCCCGGCCGCCTTCGCACGCTCCTGGGCCAGGCGCAGTTGCTCGTCGGCGATGAACTGCAGCCACATATAGAACTGCACGAGGTCCTCGATGTCGCCGCCAGCGTGCTTCGGGGCACCTTCGTGCTCCGACTCGGCTGCCTGCGCAGCACACCAGGTGGCAAACTCGCGCAGGCCCTCGCCCTCGTCCAGACAGAACAGCTCAAAGTCGTGGGTGCGCGCGGCATCGGCCTGCGAGGCCCAGAACAGCTCGCGCAGCGCCGCCAACTTCGCGGCGAACACACGGTTGCGATCCAGCGGCGCTGGCGAAGTGTTCAGGTCCTTCAGCGGCGCGGCCAACTCGGCGATCGCCGCACGAAGATTGTCGTCCACCAGCTCGAACTCCGGCACCTGCTCCACCGCGATGTAGAGCGGGTTGATAAACCGGCGCGAGGTGGGCAAATATGGCGAATCCTCCACCGGCGGCACCGGCTGGGCGGCGTGCACCGGATTGATCAGCAAATAATCGGCCCCCTGCGCGGCGACCGTCTCCGCGAGCAACGCCAGATCCCCAAAATCGCCCAACCCCCACGAGGCAGCCGAGCGCACCGAATACAACTGCGCCATCACGCCCCAGACGGGGTGCTGGACGACGCGTGAGTTCGTCGACAAGCAATCGGGCACCACGAGCAACGTGCATACCGCATCAAAATTGTCCGACTCCAAGTGCAGCTCGTGCCAGCCCGGCGGCAGATCCCCAGGCGTATGAAACGTCGCCTCGCCCCACACCACACCATCTGAAGCCGTAAACGGCGGCGCCCAATTCTCATCCTGGTAACAATCCCGCGAGGAACCATCCTCCATCCGGATCCAACAGTGCGCCGGATGCCCGTCGTGCACGTGCACGTTGAAGTGCTGCTCGTGTCCCTCCGTGGCCACCACCGTCGGTGGCAACGGGCGCGTCGCCCAGTGTTCGCGCCGGGCATCGAGGTGGAAGTGGAGTTCCTCGTCGGTGGGGTCGTCGTCAAGCGAAAGCCCCAATGCCCGCAACAACGCCACAAACGACTCCGGCGGCGGCGACACCATCCGGCCGTCAGTCGCGCGATAGGAGGTGCCAAAGCCATAGGACTCGGCGAGGGCGTGCAGCAGTTCCACGTTGGTCACGCTTCCGCATTCTGCCAAAACGTCGGTAATGTTGGGCACCATGCCATCGACTTCTCACACGACGGAACTTGGATTCACCCTCAAAGACACCGACACGTGTCTGAACCGGCTCATCGAGACGTGCGAGACACACCCGCACCTCGTGCTGTTCTCGCGGCCCCGCAACTACGAATGGATCTCGGTCACGGCAGGGGAGTTCCTGCAAGAAGTCTACGACGTGGCCAAGGGGCTGATTGCCGCAGGTATCGAGCCCGGCGACCGCGTGGCCATCCTGTCCAGCACGCGCTACGAGTGGGCGCTGCTCGACTTCGCCATCTGGGCCGCCGGCGCCGCATCCGTGCCAATCTACCCGTCGTCCTCGATGCACCAAATCCAGTGGATCCTCGAGGACTCCGGCGCGAAAATCGCGTTCACGGAAACGCGCGACCACACGATGCTCATGAGCCCGTTCCTCCTCGGCGAGGACGGCACCCCGCGCATGGCCGACTCGACCTCGCAGTTGCAGCGCATCTACGAGTTCAACTCGGCCGCCGTGGAGCAGATCAAGTTTGAGGGCCGCGAGGTGGAGCAGTCGCTTATCGACGACCGCGTTGCCGCCACCCGCCACCCCGACCTCGGATCCATCGTGTATACCTCCGGCACCACCGGTCGCCCCAAAGGTGTGGAGATCACTCACGGCAACTGGGCGTACCAGGCGTGGGCGCTGCTGGAAAACGAGATCGGCTCCGTGTCCTTCCCGGGCCAGCGCATGGTGACGTTTTTGCCGTTGGCGCACGTGCTGGCGCGCGCGGTGGCGCTGGCGTGGACGATCTCGGGCGCGACCCAGTCGCACTGGTCGGATACTTCGACGTTGACCGTGGAGCTGCAGCGCGCACGTCCCAACCTGGTCATTGGCGTGCCGCGCGTGTTTGAAAAGGTGCGCGAGGGTGCGTACAACAAGGCCGCGGATGGCTCCGCGATTGGCAAACGTGTCTTCTTGGAGGCCGAAAAGGCCGCGATTGAGTACTCCAAGGCGCTGGATACGCCGGACGGCCCGTCGCGCGTGCAAAAGGCGAAGGTGAAGCTCTACGACAAACTGGTCTACGCCAAGATCAAGGAGGCCATGGGTGGTTCCGTCTGGTACGGCATCACCGGCGGGTCGGCGATGAGCTCGGACCTGTCGCACTTCTTCCGCGGCATGGGTGTGCCGATCTACGAGGGCTACGGGCTGACCGAAACGTGCGCTGCGGCGTGTGTGAACAACGCGCACAGCAACAAGATCGGCACCGTCGGGCGCCCTGTCAACGGCTATTCGGTGCGGATTAACGACGACGGCGAGATCGAATTTAAAGGCCCCGGCGTGTTCTCCAAGTACTGGCGCAACCCGGCCGCGACCGAGGAAGCGCTCACGGACGGCTGGTTCAACACCGGCGATCTTGGCGAGGTCGACGAAGACGGCTTCGTGTCCATCACCGGCCGCAAGAAGGACCTCATCGTCACCGCCGGCGGCAAGAACATCTCCCCGGGACCGATGGAGGAGATCATCCGCCAGCACCCGCTGATCTCTAACGCGTTGGTGGTCGGCGACGGTAAACCGTTCGTCGGCGTGCTGGTCACTCTCGACGAGGAGGAACTGAAGCGTTGGAAGGCGAACCACAACATTCCAGCGAACAAGAAGGTGTCGGACCTGGCGCAGGACCCAGCGTTGCGCGCCGAGGTGCAAGACGCGGTGAACATGGCAAACGCCACCGTCTCGCGTGCGGAGGCGATTAAGAAGTTCCGCATCCTCGACCGCGACTTGTCGGAGCAGCACGACGAGATGACGCCGACGATGAAGGTGAAGCGCAATGTGGTGTTCCAGCGTTTCCAGGAGGACATCGACAAGCTGTATCAGCGTTAACGGCGCGCCTACCCTCATCGGCTCACGGTGTGGCATAGCATCCCAGTTTGTCACTTCCACAGTTCGTTTTAAGGGGGTTCACGCCGTGCACAAAACTGCAGCCGTGCTGCGTCACCGTGAACTTACCCAGGAGATTTACAACATCGGCGACGAGGTTGCGGAGTACATCGAGCACGTCGCCGAGTCGATTGCGGACTATGACGGTGAGCTCACTGAAGATTGCCTGGCAGAGTTCGAGGAGATTGTCGACGACGCCCGCCAGGACGCACGCCGCATCGTCGCCGAGTTAATCGGCCTGCGCCAAGCGCTCACCTCGGGCCGCGCCGCCGGCTACCTGTCGGTGGGGGTGCGTCCAGAGGAGCGCATCCCGCAGCCTGAACTTCTCGACGCCGCCGGCCTCAAAGACCTCTTCCCACTGAAAGCGCCGTTCTCGGTGCAGACGATGCACGACGCGCTCGTTGGCCGCACCGAACTGGTGGTGCAGCACTTGGAGGAGATCGTCTCCTTCACCCTCGAGCAGACTGACATGGTCGCCCGCGAACTCGGCGTGGTGTCACTTCCGCACCTGTACGCGCGGGTCGGCGAGATCGTCGAGGAAGCCGTGATCGGTTGGGTTGAAACCGTCTGCTTGGACCACCCGGCGTTCGTGCGCACGATGCGCGGATCCAACCCGCCGGAGTTTTTGGAGGAGCGCGCCCGCATCGACCGCATTGTGGCGAAGGTGGCGGCGAAGCGTTCTCTGCGCGGGGCTTAGGTGGGATCCGTGGTGGGTTCCGTGATGGATTCCTTCGGCGTGTACATCCACGTGCCGTTTTGTGCGACGCGCTGTGGCTACTGCGACTTCAACACGTACACGCCCACCGAGGTGGATTCCTCGCACGCGCAGTACCTCGACGCCCTCGAGCGTGAACTCGAACTCGCGGCTGCCCGGGGCCTGCCGGAAGCCCAGACCGTGTTCATCGGCGGCGGCACCCCGAGCCTGCTCGGCGCGGACGGGCTGGGCCGCATCCTGGGCGTCATCCGCAACACCTTCGGTATCGCGGCGGGCGCGGAGATCACCACCGAGTCCAACCCTGAATCCACCAGCCCCGACTACTTCGCGGGCCTGCTGGATGCCGGGTTTACCCGCGTCTCGCTTGGCATGCAGTCCGCCTCCACGCCGGTGTTGAAAGTCCTAGACCGCCAGCACACCCCGGGCCGCGCCGTCGCCGCCGCCCGCGAGGCACTTTCGGCCGGGTTCGAGCACGTGAACCTGGACATGATCTACGGCACGCCCACCGAAACCGACGATGATGTGCGCCGCACCCTGGATGCCATCCTTGCAACCGGCGTCGACCACGTCAGCGCGTATTCGCTCATCGTGGAAGATGGCACCGCCATGGCCCGCAAGATCCGCCGCGGCGAACTGCCCGCACCGCAAGAGGACGTCTACGCGGACCGCTACGAGATCATCGCCGCAACGCTGGAGGGCAACGGATACGACTGGTACGAGGTCTCCAACTGGGCCAAACCCGGCGGCGAGTGTCGCCACAACCTCATCTACTGGCACAACCAGAATTGGTGGGGCGCAGGCCCCGGCGCGCACAGCTTCGTCGACGGCGAGCGCTTCTTTAACGTCAAGCGACCCGAGCGCTACGCACAGTTGCTTCACGACGACACCCTGCCCATCCAGGACACCGAAACCATCACCGCAGACGAAGCCCACATGGAGGCGATCATGCTCGGGCTTCGCCTGCGTGAGGGGATTCCGGCCGGGTGGGTTGGGGATCGGGCGCGTGGGGTCGTCGATAAGCATGTGCGCGCGGGGCTCCTAGAGCGGGGAGAGCGCTTGCGCGTGACTGATACCGGCAGACTGCTTGCAGACGGCATCATCACCGATATCCTGGCAGCCGAGTAAGGAGGCGATCATGAGCGCAGCAGACGAGCGGCGCCAAAAGGTGCTGCGGGCGATCGTGGCGGACTACATCGCCAGCCAAGAACCCGTCGGCTCCAAAGCGCTGGTGGAACGGCACAACATGGGGGTGTCGTCGGCCACGATCCGCAACGACATGGCGGTGCTCGAGCAGCAGGGCTACATCTCGCAGACGCACGCCTCGTCCGGGCGCATCCCCACCGAGGCCGGCTACCGCAAGTTCGTGGATGCGCTCCACGACGTCAAACCACTGTCCGCCGCCGAGCGCCACGCGATTTTGGACTTCCTCGAAGACGGGGTGGACCTCGAAGACGTGCTACGCCGCTCCGTGCAACTGCTCTCTCAACTGACCCACCAAGCCGCAGTGGTGCAACTGCCGAACCTGTCCGCCTCGCGCGTGAAGCACTGTGAGGTTGTCGAACTCACACCAACGCGCCTGCTGCTCGTGCTGATCACCGACGCCGGCCGCGTTGACCAACGCAACGTTGATCTCGCCGCGCCAATTGGCGACGACGGCGTGCGCATCCTGCGCGACATCCTCAACGACGCACTTGTGGGCAAGAACATGCGCGACGCCTCCGCCTCGCTCGCACGCGTGGCCGTCAGCGCACCGCCGCACCTGACCGAACCCACCACGCGCGCCGCCGAAGTGCTCATCACCACACTTGTCGACGCCGCCCCCGACCGCCTCATCATCGCAGGCTCCTCAAACCTGCTCGTGCCCTCCGGCGGCCTCCAGGACGTCATCGACGCCCTCGAGCAGCAAGTTGTCGTACTGAAACTGCTCGCCGGCGCCCAAGAACTCGAACGTGTCTCCGTGCGCATCGGCCGCGAAAACGAAGACGAGGAATTATCCAGCGCCTCAATTGTTACAACAGCGTACGGGGCAGGCGATGCAGCACTCGGCGGCCTCGGGGTAGTCGGTCCAACCCACATGGACTACCCCGGTACCATGCAGAAGGTTGCCACCGTGGCTCGTTACATCAGCCGCACACTGCGGGGTGAATAGAAGGGAAGATATGGCTCGCGATTACTATGGCATCCTCGGCGTGGACAAGGACGCCACCGAGCAGGAAATTAAGCGGGCGTACCGCAAGCTCGCACGCAAATACCACCCGGACGTGAACCCGTCCGAGGAGGCCGCCGAGAAGTTCGCGGAGATCGCAGCAGCGCAAGAGGTGCTGCTGGATCCGCAGAAGCGTTCCATCGTGGACCGTGGCGGCGACCCGATGGAGGCCGGCGGCGGCATGGGCGGCGCCGGTTTTGGCGGCGGTGGCCTCGGCGATATCTTCGAGGCGTTCTTCGGCGGCGGTGGTGGTGCTCGCCAGCCGCGCTCGCGCGTGCAGCCGGGCAACGACGCGCTGCTGCGCACCTCGATCACGCTCGCGGAGGCGTTCACGGGCGTGAAGCAGGACGTCACCGTGGATACCGCGGTGCTGTGCGACAAGTGCCACGGCTCCGGCTCCAAGTCAGGGGCTAAGCCGGTTACCTGTGACGTATGCCAGGGCCAGGGTGCGGTCCAGGAGATGCAGCAGTCTTTCCTGGGCAATGTGATGACCACCCGCGAGTGCCCCAAGTGCCACGGTTTCGGCGAAGTGATCACCGACCCGTGCGCCCAGTGTGCTGGCGATGGTCGCGTGCGTGCTTCCCGCGACCTGGTGGTCAACATCCCGGCCGGCATTAACAACGGCATGCGCATCCGCATGGCGGACCAGGGCGAGGTCGGCCACGGCGGCGGTCCCGCCGGCGACCTCTACGTCGAGGTGCACGTCGAGCCGCACCCGGTGTTCGTGCGCGACAACAACGACTTGCACCTGCGCCTGACTGTGCCCATGTATGACGCGGCGCTGGGCACCGAGCTCACCGTGGAGAACCTCACTGGCGACGAGACCCGCATCGAGGTCCCCGCCGGCACCCAGCCGGACGACCGCGTCGTGCTTTCCGGCGAGGGTATGCCGCGCCTGCGCCAGGAGGGCGCCGGCGACATGATCGCCCATATCGAGGTCACCGTGCCTACTGCACTGTCCAACGAGGAGCGCGCCGCGCTCGAGGACCTGCGCGCCGGCCACCCGGAGGACCCCAAAGTCCACTCCGAGGGCGGCGAGCACGGCGATGGTTTCTTCTCCCGGATGCGTGATCGTTTCCGCCGATGAGCCTGCCCTATTTTCTTAGCGACGACCCCACCTCCGGCATCATCGAAGGCCCCGAGGCAAAACACGCCCACGTCAAGCGCATCCAGCCGGGGGAGCGCATCATGCTTTTCGACGGCGCCGGCAACCAGGCCGAAGTCACCGTCACGCGGGTGGATGCCTCAAGGGTTGAGGGGGTCGTCGATAGGCATGAGTTCGTGGAGCGCCCCACGCCGCGCGTGACGGTCGTGCAGGCGATCCCGAAAAGCGAGCGCGCCGAACTCGCCGTCGACCTCGCCGTGCAGGGCGGGGCGGATCGAATCGTGCCGTGGATTTCGCACCGCACGATTGCGCGCTGGCCGGCGAACAAGCAGGCGAAGCAGGTGGAGAAGTGGCGCTCGCAAGCGCTGGCGAGCGCGAAGCAGGCGCGCCGCGCGTGGGTGCCGCAGATCCACGAGCCGGTGACCACGAACCAGTTGTCGGAAATGCTGCCGGCTGGCGCATTGGTGCTCCACGAGGATGCGACCGTGCCGCTGCGTGAGGTGGACTTCGGCGAGGACATCTGGCTTATCGTTGGCCCCGAAGGCGGCATCGGGCAAGACGAACTCGAACTGCTCGGCGCGGACGCCGTGAAACTCGGCCCCGAAGTCCTGCGCACCGCAACGGCCGCGTTCGCGGCGCTCAGCGCGATCGGCGCGCTGACAAACCGCTGGTAGGGTAAACGCACATGGAAGAAATGGTGACGCGCAAGGTCGAACTCGACTCGGCGTACGCACAATCCGTTCTCGGCATCAACGACAACAACCTCCAACTGCTGGACCGCTATCTGGACGTGAGTTTCCACGCCCGCGGCACCACCTTGTCGGTGCGCGGCACGGCCGCCCACGTGGCGCACGCGCTGCGCGTGGTGGAGGAGCTGGAGTCCATGGCGCGACGCGGGGTGCCGCTTCGCCCTGACACCGTCGTGGAGGCGGTGAAACTCATGGAGATGGAAGCCCCCGGCTCGGTCGCGGACATCCTCGGCGAGGAGATCATTGCGCGGCGCGGCAAGGTTATCCGCCCGAAGACTGCCGGTCAGCGCCGCTATGTGGATGCGATCGACGAGAACACGATCACCTTCGGTATCGGGCCTGCCGGCTCCGGCAAGACGTACCTTGCGGTGGCGAAGGCGGTGCAGGCGCTGCAGAACAAGCAGGTCAAACGCATCATCCTGACGCGCCCCGCCGTGGAAGCCGGCGAGAAACTCGGCTTTTTGCCCGGTACGCTTTCCGACAAGATCGACCCGTACCTGCGCCCGCTGTACGACTCGCTGCGCGACATGATGGACTCAGAGGCCATCCCGAAACTCATCGAAGCCGGCATCATCGAGGTCGCGCCCCTGGCCTACATGCGCGGGCGCACCCTGTCGGACGCGTTTGTCATCCTCGACGAGGCCCAGAACACCACCGGGGCGCAGATGAAGATGTTCCTCACCCGCCTCGGGTTTGGTTCAAAGATGGTGGTTACGGGCGATACGTCCCAGGTGGACCTGCCGCGCGGCACCGTCTCGGGCCTGCGCGTGGCGCGTCGCATCCTGAGCGACATCCCCGACATTTCCTTCCAGGAGATGCGCGCCGACGACGTTGTGCGCCACCACCTGATTTCCCGCATCGTGGCCGCCTACGACCACCACGATGCCCAGAACGCGCTGCGCTACGAAAAGCGGCAGCAGAAGATTGAAGCAGAGCGCGAAGCGGAGGCAGCGCAGTGAGCATTGAAGTCTTAAACGAGTCCGGCGAGGCGGAAGTCAACGAGCAAATGCTTATCGACGTCGCCTCCTACGCTCTACGCACCATGGACGTCCACCCCGACACCGAAGCAACAATCACGCTTGTCGACGAAGCCACCATGGCCGACCTCCACGTCCGCTGGATGGACCTCGAAGGCCCCACCGACGTGATGAGCTTCCCCATGGACGAACTCACCCCGGGTGGGGGACGGCCCGACGCGGACATGCCGGGGCCTGCGATGCTCGGCGACATCATCCTGTGCCCGGCCTACGACCGCAAACAGGCAGAGATGGCCGGCCACGACCTCGCCCACGAAATGGCGCTGCTCACCGTCCACGGCGTGCTGCACCTGCTCGGCTACGACCACATCGAGCCGAAAGACGAGCGGGAAATGTTCGCGCTGCAAAACGAGATCCTCGCCGACTGGTACGACGACCTGGCCCGCCGCGGGGTGGCATACCAGCCGAAGCCGACCGGCCCGCACGCCTTCCCGTCCGCGGCTGACCGCGACGAGCTAGACAAGCTGATGAAGGGCGCCGAGTGACACTGACCATCACCTTCGCAACGATCACCGTCGTTGCGCTACTGCTCTCCGGCCTGCTCGGCTCCGTCGAATCCGCCCTGGCACCCATCTCGCGTGCCCGCGTGGAAGGCATGGTCAAGGATGAGACGCCGGGTGCAGATGCGTTGCTGCGCGTCGTCGATAATCGCGCGAATCACATCAACACCCTCGTGCTGCTGCGCACCGTCTTAGATGTCATGGCGGCAGTCTCAGCGGCGATGCTGGCCATGGACGTCATCGCGTCAGATGCGTGGGCGATTGCGGTGGCGGTAATCGTCGTGACGCTGCTGCAATTTTCCATCATCGGCGTGTTCGCACGCACCGCCGGCAAACGCAACCCGTACACCATCTCGCTCAAAGCCGCCCAAGGCCTGCACATCTTCCACACCGTGCTCGGGCCGGTGGCGAAACTGCTCATCTGGATCGGCAACCTGTTCCACCCAGGCGAAGACTTCCGCAACGGGCCATACGCCACCGAAATCGAACTGCGCGAAATGGTCGAAGTTGCCCAAGAAAAAGGCGTGGTGGAAACCACCGAAGGCCGCATGATCCAAAACATCTTCGACCTCGCCTCCACCACCGCCCGCCAAGTCATGGTGCCGCGACCCGAAATGGTGTGGATCGAAGGCGAAAAACTCGCCCGCCAAGCCACCGCACTCATGGTGCGCTCCGGCCACTCCCGCGTGCCCGTCATCGGCGAAAACGTCGACGAAATCATCGGCGTCGCCTACCTCAAAGACATGTTCACCGACCGCGGCGCGCCCGTCGACCCGAACACGCCACTGACCGAGTTGATGCGCCAACCGATGTTCATCCCGGACTCCAAGCCGCTCGACCTGCTGTTGCGCGCGATGCAGCAGCAGAACACCCACATCGCGGTGGTTATCGACGAGTTCGGCAACGTCGCAGGCCTGCTCACCATGGAAGACCTGCTTGAAGAAATCGTCGGCGAAATCACCGACGAATACGACGAAGACGAGGAAGCCCCCATCGAAGAAATCGACGAGCGCGTCTTCCGCGTCCAAGCGCGCCTGCCTCTCGACGACCTCGTGCACTACCTCGCCGACCACCTCGACTACACGCTGGAGTACTCGGAGGAGGTCGTCGACAATGTGGACACCGTCGCCGGCCTGCTGTCGTACGAACTCGGCCGCGTGCCCCTTCCCGGCGCCTCCATTCTTCGCGACGGCATCCGCTACACCGCAGAAGGCGGCCGCGACCGACGCGGACGCATCAAGACCCGCACCGTGCTGGTTGCGGTCGGCGAGGAACCCGAAAACGGGGTATCGTAGCACCTGTAACCAACCGAAAGGAGTTCCACCATGCGAGCAGTTCGCTACTACGGCCAGAAGGACATCCGCGTCGAGGAAATCGACGCCCCGGTTGCAGGCAAGGGAGAGGTGCTCATCGACGTCGCCTGGTGCGGCATCTGCGGCACTGACCTGCACGAGTACCTAGAAGGCCCGATCTTCTGCCCGAAGCCTGGCCATCCGCACCCGATCACTGGTGAGGAGCCGCCGGTCACCCTCGGCCACGAGTTCTCCGGTGTTGTCGCAGCCCTCGGCGAGGGTGTCGACGACCTCGAGGTCGGCCAGCACGTTGTCGTCGAGCCGTACGTCCTGCCGGACGACGTCGACCCGAAGGAGCCGGGCCCGTACAACCTCCACCCGGACGTGAACTTCATCGGCCTCGCAGGTGGCGGCGGCGGCCTCTCCGAGAAGATCGCTGTGCAGCGTCGCTGGGTTCACCCGATTTCCAACGATGTTCCGCTCGACGAGGCTGCGCTCATCGAGCCGCTGTCCGTCGCCCACCACGCATTCGTTGCGTCTGAGGCGAAGGAAGGCGACGTCGCCCTCATTGGTGGCGCCGGCCCGATCGGTGTGCTCACCGCAGCTGTGGCGAAGGCATACGGCCTGACCGTCATCGTCTCCGAGCTCTCCGAGCTGCGTCGCCAGAAGGCGCTCGACGCAGGTGTCGCAGACTACGCGATCGACCCGAGCGCAACCGACCTCAAGGCAGAGGTTGACAAGATCACCGACGGCAAGGGTGTCGACGTCGCATTCGAGTGCACCTCCGTCAACGTCGTGCTCGACCAGCTGATCGACTGCCTGAAGCTCAAGGGCACCCTGGTCGTCGAGTCCATCTGGTCGAAGAAGGCCGAGCTGGACATCCACGCACTGGTGATGAAGGAACTGACCATCCGCGGCATCATCGGCTACGCCCACGATCACCCGCAGACCATCAAGTTGGTGGAGTCCGGCAAGATTGATCTGAAGCCGTTCATCACCGGCAAGATCGGCTTCGACGGTGTCGTCGACGAGGGCTTTGACACCCTGATTAACCGCAACGAGACCGCAGTGAAGATTCTGGTGTCGCCGGAGCTCTAAAATGCTCCTATGAGCAATATTCTCTCGATCCAGTCCGCCGTCGCGTTTGGCCATGTTGGCAACTCGGCGGCGGTCTTTCCTTTGCAGCGCATCGGCCACGAGGTGTGGCCGGTGTACACGGTGAACTACTCCAATCACACGGGTTATGGTGCGTGGGAGGGGCCGATCATTCCGGCCGCCGACGTTGCGGCGGTGCTCAAGGGCATCCGCGACCGCAATGCGTTCCCGCTTATCGACGCCATCCTCACCGGCTACCAGGCCTCCCCGGAAATCGCCGACGTGATCGTCAGCACCGTGCGCGACATCAAGGCTGAAAACCCGGATGCGCTCTATGCGTGCGATCCGGTGATGGGTTCGGCGAAGTCGGGCTGCTTCGTGGCGGATACGATCCCGCCGCTGTTCCGCTCGACGATCGTGCCGGCGGCGGACATCATTACGCCGAACCAGTTCGAGTTGGGCTACCTCACCGAGCGCGACGTCACCGACCTCGACTCCACCCTCGCCGCCGTGGACGCGGCCCGTGAGATGGGCCCGTCGACCGTGCTGGTGACTTCGGTGGAGCGCCCCGAAACGCCCGAGGATGCGATCGAGATGATCGCCGTGGACGACAACGGTAAGTGGATCGTGCGCACCCCGCGCCTGCCGTTTAAGCGCAACGGCTCCGGTGACGTCACCGCAGCGCTGTTCACCGGTCACTACGTGCGCAGCCACGACGCAAAGGACGCGTTGGCAAAGACCGCCTCCTCGGTCTACGACATGCTGCGCCTCACCTTCGAGGCCGAGACCAACGAACTCCAGCTCGTCGAGGCCCAGGAGTTTTACGCCAACCCGCAACTCCAGTTCGAGGTCGAAGCCCTCTAACCGGTTTCAGGCACACCGCGTCACCCGCTCACCCGGGCGGGTTTTTCGCGTTTTCGGGGCCGGGTGAATCGATTAGTCGAACAGCAGCTCCATCGCGCCGGTGACGGTGGGTACTTCGGTCCCGTTGGGTGCGATCCAGCAGATGCGCCCGTTCGGGTTGTCGATGTGCCCACGGATCGCCCGCCACCGGTCGTCGTCGTTGACCCCGTTGTGGTAGGCGCACAGTTGCGCCAGGTTGTTCATGTTGGTCATCCCGCCGTGTTTCCAGGCGTGCATGTGGTGGGTTTGGGTGGTTTCAGCGGAATGTCGGCAGTCGGGAAAGGCACACCTTGGCGACATCAACTTCGACATCGTCCGCTGCTTCCCATTCGCCAGCCGCTGCGTCCGGTACAGGTTCACCGCACCTTTCTGCGGGTGGAAGGCGGCCACCTCGAGCACGTCGCCGAACTCACGGGTGAGAAACTCGGCGCCGGTCATCGTGGTGCCGTCGGTAAGTACAAGTTCGACGTCGTCGCCGCAGCCGTCCATGATGCGGGTGTAGGCCTGGATCGGCACCAAAATCATCGGCCGCAGCGCCGCGCGCGGCACCCCGCCGCCCTCGCGCAACAGGCGGAACAGTGAGCCGGCCATCTGCTCCGCAGCCGGCCGATCCTCATCGATCATGGAACGCAGCGTGTGCTCCAAGTCGGCCAGATCGCGCTCGTTGTACGTCAGCGTCATGGTACGCATGCCCTCACGCGAGCGGGTGAACCGGCAGGAGGGTTTGGGGGCGGTCACGGGGGCGTCGATAAGCCTGCTGATGCGCTTCGACAGCGAGCGAAACGAACCACGATGCCGCACCAGATCCAACCGGATGCGCCACCGCTCAGCAGCCGACGCCACCGCAACCAACTTCTTCTCGATGAGCACCAACTGGTCGATCGGCAACCCCTCCGCCAACTCCAGCGCATCAGCCTGCTTGCGGGTGAACTTGGTCGGGCCATAGTACGTGTCGAAGACGCGGGCGAGGTCGCGCGCTCGTGTCGTCGATAAGCCAGCGGCAACTGCGGCCTCCCGCGAGAACCCGGCGAGCATCCCCACGCCCGCTTGACAAAACTCCAAAAAATCCATGCACCCGACGCTAGAAACCCACCGCAACCCCCACAAGACCCCACAAAAAATCTGTGGATAACTCCCACACCACCGAAAAAGTTATCCACAACGGTAGGATGCGCACCATGATTGATTTCCCGGACAACCTGCCAGAAGACGCGATCGCTCACGGCGGTTTCACAAACACGCCGGAAGGGTTCAAGTCGGGCTTTGTCAGCTTCGTCGGGCGGCCGAACACCGGCAAATCCACGCTGACCAACGCGCTGGTGGGGGAGAAGATCGCCATCATGGCCGACCAGCCGGAAACCACGCGCCACCCGATCCGCGGCGTGATCAACCGTGACGGTGCGCAGGTCATTGTGGTGGACACGCCGGGGATTCACCGCCCGCGCACGCTGCTGGGCGAGCGGCTCAACGACGTGGTGAAGGACACCTTCGCGGACGTCGACGTGATCGGCTTTACCGTGCCGGCGGACGAGAAGATCGGACCCGGTGATCGCTTCATCCTCGACGAGATCCGCAAAACGAAGCCGAACACGCCGATCGTGGGCATCGTGACCAAACTGGACAAGACCGGTAAGGACACTGTCGGCGAGCGCCTGCTCGAGCTGCACGACCTGCTCGGGCCTGACTGTGAGGTTGTGCCGGTCTCCGCAACCGCGGGTGTGCAGACGGACACGCTGTTGGACATCCTGATCGAGCATCTGCCGGAAGGTCCGCGTTTTTACCCGGAGGGCCACACCACGGATGAGGATGTGGAGACGCGTATCGCCGAGTTGATCCGTGAGGAGGCGCTGCGCGGTCTTCGCGACGAGCTCCCGCACTCCGTCGCCGTACAAATCGACGAAATGTACCCGGACCCGAACAACCCGGAGCGCACCATGATCTACGCGGTGCTCTACCTGGAGCGCCCGGGCCAAAAGCGCATCATCGAAGGCCCGGACGGGCGGCGCTTAAGCGGCATTGTGCACCGTGCGCGCAAGCAGATCATCGACCTGGTTGGCCAGAACATCTACTTGGACGTGCGCGTGAAAATCCTGAAGAACTGGCAGCAGGATCCGAAGGCGTTGGGCCGACTTGGCTTCTAGGCCGTCGTGGCGCGATCGCGCCTTTGTGGTGCGCACTTACGATTTCGGTGAGGGGGATCGTGTCATCGTCCTGCTGACCCGCAACCACGGCCTGGTGCGCGGGGTGGCGAAGGGCGTGCGCAAGGTGAAAAGCCGCTTCGGCTCGCGCCTGCAGCCGTTCGTGGATGTGGATGTGCAGGTGTATCCGGGCAGAGGCTTATCGACGATCACCGGCGCAGACACCGTCACCTACTACGGCGCCCGCATTATCGACGACTTCGACCGCTACGCCGCCGCCTGCGCCGTCATGGAGGTCGCCGAGAAGCTTTCCTACGACCAGGGGGACCCGGAACTGTTCGCGCTCGTGCAGGAGGCGCTGACCAACCTGCAGACCGACCAGCACCCGACGCTGGTGCTCGACACGTTCGTGCTCAAGGCCACCGAGCACGCCGGCTGGGGTTTAAGCCTGTTTAACTGCGCGAACTGCCAGGCCCCGGGCCCACACAAGGCGTTCAACGCCACCGTCGGCGGGGCGGTGTGCAACAACTGCCGGCCCACCGGATCCATGGACGTGGATCCGGAGACGTTGCACGATATGTGGTTGTTGCGGGGTGGGTACGGGGTGTCGTCGATACGCGTTGCGCAGATTCACCGCGCGACCGTGGCGCACGTGCAGCACAACCTTGAGGCCGGGCTGAAGAGTCTGAAGATCATGGAGCAGGCATAATTAACGCCCATGGGCGCACCGAAGATTGACAAGAAGTTCATCCCGAAACACATCGCACTGGTGATGGACGGCAACGGCCGTTGGGCGCAGCAACGGGGCTTGAAGCGCACGGAGGGGCACAAGGTGGGCGAGGAAAAGCTCATGGACGCCGTCGACGCCTGCATCGAACTTGGTGGGGTGGAGTGGCTGTCCGCCTACGCGTTTTCTACGGAGAATTGGAAGCGCAGCCCTTCCGAGGTGCATTTTTTGATGAACTTCACCCGCGACGTGTTGCGCCGCCAGCGTGACGAGTTGCATGAGAAGAACGTGCGCGTGGTGTGGTGTGGGCGCCGCCCGAAGCTGTGGGGCAGCGTGATTGAGGAGCTTGAGGTCGCTGAGGAGCTCACGAAGCACAACACGGGGCTCACCCTTGCGATGTGCGTGAATTATGGCGGTCGCGCCGAGCTCACCGACGCAGTGCAGGCGCTTATCGACGACAACGTGCGCCACGTCGACGAAAAAACCATCCAGCGCTACCTGTATCGCGCCGACATGCCGGACGTGGACCTGTTCTTGCGCCCGTCGGGGGAGCAGCGCACCTCAAACTTCCTGCTGTGGCAGTCGGCCTACGCGGAGATGGTGTACCAGGACGTGTTGTTCCCGGATTTTACGAAGCAGGACTTGTGGGATGCGGTGCTGGAGTACGCGAAGCGCGACCGGCGCTTTGGCGGCGCGGTAGATAAGTTCGATAGCTAGCGTTTGGCCTGGCAGTCGCGGCACACGCCGTAGATTTCGGCGTCGTGGCCGACGAGTTCGTAGCCGTAGTGCTTCGCCATCACCTCGGCCCATTTTTCCACCGGGCCGCCTTCGATTTCCTCGCTGCGGCCGCATTTGGAGCACAGTAGGTGATGGTGGTGGTGGTCGGCGAGGCAGTCGCGGTAGAGCGTTTCGCCCTCGGGGGAGTACAGCACGTCCACCGCGTCGACCTCCGCGAGTGATTGCAGGGTGCGGTAGACAGTGGTCAGCCCCACGGATTCGCCGTTGTCGGTGAGGATCTCGTGGATGGTCTGTGCGGAGGCGAATTTGTCTAAGCCGCGCAGCGTATCGACGACCGCCGCGCGCTGCTTAGTCATCCTCGGGCCAAGCTTCGGGACGGGTCGCGTGCTGTGTGGGCGGTGTTTCATACCGGGCCAGCTTAGCCGGGATGGCGCTCGACTGGGACGAGGCCTAGCCGGATCTTGCCTAGTGCTGATTCGGGCTAGTCCTGGCCCGGCACCGACGTGCGCCGGGTTGTGTCAGCGGCCGGCGCGTAGAACTCGCAGGCATGGTCTACGAGCGCGTGGATAATCCGGATCACGGTGGGGTTGGCAAGTTCGTAGGCGACTTCGCGGCCGCAGCGTTTGGCGGCGACTAGGCCTTCGTCGCGAAGCACCCGCAAATGCTGCGACACCAGCGGCTGCGACTTCCCCAAAATCCCCACCAACTCATGGACCGCGCGCTGTGAATCGTGCAGCAGCAGCAAAATCCGAAGACGCATCTCCGAATCCAGCACTCGGATCAGTGCGGCAGTGTGGTCTAACTCCTCCGGCGAAAAGCGAAGGTCGTCACGCATGGGCGGCCCCTTTCGACGACAGTCCTACACAGTTGTCACACAGTTTACTCGAAGCAGGCGTAAAGGTGGGACTTATGTCCAAAGGGTCGTCTGTGTCGTCGCAAAGTGAAACGGCTAGACTGATCGACGTATTTTGGCAACCGTATTACACGCAGGAGATTGTGATGCCCGCATCCAAGATCGAAACCGTCGTCAACCTCTGCAAACGCCGTGGTTTGGTGTACCCCGCAGGTGAGATTTACGGCGGAACACGCTCCGCGTGGGACTACGGCCCACTCGGCGTCGAGCTGAAAGAAAATCTCAAGCGCCAGTGGTGGAAGCACATGGTGACCTCCCGCCCCGACACCGTCGGCGTCGACACCTCCATCATTCTGCCCACCCGCGTGTGGGAGGCCTCCGGCCACGTCGAGGTGTTCACCGACCCGCTCGTCGAGTCGCTCTACACCAACAAGCGCTACCGCGCCGACCACCTGATCGAAGCGTACGAGGAGAAGCACGGCCACCCGCCAGCAAACGGGCTCGCCGACATCAACGACCCGGAGACCGGCCAGCCTGGCAACTGGACCGAGCCGAAGGAATTCTCCGGCCTGATGAAGACCTACCTCGGCCCCGTCGACGACAAGGAAGGCCTGCACTACCTGCGCCCGGAGACCGCGCAGGGCATCTTCGTTAACTTCAAAAACGTGATGACGTCCGCGCGCCTCAAGCCGCCGTTCGGCATCGCCAACATTGGTAAGTCGTTCCGCAACGAAATCACCCCGGGCAACTTCATCTTCCGCACCCGCGAGTTCGAGCAAATGGAGATGGAATTCTTCGTCAAGCCAGGCGAGGACGAGACGTGGCACGAGTACTGGATTGAAAACCGCTTCAACTGGTACGTCGACTTGGGCATCAACCCGGAGAACCTGCGCCTGTACGAGCACCCGCAGGAGAAGCTGTCGCACTACTCCAAGCGCACCGTGGACATCGAGTACGCGTTCGGCTTCACCGGCTCCAAGTGGGGCGAACTCGAGGGTGTGGCCAACCGTACGGACTATGACCTGAAGACCCACTCCGAGGCGTCCGGCGAGGACCTGTCGTACTACGACCAGCAGAACGAGGAGCGTTGGATCCCGTACTGCATCGAGCCGGCCGCTGGCCTGGGCCGCGCCATGATGGCATTTCTTATCGACGCCTACGATGAAGAAGAAGCACCCAACGCCAAGGGCGGCACCGACACCCGCGTCGTGCTGCGCCTGGACCGTCGCCTCGCGCCGGTGAAGGTTGCCGTGCTGCCACTGTCGAAGAAGCCGGAACTCGCCGGCCCCGCCGAGGAGCTGGCCACCAAGCTGCGCCAGTACTGGAACGTGGACTTTGACACGTCGGGTGCGATTGGTCGTCGTTACCGTCGTCAGGACGAGACCGGCACCCCGTTCTGCGTGACCTACGACTTTGACACCCTCGAGGACAACGCTGTGACCGTTCGCGAGCGCGACACGATGGAGCAGGAGCGCGTGCCTCTCGACGAGCTGGAGGCCTACCTGGCCGCCCGCCTGATCGGCTGCTAATGCACTACGTCAGCTGGGATCGCACGGACCGCGACGCGCCGAAGTTGCTCGCGGAGGCCGGACCCGAGGTGTTGGGTGTGTTCTCGCACGACCACGCCGTTGTGGGCGGCGACGAGTGGCAGTTGGTGTCGCACCCCGAATCGGGTGCGGTGGCGACGCGCCGCGGCGAGGAGATCGTGCGCACGTCGAACAGTTTGAAGCGCGCGAAGCGCATCGACCTGGTCATCGAGGGCCACGCCTACGCGTTCGTCCCGGAGACCTCCAAGAACTGGGTGGTCGAGGATGCGAGCGGCGAGAAGGTTGCCCAGTTCACCCAGGACCATAACGGTGTGCGCAAGGCGATCCTCGAGTTCGAGGGCGAGACCGACCTGCCGCCCACCCAGGTTGCCGGCCTTGCGTGGTTGACCCGCGAGGTGCTTGAGGCCCGCAAGATGGTCAATTCGACCGCGCTGATCAGCACTTTGGTGTTCTTGTCGCTGTTCATCGTTGTGGTGGCGTTGCTGTGATTTGGCAGGGCGCCACGCTTCTCGACGACTCCCGCACCCGCGCCACCGCCACCGCCGACACCATCACCGTCGGTGGGGCACACCCGAGCGCGGTGCTGCGCATCACCGCCGGGAGCGCGCGCCGGTTTAAGGCCGTCGATGCGGATACGGGCGGGGAGTATGTTCTGCGCAAGGCTGGGTTTACGGTGGCGCGCTACACCGCGGATTGCGACGGGCGCCGCTACACCCTGAACCGTTCTGGCCTGCACCGCGAGATCCGCGACGCCGCAGGCATCCTCGTCGCCATCACCCGCGGCAAGGCTTCGGGTGACCTCCACGTCGACATTAAAGCGGATGTCGACGCTGCGGCCGAGGCCGACCTGCCTATGGAGGATCTTGTCTTCATGACGTGGGCGTTGACCTTCGTGGACACGCCGACGCGCCGCACCCGCATCTAGCGCCGGCACAGCGCCAGACCCGCGCGACCAACCCAGTCGCGCGGCCTAGAACGTGCCGCCGCGGTTGGAGGGGCGCCCGCCGGAGAAGCCCCCGCCGCCACCACCTCCAAAGCCGCCGCCTCCCCCGAAGCTACCTCCGCCGCCTCCACCACCGGAGAGCAGCGTGCCCCACAGCACCGCCCTGGCCAGGGAGTCGGCGGTTTCGCGGTTGCGGGCCGCTTGGTAGCGACGGATGTCGTCGTTAGCGGCCTGCTCGGCGCGGCGTGCGGTGTCGGTGGCGGTGCGGGCGGCGTCGATAGCTGTACGCGTATCGCGCACACGCAGCTGGATCGCTTGGGCGTGCTGGCGCTTAGCCTCGGCGAGCAACGTACGTGCGTGCGAGCCGATGATGCGGCCACGCGAGCGGATCAGGTCCTCAGCGCGCTGGATCTGCGCGGTGCAGACCTGCATTTGTTGGTCGAACAGTTGCAGCGCGCGGGCTTGGTCGCCGGCGACGCCGCGGGCACGGTCGAGGGCGTCGTCGATTTCGGCGTCCATATTCGCCAGTTCCTCGTAGAGGGCAAGCGGGTCGGTGTCGGCGCGGGTGCCCATTGCGTCGAGCATGTGTTGGGCCTTGGCGGAGACGGCGTCCAAAGAGGCGACGTCGATACGCGCGCCCTGCTCGCGGGCGCCCTTGACGGTTTCGATGTCGCGGAGTTCGGTGCGGATTTCGTCGATAAGCGCTGGCAAATTGGTTTTCGCCGCCCGGATGTTGTCTTCGGCGTGTTCGATCGCGTTGAGGTTGGTGTCGGAGACCTCCACGGCGTGCGACGCGGCGGCAAGCGTGTCCAGCAGCGCGCCTTGGCGGCCGGCGGGCTGGGCGGCGAGGGTGCGGGCGTCGTTAAGTGCCTTCTCGGCTTCGTCGAGGGAGGCCTGCGCAACATCGACGTTGTCCACGATCGACGACAACATCTCCGCCGCGTGTGTCTCGCGCAGTTGCGCAAGGGTGGCGCGGGCGGGCTCGAGGCGCGCGCGGATGTCCACGGTGCGGGCGAGGATCTTGTCCACTTCGTCGGGGGCGCGCATGAGGACGCCGCGCATGTCGTTGAACTCGGCGGTTTTGTCGCGAAGTGCCTGCTCAGCCTTGCCTGACGACGAGATGATGTCGACCAGCATGGCGCGTTTTTCGGGTTCGGTTTCGGGGATGGCGTCGTAAAGTTTTTGGTGGGTGGAAAACGCGCGCTGCAGGGTGCGGGTGGCCTCGTTCATGGCGGAGGTGAACGGGCGGACACGCTCGGCGCCGAACTCGGAGGTGGCCAGTTTCAGCTCTTCCTTGCCCTGGGTGATCGACTCGTCGGCGGACACGAGCGCGTCGCGTGCGACCTCCTCCAGCGTCGAGGTGGGCAGGCGGCCGAGCGAATCGGTATCCGCCGGGTCGAGCGCCTTCGCAGACGCGATCTGCTTCGCCTGCTGCTTGCGCGAGCCCTTGCGTGTTGCCGCGTACATGCCGCCGCCGGCGAGCGCCGCGACACCGAGGCCGCCTGCGACCCAGCCCACGCCGTCACCGTTGCTTGACGACGATCCACCCACCGACTCAACCGCATTCAGCGCCGCCTGCGACCAATTGTGCTGGCTTAGCTGCGCGTAGGCGGCGTCGTTCATCCGGTCGATCTCGGCCTGGGTCCATTCTTCGCCACCGCCGACGTTGTAGGCGCGCTCGTCGGGGGAAATCACCAGCACGGCGGTGTTGGAACCGTTCGCGGCGACGGCCTGGTCGACCCAGTCGGACGGGCTGATGTCGCCAAAGGTACGCAGGAACACCACACGCACCGATTTGCCTTGCGACTGGCTGACCTGCTGGATCGCCTGTTCAATCTCGGCGCGCTCGCCGTCGGTGAGCACGCCGGCGTCGTCGGTCACAGGCTTGGTTAAAAGCCCTGGCTGGACGGTGGTTTCCGTGGCCACGCCTTGCGCAAGCGCGGGCGTTTCGGCAAAACCTGAGGCGGGCGCTGCGAGAAACAGCATGCCGCCGACGGCGAGGACGCGAAGGTAACGGCTAGTCATGCGACTAGGGTAGCGCTTCGTGTACGCCTATAACGCCGACGATACGAAACGCCGCACCGCCGAGGGTCCGAAGGGGGCGCAGCTCGCGCCGGATTCGCGGGGTGCGTTTGCGCGTGACCGGGCCCGTGTGTTGCATTCGGCGGCGCTTCGTCGATTAGCAGACAAGACCCAGGTTGTTGGCCCGCGCGACGGTGACACTCCGCGCACGCGCCTGACGCACTCGCTGGAGGTCGCCCAGATTTCGCGCGGCATCGGCGAGGGCCTCGGCTTAAACCCCGACCTTTGCGAGATGGCTGGCCTCACCCACGACATCGGCCACCCGCCCTACGGTCACAACGGCGAAGTCGCGCTCAACGAGGTCGCGCCCGACGGCTTCGAGGGCAATGCGCAGACGTTGCGCATCCTGTCGCGCCTTGAGCCCAAAGTGCTTATCGACGACCACTCTTACGGCCTCAACCTCACCCGCGCCTCCTTAGATGCCGCCGTGAAATACCCCGTGACCCGCACCAACCCCGACGGCACCCTGAACCGCAAGTACTCCGCCTACGACGAGGATGCTGAGGTGCTTGCGTGGGCGCGCGAAGGCCACACAGACAACATGCCGCCGATGGAGGCGCAGGTGATGGACTTTTCCGACGACATCGCCTACTCCGTCCACGACGTCGAAGACGGCATTGTCTCCGGGCGCGTCTCCCTGCAGGTGCTGTGGGACTTCGTCGAACTCGCCGCCCTCGCTGAGAAGGGCGCCGCCGCCTTTGGTGGCGACGCCGACTCACTCGTCGACGCCGCCGACCGCCTCCGCGCCCTTCCCGCCATCGCAGCCGCCGCCGACTTCGACTACACTCTGTCCTCCTGGGTCGGTCTGAAGGGGCTGACGTCGCAGTTGGTGGGGCGCTACATCGGCGGCGTGACCAAGGCGACCCTCGAGGGGAACGCTGCGGGCGCTGGCACTGCGGGTGCCTCGGGCGCTGCTGCAGCCCCGGGCGCTGCGAGCGCTGCGGGTGCCTCGGGCGTGATGGGCCGCCAGCACGGCCGCCTCATCGTCCCGCCAGGCGTCGAGGCCGAAGTCCGCCTGCTGAAAACCGTTGCGGTGCTCTACGTCATGGACGTGCCCGCCCATCTTGCGCGCCAGGACCGCCAGCGCGACCGCATCTACCGCGTCCACGAGTACCTGCGCGCCGGCGCCCCGGGCACCCTGGACACGATGTTCCGTGCCTGGTTCGAAGCGGCCGACACCGACGCCGAGCGCGAGCGCGTGATCATCGACCAAATCGCCTCCATGACCGAGTCTCGCCTCGAGCGCACCGCGAAGAAAGCCAGCGCCTTCGAGGGCTTCTACTAGTCCCGCGGCCGTTGCGTCTTGCCGCAGGTTGTGCAGTGGACGGGACGGCACATTGGGGCTCCTCTCGCTCGCAGATATTGCGAGTGAGCCTATACCGCGCCGAGGTGGAATACGGCGAAAAGTGAGCTTAGGAGCAAACCCGAACTCAGCTGGCCAGATGAAAAAGGGCTTCGAAGCGAGTTCGGGTTTGCCCCTAAGCTGCCAATCGGACACCTTCCACTCCTCGGAGCGGGGCTCGGGGAGGCTACAGGCGCGCGGCGATGTCGGCGAGCGCGGCGCGGGTGCCGATCTCCCCGGGCAGCCACGGCAGTTCCACGCGCGGCACGTTGGGCAGTTTCGCGTCCAGAAGGGCAAGCGCTTCGTCTTCCACGGCGCGCCGGGCGGCCAAGAACTCGCCAGCGCTCGAGCCAGCGCCAGCCCCAGCAGTGCCGGCGGGGCTGCGGCGATTGACGACGAGGCCGGAGACGCGGATGTGGTGGTGGGTGAGGTCGTCGTAAAGTTCGGTGCTCTCGAGTACCGGGAGCCGCTCGGCGGTGAGCACGATGGTGAACGTGCAGGCGGCCGGGTCGGTGAGGATGTCGCGCAGGCGCTCAAACTTGCGGCGGCGGCGCAACAATGTGGTACGGATCTGCTGGTTGCGGCGCTGCACCGGGTCCTCGTCCGCGCCGCCGAGGCCACGCAGGGCGCGGGAGAACTTGTCGGACTGTTCGCGCCGTTGCATCAGCCCGCCGGTGTATGCCGCCATCAACTCGGGCAGGGCGAGCAGGCGGGAGGTGTGGCCGGAGGGGGCGGTGTCGAAAATGATGTGGTCGACGCCTTGCGTGTCCACAAGTTCCGCCACGCGTTCCAGCATCGCCGCTTCGTGCATGCCTGGGGAGTTGCGTGACAGGTCCAGGTGGCGGCGGATTTCGGGGTGCATGCGCTCCGGCATCATTGCCCGCATGGACTGCTCGACTTCGGCGAGGTGGCGTTCGGTGGTGGTGGCGGGGTCGAGTTCGACGACGCTCAAGCCGGGTTCGAGTTCGGTCGGCGTGTCGGAGAGCGACACCGACCAGATGTGGCCGAGGTTGTGCGCCGGGTCGGTGGACACCAGCAGCACGCGCCGGCCAGTTTCGGCGAGGCGCACCGCGGTGGCGGCCGACACGGTGGTTTTTCCCACGCCGCCTTTGCCGCCGAAGAACATCACGGGTGCGGTTTCTAGCAGCATCGCACGCCGTCCAAGGGGGAGTGGGACATGCCCATGCGGGTGTGCCAGGCGTGGAATTCGTCGTAAAGCAATGGCATGAGCTCGAGGGTGTAAAAGGAGGCGGGGTTGGGGATGCCGAGCGTTTCGGAGGCGACGAGCAGCGTAAACAGGTCGTCTTCTTCGCGGGCGGCGCGGGCAAATTCTCGACGATAAGGTGCCTTGTAGAACTCGTCCAGGCCGGCCGCGAAGGCTTTAAAGCGCTCGAGCATCGGCAGCATCGGCAGCGTGTTCGCCGGGCATGGTTTCGTCGTCACGCCAGACCACTGCGGGCTCGCGGCGTGCCTTCGCGATGGCCGTGAACGCTTCGACGATGACCCAGATCGCGCAGCAGATGATGATCACGTCGAGGACGAGTAGCAGCCAGTTGCCGGAGTTGTAGAACGTGCGCACCTGCAGCACCGCGGCCCACAGGGACATGACGGTGACGAACACCAGCGGGACGAGCACCGGCCAGGAGGGGCGGCGCAGTTTGGTCAGCATGATCGCCACGATGGACAGGGTCAGGCCCGCCATGAGTTGGTTGGTGGTGCCGAACAGTGGCCAGATGAGCATGCCGCCGGAGCCGTCGATGCCCATGGAGAACGTCAGGCCGAGTGCGCAGCCGACCGCGATGATGGTGGCGATAAGGCCGGAAAGTTTGAAGCCCATCAGGTCGCCGATTTCCGTGACGACGAAGCGCTGCAGGCGGATACCGGAGTCCATGGTGGTAGCGGCGAAGAGGACGGCCATCGTCGCCAAGATTGTTCCGGACAGGGACTGCGGAATGCCCAGGCCTTCGTTCATCAGCGCGCCGCCGCCTTGGATGAAGGCGTCCACGCCGCCGGCGTTCCATTCGTTGTAAACGTTTTCCCAATCCGTGATGGTGTTGAATCCGGCGGTCGTCGCAACGATGGTGCCCAGTGCGAGCAGGCCTTCGCCGACGGCGCCGAAGTAGCCGACGAAGCGCACGTCGGTTTCCTTATCGATCTGCTTCGACGACGTACCCGAGGACACAATGCCATGGAAGCCCGAGATCGCACCGCAGGCGATGGTGACAAACAGGAGTGGGAAGATGCCGGGGGTGCCGTCGGGGACGGTGTCGCGAAGTGTCGGGGCGACAACTTCCGGGCGGACGATGAAGAACGAGCCGTACAGAATGATCAGGCCGACGAACAGTTGCAGGCCGTTGATGTAGTCAC
The DNA here is from genome assembly GCF_001836265.1 of Corynebacterium sp. HMSC036E10. NCBI lineage: Bacteria > Bacillati > Actinomycetota > Actinomycetes > Mycobacteriales > Corynebacteriaceae > Corynebacterium > Corynebacterium sp. HMSC036E10. The sequence continues at coordinate 148,775 of NZ_KV827989.1, forward strand.
GCGGCTGCAGCAGCACCCACACCGGCAGCAGCGAGGCGATGAAGGCGTAGAGGAACAGGAAGATGATCCACCAGCCGCGATCCGGGATGCCCAGCATGACTTCGGGCAGGGCGAGCGGCATGCGGTCGCCGAGAATCATCAGGCCGTAGAGCGCGGCGACGCCCACGAACGACACCAGCGGCAGGTTCCAGTTGAAGCGGTAGATCGCCTGGCCGATCAGCAGGGCCACCAGGATCGCGCCCCAGGTCGGGATGACGGCGGTTGGGGTGGAGATCAGCAGGTTAGAGATCACCACCGCGAACGCCGTGTTGACCATGAGCAGCAGCAGGAAGATCACGATGAGGAACAGGTTGCGTCCGCGCGCGCCGATGTAGCGGCCGGACAGTGTGCCAATGGAGTGTCCGCGGTGGCGTTGCGACGCCCACAGCGCCCCCATGTCATGCATCCCCGCAAAGAACACCGTGCCGAGCGTCACCCACAGAAACGCTGGTACCCAACCCCAAATCACAGCGACGGCCGGGCCGATGATCGGTGCTGCGCCCGCCACGGAGGTGAAGTGGTGGCCCCACAGGACGTATTTGTTGGTGGGGACGTAGTCCACGCCGTCTTCCATGGTGTGGGCGGGCGTGGCGTAGGCGTCCGAGAGTTGGTACACCTTTTTGCCCAGGAACTTCGAGTACAGCAGGTAGCCGGCGGCCATCATCGCGAGGCCGACGAGCACTAGGATGAGCGAGCTCATGGGCGTCCTCCATTCGTGTCGTGGTTCACAGTTTGCGAATTATGACACACAGCACACTTTTAAGTTTCCATTTGGGGTGTTTTTATGCGCTGTTTTACGTGAGCGGGATGTCTGATACCCCTCGACTTCCGCGCGATGACCGCATAAGTTTGCGTAGTAGAACTTTTCTAGCTGTATCGAAAGGCGAAGGCATTTGTTTGATCGCGTGGAACGAATGACTCGAGCGTTTCCGTGGATGGTCTCGCTTTCCCGGACGACCGAGAGGCGTGCGCGCGTGACCTTCGAGAAGCGATTACTTCGGAAGACCCCAGCCTGCTGGCAGCCGAGTTCACAGCATGGAAGGAAACTGCGACTGCTATAGCCGAGGGGGTTGATTGCAAAGAGTTGGAGTGGCTCGACCCGTCAGATGACGCGTGCGTGGTTACGCGACCAGCGTGACCCCTTCATCCTCAAACACTGCGCGCATTTTGCTTGTCGACGACCCCTCCACCCCGGAGCGTCCACACCGGGCCACATCCCCCGCCGGGGTGCACATGTGCGAAAACTGAGCTTAGGGGCAAACCCGAACTCGCACCGACGGCGATTCCTACCGGCCTTCACTGCGTTCCACTGCGGTCCACTGTGGTCGTGCCGCGCATCCGAGTTCGGGTTTGCCCCTAAGCTGCCAATCGGACACCTTTCACCCCTCAGGGCGGTCGCCTCACCGCGCTCAAACAGCGCTCACACACCGCCCACACAACGCGCTCACACAGCCGGCGACCGCCTCACCACTCCCACTTTGGCAGCGAGTGCTTATATATGACGGCATTACGCGCCCGGCCTACTTCCCTCATGAAAAGGTCCGGTCTGAAGAACAGATCTGAGAAGTCCCAGCGCACTGTCGGGAAGTTGTGGTGCGAAGTCCAGGAGGCGCGTGTGTCTTCGGGGAAACCGAAGTCGGAATCGAAGCCGGTGGCGTCGTCGATGATGATGGCGATGTTGCGCATCCCGCCGCAGTCGACAATTAGAGGCCCGGATGTGACCCATGGTTTTAGGAACACCGGGTAACAGTCAATCCGGTGTGAGGAGAGGACGGCGCGGGCGAGGCTGTAACGGTACTCGGGCAGCGGTGTCACACCAGCGACCATTCTGTGCGCCCGTTTGAGAATCTCGGGCCGGCAACCTTCGAACCCGTCGATGTAATCGTGCACTGTGCGGCGTGAGTAGTGCGACAGGAGCCAATCGGTTGCCGTGAGTTGGTCGGTGATGGTGCCGAAGCGGAACAGGTCGATGTAGGTACGGAGTCGGTCGGTGTAGCGGATGTTGTGGGCGGTGATGGTTTCGTCGTCACGCACGGGCACTGAGCGGAATCGTGTCAGATAGGGCCATTTGCTTTTGGCGGGCGGTTTTCCGGACGGTAGTGCGACATCGACGGTCCAGTCGGTGAATGGCCCAATCCACATGCCGTGTTGCACTGCGGCCCAGCGACCGAGGAGGATCGCTTTGCGACTGTCGCGCGAGACTCCCGCACCGCGGACCAGCATTTGGTCGCGCAGTGGGAGCGATTGCCACCATTCTTTCTCGACGGTGGTTGTCCGCGTCACATAGCGCGGGTTCGCGCTGGGCGCGTTGGCTTGCTCGTCAAAATCTGCTCTCAACCCCCGAAGGTGAGCCATTTCTGCATACCCCATGCAAGCCAGTATCGCGCCTGGCGGCTGCGTTGGGAACCCCTCGCGTGCACAATATAGTGGACATTTCCGAGTTCGGGTTTGCCCCTAAGCTGCCAATTCGACCCCTTCGTCCTCAAACACTGCGCGCATTTTGCTTGTCGACGACCCCTCCACCCTCCAGACAGCCACCACCACCCGTTTCACTTGGGTTTCCCGCAGGAGGTCGGCGAGCGCGTCGAGGTTTGTGGGCACGGGACGGTCGGCGGCGTCTTTGGGGCCGTAGGCGGCGGTGAGGATGCCGCGGGCGAGGTCCTCAAGCGTGTGGACGGGGTTGGCGATAAAGATCGGGTTCATCAGTTGACCTCCATTTCGCAGAAGGATTCGTAGTGGTCGTCGGTGTAGTACCAGGCCTCGACGCCGGAAGCGTCGCCGCCGGTGACGATGCGCCTCGCCCCGCGGTGGCGTAGCCCCGGCGTGTCCACGGTGTACTCGCGGTAGTAGTTGCGGGACTCCTGGGGGAGGACGCGTTCGTAATTGCCGAAGCGTTTGTCGTCGTTGGCAGGGTAGGGGAAGGGCCCGCCGGCTTCGATGAGGTCGACGGTGTCCCAGGCTTCGTCGGGAAGCGAGTCGCACGCCGGCAGCCCCGAGGCTGTCGCGCTGGAGGTCGCGCTCGACGACACGGCGCTGGTTGGTGCCGGGGTGGGTGAGGGGGTCGTCGATACGCAACTGCTCAACGCGAGGCAGGTCAGCAGGACAATCGGGCGCTTCATAGGCCCACATCGTTGCACACGCTACGATGAGCGCCATGGCAAGGGGCAGAATTCCGGATAGTGACATTGAGGCTATCCGTCAGCGCGCACCGCTCGACGAGATTGTGGGCGAGTATGTGCAGTTGAAGCCTGCCGGGCACGACTCGCTGAAGGGCCTGAGTCCGTTCAAGGACGAGAAGACCCCGAGTTTCCACGTTCGCCCTGCTCACGGGTACTACCACTGCTTCTCTACGGGCAAGGGCGGGGATGTGTTCTCGTTCTTGATGGAGATGGAGCAGTTGACCTTTCCGGAGGCCGTGGAGGCGGTCGCGGACCAGATTGGGTACCGCATTAATTACCAGGGCGGTTCTACGGGTGCGCGTGATGTGAAGCCGGGCACGCGCCAGCGGCTGCTGGCAGCGAATAAGGCGGCGCACGAGTTTTACCGCGAGCAGTTGGAAACGCCTGAGGCGAAGGTCGCGCGCGATTTCCTGCTCAACCGTGGGTTTTCGCGCGAGTTGATCATGGATTTCGAGTGCGGTTACGCCCCCGACGGTTGGGACACGCTGACGAAGCACCTGCTGCGTAAGGGTTTTGAGGTCCAGGAACTCATCGACGCCGGTATTTCCTCCCAGGGCAAGCGCGGGCCAATTGATAAGTTTCGCCGTCGTCTGATTTGGCCGATTAAGGATGCTGCGTCGAACACGATCGGTTTCGGCGCGCGCAAACTTTTCGACGACGACCCCATGGGCAAGTACATGAACACCTCCGACACGATGCTGTATCACAAGTCGAAGGTGCTCTTTGGCATCGATAAGGCGAAGCGCAACATTGCCACCCAGCACCAGACGGTGGTGGTGGAGGGCTACACCGATGTCATGGCCATGCATGCCGCCGGCGTGACCACCGCCGTGGCCACCTGCGGTACCGCGTTCGGCTCCGAGCACATGAGCCTGATCCGCCGCCTGATGCTCGACGATAATTTCTTCCGCGGCGAACTGATCTACACCTTCGACGGCGACGAGGCCGGCCAGAAGGCTGCGATGCGCGCCTACAACACCGACACGGAGTTCGGCGGCCAGTCGTTTGTCGCCGTCGCCCCGGACGGCATGGACCCTTGCGACCTGCGTCTGGAGAAGGGCGACAGCGCGCTTCGAGACCTCGTCGCCTCCCGCATCCCCGTCTACGAGTTTGTCATCGAGTCCCTGCTGAAGAACTTCTCCCTCGACTCCGCCGAGGGGCGCGTCCAAGCTTTACGACGCACCGTCCCCGTCGTCGCCTCCATCGACGACAAAGTTCTCCAACAGGAATACGCCCGGCGTCTCGCCGGCTGGGTCGGTTGGCCCAACCCCGACGAAGTCCTGGAACAGGTCCGCGCCGAGGCGAAGAAGCCGAAAAAGGAGAAGCGCCAGCGCGTCTCCCTTGCCGCCCGGCAGGCCGCCGCAGGTCCTGACTCCTCCGGCCGCCAGGCGGAGTTGCTGATCCCGCCGCGCCCCGACGACCCAATGCTGTGGCCCCAGCGCGAAGCCTTGAAGATCGCCCTGCAGCACCCGTCGAAGGCCGGCAACTATTTCGACGGCATCAACCCGGACGCCTTCACCAACGATGCTTACCAGCAGGTCCGTGAGGCCATCACCGCCGCCGGCGGCTGCGCCAGCGCGGGTGACGGTGTGGGCGCTGGCGGCGTGGGCGCTGCTGGCGCTGGGCCCGCGGGATCTAGCTCCACCGACTCCGCCCCCGACGGCGGTGCCTCCTGGATCGCTGCCGTCGCCGGCGAGATGCGCGACCTTTCCGGGCGCAACTTTGTTTCCGAACTCGCCGTCGAACCCATCCACGCCGACGACCTCGACGAATACGCCGACTCCGTCCTCTCCCGCCTGCAGGAAACCCGCGTCGGCGAGCAGATCGCCCAGCTCAAGGCGCAGCTGCAGCGCATGCGCCCCTCTGACGACGAAGAGGCCTACAACGCCCTCTTCTCCGACTTGGTTGCGTTGGAGCAGGCCCGCAGGGACCTCAACGACCGCGCCTTCCGCGGGCGTTAGCCACCACCCCTGCCGGTTGCGTCGGCCGCTGGTCTGTCCCCCGACCCGCACCGCCGCCGACGCCCCGCTTTACTTATTTCGTTTGTGTAAAACCCCGCACCTTCGCCGGCAGGTTTTTACACTCCGCGCAGGTCGCAGCTCCCGGCCCTGCAACATTTTGCATCGCCCCGAAGCGCCACTAGGAGGTCGATCCAGCACCGCCTGCTTCACCAACGACTGTAATCTCAATGTGTGCAGTGGCGGGGTGTGCGGTGAGCTCGGGGAAGAGTCGGAGTCTTCTCGGAACTCATTTCTAAGTTGCTCTACAGATCGAGCCTGGACTATGACGCCAGCGTCTTCTTCAAGTTGCCCCACCCACCAGCCGGATGAGTACTCAACGGTCGCTGTGAAACGGTTCATTGCTGCTGCACCAATCTGTTTGAGTCCCAACCCGATTAATGCACATCGTATCTCAACCAATAGGCCGAAAAGTGAGCTTAGGAGCAAACCCGAACTCATCGCGCCGCATTAAACACCCAGTACAACGGCAGTATCGACCAGCCACATTAAAACTGGGTCACGTGTCAACCCTTGGTGACATACTGAACCTCTACGCAGTATCGTCTTGGGCAGAGTTTGGTTTTTGCAGAAAGAGTGAAAAGGAGGTGGGCCGATGAACACGCCGCGTGTTTCGGTCACGCCTTCCGTTTTGCAGTGGGCCGCTCGTCGTACGGGTTTGGATGATGATGAGTTGCTCAAGCGTTTTCCAAAATTCGATTCCTGGTTAGAGGGGGACGCACAACCCACGCTGCGTCAGGCGCAGAAGCTGGCTCACCAGGCGAAGATTCCGTTCGGGAGATTGCTGCTTAAGGAGCCTTCCGGAGAGGACACTGGTGTTGCAGATTTCCGGATCGTCAGGAATTCTGCGTTGGGGTCGATGAGTCCAGATCTCCAAGAGGTTGTTCTCAAGTCGCAGCAGCGTCTGGCTTGGTACTCGGACTACGCAAAGGATGAGGGGATCGAAGCTCCGGTCTTTTTCGCTTCTGCTTCGAGTGCTCAGCACCCTCAAGACGTCGCGCTGTCCATCCGCGAGCATCTCGGTTTTGACGCAGAAGCCCCATTTCCGGGGTCGGATAAAGTGCGCGCCTTGGTGATGGCGATGGAAGAAGCAGGGGTGTTGGTGGCTCGAAATTCGATCGTGGAGAGTTCAACGAAGCGTCGTTTGAGCGTCGATGAGTTTCGTGGATTCACCATTGAAGACGATGGTTTCTGCCTCGTCTTCATCAACACTCGGGATGCAAAAACCGCGCAGTTGTTCAGCCTCGCACATGAGCTTGGCCACGTTGTGCTCGGAAAACCGGGTGTCTCCGATCATACGGACGGCGTGCAGTTGGAGCGGTGGTGCAACCAGTTTGCGTCCGCGCTCATTGCTCCGGCATCTGCAGTGCAGAAGCTTTTCGACGACACCATGCCGACCAAAGACCAAGTCGAACGACTCGCCCGTCGCTTCGGTCTGAGTAGGGAAGCCATGCTCTGGCGCCTCGAAGAATTGGGACTCATTGATCAAGAGGAAGCACGCCGCGTACTGCCTTTGGTGAAGCACACTGGAGAGCGAGTGGAGAAGTCCGGTGAGGGGGCGCCGCCGCACCACGTACTCGTTCGTTCCCGGGTTGGTGGGAGATTCTTTGACACGGTTACGCAGGCGGCGGTGAACGGTCAGATATCGCAACGGGAGGCTGCGCGGTACCTAGGAACCAATTCAAGCGAGTCGTTCGCGAATCTGGTCAATGCACGCCAGGTGCGAAGCCAGAAAGCGGTGTAGCTGATGTATTTGGTAGACACCAACTTCCTAGGCACCTTGGCCAGTTTTTACCCGGATACTGTGTTTCCGACGCTTTGGAAGAAACTTGAGGTTGCGTTGTTCTCCGACGGTGTGCACTTCCATGATGAGGTTGATAAAGAGCTTGCTGCGTGGGGTGCTCCTGAGTATGGCTGGTATCAGAAGAATGTCCGCCAAGATCAAATAATTTTCCCTGATCAAAAAGAGGTCGATTGTTACCAGGAAGTCGTGGAATGGGTGGAGTTCGGCAGACAACCGAAATACCGCGACGCTGCCGCTACGGAGTTCTTCAATGTGGCAGACTCCTGGCTGGTGGCGTCGGCATATCGCTACGGCGCGACCATTGTTACTAATGAGGCGTCGGCGCCGAACAGCATAAAGAAGGTAAAGATCCCTGACGTGGCTATACAGTTCGGTGTGCCCTGTATCAGTGCGCTCGAGTTCCTTCGGCGCCTGGATATTCGGATCTAAGCCTCAAACCCGAACTCGCTGGGCCGTGATTCTGCGACAAATCAAACCTCCAGCAGGGGGTAACATCTGTCACTTTCCCCAGGTCGTCGTTCGCGCCAATGAACGATCTGTCACACCCCCGGAACTCCCCCCGATCCCGGACAAATGTGAAGGGCAGGTTGTGTCCCCGACTTAGATGTGAGGGCTGCGCCATCAGCCAAAACGGGGCAGGCTGGTTATTCGACCCCTCACACCCGCCCTTCACAACTGGGTGAGGTCCCTCGCATCTAGAATGAGCCAACCGGCCGCACAGGCAGAGGCACCATCACCTAAACGGTGAGGGCAGGAGATGTGGATCTAGGTGAGGGGGTCCGATCTAGATCTGACCGTGCCAGCTGTGAGGGGCTAGATATGAGGTTCTCGCCGTCGCCCGAAAACGGCCTCAGTTGTTTACTCGCACCTCTCGCGCTCGGCCTCTCACATCTGAGTGGGGTTCACACCCCTGCCCCTCGCATTAAGCCAGAACTAGCCAGCGCTGACAAGACCGCTCCCTACCAAAATAGGAGACAGGGAGGGTTCTGGTTCGCGCTTGGCTGCCCGCTCTCGCATGTTAGGACCACGGATTTAGTAACACCGTGGTGAGTATCCAGTAACACTCGGGTGATGATCGAGTAACAAGTCGTTTCTGCTGCCGTAGAGACCGTCTTCCGCAGGATCGCCGATTCGGGTTGGTTTGCTTCAATGGTGCTGCCAGTGGGCTACATTTCGAAGAGCACTCACAACTTGGCCCTACTGATGCTGACAATCCAGATCGGTTTGAGAAGTAGTCCGTTTTGGCGGGCTGTTTTGGGCCGATTCGGCGTGGAAAGGGAGTCATTTGTTATCCGTCGATGGGAAGCAACGAGGTTCGAAGTTTTGCAGGCTAAATCGTCAGCGCGACTACAGGACCGACCGCCGTCGGACTGTTACTCGATGCCCGCTCAAGTGTTACCGGATAGTCACCACGGTGTTACTAGATACGCGTTCGCAACAGCCGGCACGCGAACCTTAAGACTGAGCATTCAGGAGCTGGTAGTTCGTCGAGCTGGAGATTATCTAAAAATGGTTAAATAGCGCCTGTGAAAATCAAGAGTGTTGAAATTAGAAACTTCAAAGCGATTCGTGAGTTCAAGGGCGAGTTTGGGAAGCTCACCACATTCATCGGACCGAATGGTGGTGGAAAATCTTCGATTCTTCATGCAATTGCGTGGTTGTTTAGCGGTGATCTCAAGACTGCTGACGATTTCTTCTGTCAAGCGAATGGTGAACGTTCCACCGAGATCTCCGTAAAAGTCACATTTGATTCCCTGACTGCAGGAGACCGACAGGCGTTTGGGAAATACGCGTTGGGGGAGGAAATGACCCTGCAGCGTACACAGCGATCAGATTCGGAAAAGACGAAGCTATGGGGTTCCCCTACAGTTTTCCCTGGATTTGAGAAGTTCCGCGATGCAAACGTCGGGACAATTCGAAGTGGGTTAACCGAGCTAATCGAATCGGACCCGAACTTTTCGAACTTCCTAGGCGGAAACGTTCAAGGTGTAAATAAAAAAGAACTCCAGCATGCAATGGATAAATGGGAGATGGATCCGGCCAACAGGCATCTCCTTCAATCGAGGGAGGAAGTGGACGCGACCGATTTCTTTGGTGCAGTCGGTACGGGGAAGTTAGCGAAAGATGCAGGTTTCGTATTTGTGCCTGCTGCACCTGATCTGACGAGCGAATTTGATCTGTCAAATAGAAAGTCTGCGATGGAGCTCCTCGTTGGTGCCGTGGTGAAGAACGCTACTGATGGGGCGATTGCGGAATGGTCTGAGGAGCATAAGGACGTACTTGATGATTTGCAAGCTCGGTTGAAAGATTCAACGGATAGTGAACTTTCGGCGCGAAGCGAAAAGATTAATAACCACCTAAGCGATTACCTGCCAGGCGCAAAACTGTCCATCAACATTGGATTAGACGATTGGACCCCGAAAGCGAACCCAATCGCGACAACTAAACTGTCCCGTTTTGGGGCAGAGTGGCCCTTGCCGCACCACGGTCATGGGGTTCAGAGGGCAACGCTCCTCGCTGTCCTGCAAGCACTTGCTGAACTTTCGACAGAACCAGGAGGCTACGCGCCCAACTTGATCGTTTTCGTCGAGGAACCCGAGGTCTATCAGCACCCCGTGCAGGCGCGAATGATGGCATCTGCTTTTCGTCGAGCAGCTTCGGCGACGGGTATTCAGTTCGTGTTTGCGACACACAGCCCCTACTTTGTTGACCCCGCATTCTTGCCGTTTACTTATCGCGTTTTGCCTTCAAATACTGGTTCCTCGGTGCTTCGCGCAGAGGAGGATGATTACTATTCGAAGAAAAATAAGGACGGTGAGCTGTCCAAGTACTTCTCCAAGGCCCTAATTGAGGGGCTATTCTCACGGGCCTGCGTATTGGTTGAAGGAGATACCGATAAAGCAATTCTGGAACTTTTGGAAGACCCAGAAACCGGTAGGACACTCCCGGAGTCGGGGATTTCCGTGATTGATGTTGAGGGTTCAGAAACGCTGTTTACGATTTTCTCAATCCTGAATTCCTATGGCGTTCCGAGCTATGTGGTGCGTGATGGCGATAGCGATGTTGGGGTTGCTGGTCAGAAGGCACGCGCGAAACTCAAAACCGGGTCGAATCAAGAATTCGAGAAAAAGCGCGACCAAATTCTTGATTCGTGGAGGAATGGCGTGGAAAAGTTCGTTTCTACGGCGGCAAAGACGACTGGGGATTCTCAAATTGCGTCGTATGTGTGGGGTTCCGGTGAATATGTCGGTGATCGATGCGCGATCCTCCGGCATGATTTGGAGGCGGAATTGGAAAACTGGGACCAATTTGTCGAAGAGAGTAACCACATAGTGAAAGGAAAGAACCTGCGGCAGATAAAGAAGGCGGGTATTCACGCCCGCATCGTAGAAGCATGTGACGTGTCTACAGCACCGGAGGTGCTCCTGCGAATCGTTCGTGCTGTGAACCAGATGGTGGATAGCCATCAAGCGGATCAGGGTTAGCTTTCGTATCAGACCGGCCGCCATACCAAAGCCCGGCGAGTTCGGGTTTGCCCCTAAGCTCGCCGGGCGGCATATATACCCCCTGCGTGGGCTCCGACAGGCAAGCCCCGTAGAAGCCCCGTAAAAGCCCCGCGAGCCCCAGCCCCCAAATACTCAGCGCTACTTTGCCTCGCGACGAGCAAACTCCCGCAACGCCCACTCAACCGCGTCCAGTGGCAGCGAAGAGTCGTAAGCGTCCCGAGCAGCGGTCAATGCGTCGAGGTACTCCTTGTATTCGTCGGCGGTCCAGTCGGCGTCCTTCGCCAGGCCGGCCAGGCGCGCGCGGTTGGAGCAAATGATCGCCGGCGCAGCAGCACCGTCGGCAGCACCAGCAGCGTCCTGCTCACCCGCCAGGAAGTACGCCACGGCGGACGCGTACTTCGGTGCCAGGCCGGTTGCGATCAGGGAGGCGTAGGCGTCGATAGGCGACAGCCCGCCAAGCTTGCGGATCGCGCCGAGCAGCTTGGAAGCGTTGCCCTTGTTGCGCAGAAACGCCTGCATTTGCATGACCTGGTTGGATTGGCCGGCGATGTAGGCAAAGCAGGCGCCGAGGAAGTCGATGATCTGCTCGCGCGCGAAGTCGGAGGAGCGGACATCCGACGCGAAGGAGAAAACTTCGGCGCGGGTGATGGAGGCGGTGGCGTCGTCGCGGAAGGGCGGGACGCGGCGGAGGTGGTGGGGCCAGCCGGTTTTCCAGCGGATGGGGGAGAAGGTAACGGAGTCTTGCAGTGCGTCTTGGGCGCTGGGTTTGATGGCTTCGAGTGCTTCGGCGATCTGAGTCATGCGCTCCATCATAGAGGCCTTAGACTTCCCTTCATGACTGCGACCGTGTTGCTTCTGGATGCCCGTTGGCCCGACATGATCCCGCTCAACCTCGCTGGCCAGATTCGTGGTCGTGTGGAGTTTTCGCCGGAGGTGCCGGTGTCAGTGCGGTGGGCGTTGGATGTCGTAGACGGCGACGGGCGTTGGATTGTGACTACGGATCCCAGGTTCGCGGAGCGTTTGCTTGACGACGACGCCACCGCCCTGATCAAAGTCCCTTCCCTCGAGGATCCTGTGTTGCAGGCTGTGGAGACGATGCGTGAGGCGCGTCGCCGGGGTGAGTGGGAGCAGGAGATGACGCACGAAAGCCTCCTGCCGTTTTTGGCGGAGGAGGCTGGTGAGGTCGCGGATGCGATTCGCGCAAAGGCGCCCGACGCGGAACTCAAGAACGAGTTGTCGGATGTGCTCCTGCAGGTGTTGTTCCATGCGGAGATTGCCGATGAGCGGGGTGCCTTTGGGTTTGGGGATGTGGCGGGGGCGTTCGTCGATAAGATGCGCCGCCGTGCGCCGTATTTGTTCGACGGGTCAGACGGGCCTGTGGATAAGGTGACGCAGGACCGTCTGTGGGTTGAGGGGAAGGCTAGCGAATAGCCGGCAGTGCCGGGATGAGGGTGCGGATGTCCGGCAGGCCTGCCTTGGAGGACATCTGGGAGGAGCCGGCGAAGAGTTGGTCGAGTGGGGTGACCGGGTCAGGCTTGACGATGCCGCACTCAAGCGCACGGTCCGCCACCGCACCGACGGTGCTTGCGGAGACGAGGCGCAGGGCTGCGTCGTTGCCAACGACGGTGTTGAGGTTGATGACGAGCTGGCTGCGGGTGGTGTCTTTGTTCACCATGCGGGTGGCGGTCAGGCCGGTGCGGAGGCTGTCGCAGTTGGTGTTGGCGATGTTGCCGTTGAGCAGGCGGACGAGTTCGAGGGTTTGTGCCTCGGCGGGGGTTGCGGTGCCTGCGAAGCCGGTGACGGCGATGAGGCCTGCTGCGAGTGCTGCGGTGATGCGGCGCATGGGGTGTCCTTTCGGGGAAGTTTGATAGGTCGTCAAGCATCATAACTGTTACAGCTGTGATTATTGTGATTTGTGGGAAAATTGTTACTTCCGGCATCGCCCAACCCCCGCACGGCGCGGTAACCGCGCCCGGTACACTTTGCGCCCATGATCACACCGCGACGCATTGCTCGCGGCTGTGGCTGCGTGGGCATTCTTGGCGCGGCCATGGCCGTTATTCTTGTCGTCGCGCTTATCGCGTGGCTGCTGTCTGCCTTCAACTTCGACACCCGCGAACCCATGCAAAAAGCCCCGCTTACGGTCCCACCTGCGGCCGCGGAGGCGCCCCCGCGTATTAACGTCCACGCGCCGGGCAGAACCTCCGACCAACTCTTTGACTGGTCGCAAAGCATCGGCGAGGCCACCAACATGTCCGGCCAGGCCGTGCGAGCCTACGCCAACGCCGCGCTGATCGCCGAGGAAGCCTGGCCTCACTGCAACCTGACCTGGAACACGCTCGCCGGCATCGGCTGGGTGGAGACCCGCCACGGCACCTACGGCGGCCGCTTCGATTACTCCAAACTGGACGAGAACGGCTACCCGCAACCGCCCATCATCGGCCCGCAGCTCAACGGGGACGGCTTTGCCAAGGTTCCGGACACCGACCACGGTCAGCTGGACGGCGACACGGAGTTCGACCGCGCAGTCGGGCCGATGCAGTTCATTCCGGAGTCATGGGCGCGCTTTGGTCGCGACGCCAACGGCGACGGCACTCCGAACCCTCAGCAGATCGACGACGCCGCCTTAGGTGCTGCGAACCTCCTGTGCAATTCCGGCGGCACACCCCGCGACCTGTCTACCGAGGAGGGGTGGACCCAGGCTATCTACGCGTATAACCAGTCCAGCGACTATTTCGCCCGTGTACGCGACGCGGCGGCCAACTATGCCATGAACCAGCCTGCCCACCGGTAGGGCAACGGCTAGACTTGTGGACGGAATTTTTCGCCAAGTCATTTTCCACGCCACTATCCACGTTAAGGAGAACTCATGGCTGACATCATGCACATCTTTGCTCGCGAGATTCTGGATTCGCGCGGTAACCCGACCGTGGAGGTGGAAGCGCTGCTGTCTGATGGCTCGCATGGCCAGGCTGCGGTGCCGTCGGGTGCGTCGACGGGTGAGCATGAGGCTCACGAGCTTCGCGATGGCGACGACCGCTACGACGGCAAGGGTGTTCTCAAGGCTGTTGAGAACGTCAATGAGACCATCGCGGATGCCCTGATCGCGTTTGAGGCGGACGATCAGCGCCTGATCGACAACACGATGATCGAGCTCGACGGCACCGACAACAAGAAGAACTTGGGCGCGAACGCTATGCTGGGTGTGTCCATGGCTGTGGCGAAGGCCGCCGCTGAGGCTGCCGAGTTGCCGCTGTTCCGCTACATCGGCGGCCCGAACGCGCACACCCTTCCGGTGCCGATGATGAACATCCTCAATGGTGGCGCACACGCCGACTCTGGCGTGGACGTCCAGGAGTTCATGATCGCCCCGATCGGCGCGGAGACCTTCGCCGAGGCGCTGCGTATGGGCACTGAGGTCTACCACGCGCTGAAGTCCGTGATTAAGTCCAAGGGCCTGTCCACGGGTCTTGGCGACGAGGGCGGGTTCGCCCCGTCCGTCGAATCCACCAAGGCCGCCCTCGACCTGATCGTGGAGGCCATTGAGAAGGCGGGCTACAAGCTTGGTAGCGACATCGCGCTCGCACTCGATGTCGCCTCCTCCGAATTCTTTGAAAACGGCACCTACAACTTCGAGGGCGGCCAGCACTCCGCCGAGGAGATGATCCAGGTCTACGCGGATCTGGTGGAGCAGTACCCGATCGTCTCTATCGAGGACCCGCTGGATGAGAATGACTGGGACGGCTACGTCGCCCTGACCGAGAAGCTTGGCGACAAGGTCCAGATCGTCGGCGACGACCTCTTTGTCACCAACCCGAAGCGCCTCGCCGAGGGCATTGAGAAGGGTGCCGCGAACGCCCTGCTGGTGAAGGTGAACCAGATCGGTACCCTCACCGAGACCTTCGACGCTGTCGAGCTGGCGCACCGCAACGGTTTCCGCACCATGATGTCGCACCGTTCCGGCGAGACCGAGGACACCACCATCGCCGACCTGGCCGTCGCCCTGTCCTGCGGCCAGATCAAGACTGGTGCCCCGGCTCGTTCCGAGCGTGTGGCGAAGTACAACCAGCTGCTGCGCATTGAGCAGGTGCTTGGCGACGCCGCCGTGTACGCCGGCCGCGACGCCTTCCCGCGCTTTAAGAAGTAGGCAGTAGCTCACCGCTACGGCCGGCCCCGCTCCGTCTTCGGTGCGGGGCTTCTCTCAGAGCGATATGTTTGGCCCCTCCTTTGAAGGGGCACATCGAACAGCCGTCCTGCATACTCTGACCCAATTTTTTAGGGCTGTTTCGCTATCCATATCTAGATCTGTGGGGAGTAACGAAGCTAGTTCAACTATGATCTATGGGTATGGAGCCACAAAGCCACAGTCTACGATTCAAAAATCCGCCGGTTGTTTGGGTGCGATTAGGGATCGACTTCGAATCATTGTTACCAATCCAAGGGTGGCAGCTAGAGCAGTTCTTCACCAAAATTAGCTCCGAATTTACTGACCGGAGAGAGGTTGCGCCTTATCCCGTCGAGCCCATGAAAGTTTCTGCCGAGCCGAGCGGGGCGGATCAGGTCTTCTACGAAGCTGGGGGTGCTGATTGGCCGATACCACGTACCATCCTCTCGGACTCGCAGACAGTACTTGAAGTGCAGGCAAACCAGATTTGTCTAGGCTGGAATTTCCATAATCGGGAAACGGGGGATGGTGCCCCGTATCCTGGTTTTGACTCGTTGAGGTCGCAGATTCTTGAAATATTTGAAACTCTAAATAGATCCGTGGTCGACTCGGGTGGCGACATCTTCCCGAAGGCAGTTCACTGCATTTATTTAAACAGTATCGAAGAATCCCCGGTTCGTTTATCTACGGGCGTATTGGCCCAATGGGGAGGGTATGTTGACGGAAAGGAACACGTTGATGACTACCTCGGGGTAAGGATCCATCAGTCTGCCTCCGAGAGCGTTCCAATGACATCCACCGTAATGGTTGACGCGGAGCCGGGTCAGAAGCCTCGCTTGGGGTTTGAAGTGTCGCGGGCGGTGCGTGAAGAAACAGTTGAGAACTCGTTCGATGAAGCTCATACGAAAGTATTGTCTCTTTTCGATCGATACACTGACCCCACTTGGAGAGAGGATTGGGATCGATGAACACGTTGCCTGAGTTGCCCCTTAAAAGCGATTTTCTGTGGGACGTTGAAAAAGGCTCTGTACATCGGAGAGCCCCCAGGGGAAAGATCTTTTTGGTGATAAATACATCAAGCGGGAATCGGGAAAAGCGCCTTTGGGGGAGGGAGGATGAGCGCTCGGAAACATTCGCGACCCGCGAGATTAGAAAAGTTGGTGCGGAGCGTGGGCTCTCAGCCCTCACCTTCCAGGAAGTCATGAAGTTTATGAAAATGGTCTCTACCCCAGATTCTCCTGTTCCATCAATCATGGCTACGGAAGAGGGGAAGTTGGCACTATTGCACTGGTCTGCTGGCAAGCAAACGCTTGAGGTTGAAGTGGGGGAAAACGGCCCCGAATATGTCTGGGGTGTCACAAAGTCAGGTAGTCGAGTTTCCGCCGAGTCTGAACGCCAGAAAATTATTACCTATGCGAAACGGATCAACCTCGAGATGGCAGCTCTTGTAAACGAGGTAAACCCGAACTGGCGGGCTGTTTATCCGGTGAGGTAGCCGTGGGGTCGTGGTGCTGGAATGATGTTGCCATTCCAAATGAGGAGACGTTATACAGAAAGATAAAACCAATCAAGGAGATGTGTACTTGGGATCCTGTACGCGAAAGTTGGGTGCCAACTCCCGGAGCGCTGCGTCGACAAGCTTATGAAGGACTGTCCACACACGCGAAATCAATTCTCGATGACATCGGCCGGAATGAAACCACGCTTTATGATCGAAATGTTTATTCTGCTATCGCTTTTACGGTAGGCGTGGTTAGGTCAACTCCAGGAGTTGGAGTTGGTGTAATTTTTATCGAGGCTGACGAGAATCAAGAGAAAGATGAGGATTTGCGTAGAGCTCACGCAGAGGTGAGGCCAAAAGCTCCTGAGAAGAACAGGCAAACGTGGTCCGAAGTTGTGCACCAAATTGTTCAAAACCATGAGTGGATCCCGCAGGAGCGTGGTGTTTGAGCCAGATATCGCTTCGGCCCCGCCCGTCTTCGGTGCGAGGCCACTTCTTTATCTTCAGAATCTACGTTTATATCACAATCGGCTGACGATTGTATCGTTCTAGTTGATACAATCGTCCGCAATCACTGATACAAACGCAAAAGGAGGGGACGGTGAAGCGTGCAGACGTGTTAGCGACCTTAGAGATGGTCGCCTCGGACCAGTGGGGCATCGTCACCACCGGCCAGGCGGGACGGGAAGGGATTGAACGCCTGCAGCTGTCCCGCCTCGTGGAGCGCGGTGATCTTGACCGAGCGCGGCATGGCGTCTACCTGCTGCCGTCCCATCAGGGTGGCCCCCACGATGAGATTCGTGCGGCGTGGTTATCTCTCGAGCCAAAGAAGTTCATCGATGAGCGCTGGGAGGACGAGCAGCCCGTGGTGGTCTCGCACGAGTCGGCTGCTCTCATCCACGGGATCGGCCGCCTCGTCCCACCGAAGCTGACCTTCTCCACGGAGGGTACGAAGCAAACACGGCAGCAAGGAGTCCGCATCCGCACTCGTCGTGATCTTCCTGAGGATGACATCGTGTCAGTAGACGGGTTGCCGGTGACCAGTGTCGCGCGCACCGTTGGTGATTTGGCCGAGGCTAAGATTGAGCGTGGGTACCTAGCAGACCTTGTCGCGGATACTCTCCGGAAGGAGGGCGTGCGTATCGACGACCTCGCGAGCAAGCTCGCTCCTTCAGCCCGCTACTACGAGGCGAAGTCCGGCAAACAATTGGTCGCCGAGCTAAGCGCTGAAGCGTCCTCTAAGGAAGACAGCGCGGAGTGGCGCAATCGGCTCGCGCTCATTGGACACGCCGTTGAACGCGCATCAATTGACCCGAGCGTATTTAAGGGTCTTGAGGAGAGCTTGGCGACCATCAACGCGCGAATCGAGGAACAAATGGAGCCGCTTCGCAAGCAAATGCAAGAGATCGCAAGGCAGGTGGGCAATGGCGACAAGTAAAAGCGAGACGGTCTACCCGTGAAGTACCACGATTTCGCTCAGACGACTGCGTTTGCATCGGAAGTGCTCAACCCAGCGCTTGCTGGAGAACTCTCCGCAGCCCGGTGGGATCCCGATGCGCGAAGTTCATCATGCTCCCCAGCCTCACCGTCGAGGCCGCGTCCCGAGCGCTGCAGCAAGCATATCGACGACCGCGTGACCGCTCCGCTGGCCGCGCCGCAGTCCGCGAAATCCTCAAGCGCATCTAGACTGATTACCTATGAAGAAGCGCCCGCCACGTCCCCGCAAGTCGCACACGGTGCCCGTCGCCAGCCGCGACGCGGAGCGTGCCGAGCGCGCCCGCGAGCGCAAACAACGCTCCCGCACGAGGCGGGCGCGCGTGTTTCCGAAGCAGGATATGGCGAGCGTGGCCATCCTCATCGGCGTTGTGCTGCTGGTACTGCTGGCCATTGCCGCGCCGCTACGGAACTACTACGAGGGCCGCGCCGAGATTGCGCGGGCCCAGGAGTCCATCGAACGCTTGGAGGCACGCAAGCAGGCGCTTGAAAGCGACATCGCCATGTATGAAGACGATGCCTTCATGCGCCAAGAGGCTCGTCGGCGCCTCGGTGTGGTGGAAGAAGGAGAGACCGTCTGGCGCATCCTCGACCCGCGCATGTCGGCTCCCGGCAACATCACCACTGCTGCCGACAAGATCCCGGACGACCGCGAGTGGTCCGAGGTGCTGTGGGATTCGCTCCGCGACATCCCCGAAGTAGAGGCGCCCGCAGCCGAGGTGTCCGAAGCCCCTGAGGCTCCAGAGGTTGAGTCGCCCGAGCAAGAAGCGCCACAACCCGACGCCCCAGCAGACGCAGAACAACCAGCCGTCGAGGCGCCCGCTGAACAGTAAGACGTGGCTAGCAGCGACGGTTGGTGTGGAACCGTTTGGGAGTGCGATACGACTCGATTGAAGGCACTCCCTCGCGGCTGCTAGCCACGTTAAACGCAACTGTAGCGCACTGAACCCCTATCGCACGGAAAATTTGTTCGGCGGTCGTGGAACAATAGCGGCATGACTCCAACCGATGCACAGTTGTCTATCGTTGCCGAGCAACTCGGCCGCACCCCACGCGGTGTCCTCGCGATTGCCTACACCACTCCGGACAATCAGCCGGCTGTGGTGAAAACGGCGCCAAAACTTGACGACGGCACCCCGTTCCCCACCCTCTACTACCTCACCGATCCACGCCTCACCGCCGAAGCGTCACGCCTCGAGGTGGCGCAGGTGATGAAGTGGATGGAAGCCCGCCTCAACGCTGATACCGCTGAGGGCGATGCTTTGCGACGCGACTACCTTGCCGCCCACGAGCACTTCCTCGCAGAGCGCAACGCTATCGAAGATCTGGGCACGGATTTTTCCGGTGGTGGTATGCCGGAGCGAGTGAAATGCCTCCACGTGCTCATCGCTTACGCGCTCGCAGAAGGACCCGAGCGTGTCCGCTTCGGTACCGAGGCTGTCGCCCTCGCCGCAGATCACGGCAATCTGCGTGGCACCGCGATCCCGGAGGAATGGCCGACGCTTGAGGATCTCGGCATCACTCTCGCTGAAGCAGGGGAGGATCTGGAGTGACCCGCGTCGCCGCCGTGGACTGCGGCACAAACTCCATCCGCTTGCTTATCCACGACACCGAAACCGGCGAAGTATGCCGCCGCAACACCATCGTGCGCCTCGGCCAAGGTGTCGACGAGACCGGCAAGTTCGCGCCAGAAGCCATCGAACGCACCCGCGTAGCACTCGCGGACTATGTCGAGGAGATGCAGCGCGAGAACGTCACCCGCGTGCGCATGGTGGCCACCTCTGCCACGCGCGACGCGAGCAACCGCGAGGATTTCTTCGCCATGACCCGAGAACTCCTCGGCAAGATCCAGCCTGGCGCAGAAGCCGAAGTGATCTCTGGTCAGGAGGAAGCAGCGCTGTCGTTTGCTGGCGCCACGGCAGACCTTGACCCGGAACGCGGGCCGTTCTGCGTCATTGACCTCGGCGGCGGATCGACCGAATTTGTCATGCAGACCGCAGACCAACTTCACGCTGTGTCCACCCAGATGGGTTGCGTGCGCATCACCGAGCGGTTTATGAGGTCGGATCCACCCACCGCAGAAGAAACCGCTGATGCCCGCGAGTACATCGCTAAACGAATTGCCGAAGCGGCGAAGGTGGTGCCGTTCGCACAGGCGCGTACCTTCGTCGGATGTGCCGGTACGTTCACGACGCTTTCTGCACTGGCTCAGAATCTCGATTCCTATGATCCGAAACGGATCCACATGTCGGAGATTTCCTTCGACTGTATCCGCGAGGTCACAGAAGACCTTCGTAACAAAACTGCAGAGAAACGCCGGACCAATCCGGTCGTACACCCAGGGCGTGCCGACGTCATTGCAGCAGGCTCGGCCGTTGTTGAAAAACTGATTGACTTCTTCGAACACGAAGCCGACGCGAGCCGAATTGTCATCAGTGAGAAAGACATACTGGACGGGATTGTCACCGGTCTGTGAATGACCGGACACTCAATGTGCCATTTTTCGGAATTGAACTAAACTGTCGGCAACGCTGCCTCAGCACCGATATTGGTCTTGAGCCTGTGGGAGTGCCGTGAGAGGAGGAGAGCATTTTGGCCCGTATCTTGGTCTTATCCCATTACTGGGCACCCGAAAACGGCGTTCCACAACGTCGTTGGACATGGCTTACACAGGTACTTCATGAAAACGGACATTCGGTGAGTGTGGTTGCTCCTCCGCCGCATTACAACCGTGAGGTGACGCTGTCTAAGCGATTTGCCTCTATTGGCAAACGGCTGGCACTTCGGATTCGGCGGATGCACCCGGTGGAGTGGGGTCCAGCAGGTGAGCGTATTTACCGCACTACCTATCTCACAGGTGATTCGGGCCTCACCGCAAAAGCAGCGAACCAGGGGTTTGTCTCGCTCTCGATGTTGCGTACGCTCCGACGTCAAAAGGCAGCACTGGAATCGAATAAGCCAGACATCATCGTTGGAACCGTGCCAGCATTGCCGACTGCGGTTGTCGCACGGATTGGTGCGAAGATGCTCGGTGTTCCGTACGTCATTGATCTGCGTGATGCGTGGCCAGACCTGCTGAGCTATTCCGATGATTGGAATTCTGGCACAGGGCAGGCTTCGTGGCGCGAGCGCCTATTTAACAAAGGGCTGCGTCGTGCTGGATTTTCAGTAGTGTCAGATACGCTCAACAAAGCATTAGATGGAGCTGCTGGAATCATTGTCACCTCAGAAGATTTAGGCAAGCAACTACAGCGGGAGATTCCTAGGAGAGCACGCGGCAAGCGGCCGAATGTATGCACGGTCCGAAATGTCTTTCCGCTCAAGAGCGAGGCCGAAAAAGTATCTGTATCTGTTGATGCCACAGGGACTGACCGAGATCATCTGAATGTGCTTTATGCCGGCACTCTGGGGCGCGCGCAAAAGTTGGGTAATGCTTTGGAAGCAGCAGCGCTTGCTAAGAAATCAGGCGTAGACGTGCATTTGAAGCTTGTTGGTGCAGGTGCAACAAAGGCGGCATTGCAAGAGCAAGCGGCGGCTCTCGATATAGACGTGGAAATTTTGCCCCGCACGGATGCCGACGCTTTGGACGAGCACTATCAGTGGGCAGATACCGCGTTGGTTCATCTCGCGGACTGGGAACCACTAAGACGCGCGGTGCCGTCCAAGACTTATGAGTTAATGGAAGCAGGCATTCACATTTGCGCAGCAGTTGATGGGGAAACTGCACGGATCGTATCTGATCTGAAAGCTGGGCACACAGTCTCACCGGAAAACCCGCAGGAGTTAGCAGACCTTTGGGTTCGTCTGGCCCAGAACAAGGATTTGCTTAAAGTGTCTGATGAAGCAGCGAAGTGGGTAACGGAACAACGATTGCAGGACGCCCCGGAAGTCATCGTCAACTTTTTGGATCAGATCCTGTCGCGACAAGCAACTGAATCTGGTAAATAGGCGATGGTCCGGAAAGTGTCTGCCGTGGACAAAGTGAAACAGGCCTGTTTTATGTCGAGCTTTTCACTGCGCCAAATACAGGTCGATCCCGAAAAGTTTGCTAAAGACTTTGGCCGCCGGTTCGCGTCGATTCCAGAGCTTGGACAGCTACTTTCAGTGGCCAGTCGTAGGAGTAAAGACGTTGCAGACGCGGAAGCTTCACGCTTATTCGAACAAGGAGAGTTCACAAAGGCATTGCGCGAACTTCCGCGACGTCCATGGCTGAAAAATCGGCGTTCGGCATACGAGTTTGAAACTCAAAAATTACGTCAGGTAATCGAACCGTCTGTGCCACTTCATCGCGCAGAACGAATCATGCACTATCTTACGAACTCTCTGCCGCATTCCGTTGCTGGCTATTCACTGCGCAGTCACGCGGTGCTTCAAGGAATGTCGGCGCAGGGGATTGAAGTTGAGGGGGTGACTCGCGCGGGCTATCCCAATGTGGTTGGAAAATTTGCGGCAGGAGCCACTGAAACTGTGGACGACATCACATATCGCAGGATTCTTCCCAAATGGACTCGCATTACTTCAGAACACTTCCAGCAGGATGCGATTAAAGAGCTTGTTTCCTATGCGGGTGACTTTGGTGCGGAGGCGCTCCATACCACTACGGGATTTGAAAATGCCTTGATCGTAAGTAGGGCAGCGAAGGCCCTAGGGATTCCGTGGGTGTACGAAATGCGTGGTGCTCCAGAACAAACGTGGTTGTCCAAACGCCCCGAAACAGCACAGCGACAAGCTGCGCAATCGGAGTACTACCGACTCGCACAACAGCAAGAGCTGGAAGCTTGTAAACAAGCAGCTGCTGTAGTTGTTCTCAGTGAGGTAACCAAGCGACAGCTTGAGGATTCGGGCGTTGACCCCAACAAGATTGTGGTCGTTCCCAACGGGATCGATGATCGAGCCTTTGAGGAATGTGGCTCTCAATCGCAGCTGCGGGAACTGTTTCATCTGCCAGTCGATAAAACCATTGTCGGAGCGATCACCTCAGTTGTTGATTACGAGGGACTCGAATACTTTGTACAGGCGTTTAAATATCTCGATGAGGAATTTGCTGGCGTCGTTGTGGGCGATGGCGCGGCGTTAGCAGAATTGCGTGTACTCGCGGACTCTTTGGGCGTTGCGGATCGAGTGAGTTTTGTGGGCAAGCAACCCGCTTCGACTATTGGCCGTTGGTATCAGTGTCTTGATGTTTTTGTAGTGCCGAGGAAAGACACTCTGGTGTGTCGCAACGTGACACCATTGAAGGCTCTCAATGCGCAGGCTCTGGGCATTCCTGTAGTCGCGTCAGATTTGCCAGCACTACGGGAAGTTACCGGTGAAGCCGAGACATATGTGCAGCCGGAGAACGCTCAGCAGTTAGCGCAGGGGATCAAGAGGGCAGTGGGACGCGACGGTTTGCCTTCGATTGAGTGGGCGAAAACTCGACAGTGGAGCCGTTTGGCAAATAAGTATAGAGAACTATATTTAGGTGCTGCATGGTAGTTTCACTATGCAGTGACAGGCGGTGTCTGGAAAAGAAACGGATAACGCTTTTATGGCCGGGCGCCTAGGAAGGATCTGTGATGAGTGAGGACGGGCTCGAGTCGGAGCATGACAACACGTCTGCAAACCTCGGTGCGGACGAATCACAGTCCACAAACACCATCGTTGTACAGCGGTCGTCGCTTCGGAAGCTATCTGCTCGTCCGCCACTGCCTGAGTATGTGCGCCAGCTCTGGCGTCGTAGGTATTTCCTCCAAGCGGATGCGACGGCGAAGGCTTTTCGTACCCCACGTGACTTGTGGATGGGCAAAGTTTGGCTCATTGTTTCGCCGCTGATTGATTCAGTGATGTACGCGATGATCTTTGGTCTCATCGTCCGTACGAATAATGGCATCCAGAATTTCCCAGGCTACGTCGTCCTTGGTGTGACGTTTTTTCAAATCTTCCAGAAATATATCGCGGATGGAAATGACCTGGTGAAAAAACAGCAGAACCTGGTCAAGTCATTCATGTTTCCTAGAGCGGCTCTGGTGTTGTCGCAGTCTCTGCGCCTGTTTTACTCCACAGCGGTACCGGTTCTTGTGGCCATTGTCTTCACTCTGCTTACCCAGTGGAAAGAGCCAATCCATTGGACGATCATCTTCGTCGTGCCACTGTTTTTCCTGGCACATATTTTCGGCACGGGCATCATGTTTATCGTCGCGCGTATTACAACGTTTTACCCGGATATGGAAACCTTATTTCGGGTGGGGCAGCGGTTCTGGTTTTACAGCTCAGGAGTGTTCTTCTCTGTAGACCGTTTTGTTGAGCAGCCAATTCTCAGAGAAGTCATGCTGGCTAACCCCGGTTATAAGTTCCTCATGGCGGCACGTGAGTCAGTGATGTACGGCCAGTTGCCCACCATGGAGCTTTGGGGACCGATTCTTGCTTGGTCGTTCGGCATGTTTGCTGTCGGGTTTGTTTTCTTCTGGCAAGCGGAGGAGCGCTATGTCACTGTCAAATGATGAGATGCACTCCACTACGCCTTCTGTGGTCCTCCGAAACATTGTGATGGAGTACCCAGTGAAGTCCACGGAAAAGCGATTTGGCTGGGACAAGGTTCGCGCGCTCAACGACATCAGTTTGGTTGCATACGAAGGGCAGTCCATCGGCTTCTTCGGGCACAACGGGTCGGGTAAATCCACAACGATGCGAGTAATCGCAGGCGCTGAGCGCCCATCAAGCGGAGAGGTGTTGGTGAAATCTCAACCCACGCTGATGGGAGTCAGGGCAGCACTTCAGCCGAGACTATCCGGCGCAAAGAACGTCCGGATTGGTTGTCTGGCAATGGGTATGACACCGGAAGAAGTTGATCGTGCCTATCCCGGAATCGTCGAGCTGGCAGATATTGGTGACGCTATTGATCGTCCGATGGAAACGTATTCATCAGGTCAGAGGGCGCGTTTAGGCTTTTCTATCGGGCTTGCAACAGAGCCGGACATTCTTATTGTCGACGAGACGTTGTCCACCGGAGACGCGGCGTTTGCTAAACGCGCAGAGGCACGAATGGAATCTGTGTTGACTGGTGCCGGCACAGTGCTATTGGTGTCGCATTCGGCGAAGCAACTCGAGGAAATGTGTGATCGTGGGGTGTGGATCCACGAGGGGGAAATCATCGCTGACGGTGACGTAGGTGATGTAGCTGATCGCTACCGTGAGTGGGTAAAACTTAAGGGCGAGAACAAGTTTGAGGCGGCGGAAGACCTCATCGACGAAGTTACCTCGACCTATATCAAGCCCACCATCGTGTTTGATGAGAAATAACGGGAGAGAGCAATAGCACGGGAGGATTCCACGTGGGATTAGGTAAGTTTCGGCCCGTTGTGAGCTACGTACACGATGTGCGTGCATGGCTCAAGCAGCTTCCTAACGCGAAGCAGTGGGTGCATCGTGGAGGAATCGATGAACAGCCGAAGTTGAGTGTCATCGTCCCGTGCCATAACGCCGCCCGCTGGGTGGCAACGTTAATCCATTCCATCCAGTCGCAAGGGGTTGACTCGATGGAAATCATTGTGGTGGATGACAAATCTACCGATGCCACCCGATCCATTGTGCATTCGTTGCAGCTCCTTGATCGACGAATCCGCATTCTCGACGGTGAGGGAAGAGGTCCCGGTGCTGCGCGCAATATGGCGATTGAACAAGCGCAGGGTGAGTTTCTGGCGTTTGCTGATGCTGATGATCTGGTGCTGCCAGGTGCGTACAAGTCGATGCTGCAGACACTCGAGGAAACGGGCAGTGACTTTGTTTTCGGTGGGTACGTTCGGCATAAAGGAAGCTCGGTTACTCGCCCCCAAATCGTGGAATCGACGCACCAGCGAGATGTATTGAAAACGAGCGCAGCGGATTTCCCGCAAGCGTTCAACGAGCCTGTGCTCTGGAACAAAATCTTCCGCATGAAGTTTTGGCGCTCATCAGTCAAGGCGATGCCTGAGCACCTTAACTATGAGGATCAGCCTCCGATCTTGCGTGCGATCGTCTCCGCATCGTCGTTCGATGTGCTTAAACGCGATGTGTACTCGTGGCGGATGTCGGACGAAGGAACGTCGCGTTCCAATGCAAAGGCGGATATCGACGATCTACGTGACCGCGTTGCTATAACGCGGGTGATGTGGACAGAGGCAGTAGAGCACAACGCGCACGACGAGCTTCGTAGCTTTATGCTCGAGCGATTTATCTCGATGGATCTGTACCTATTCGCCGTGCACCTTCCGCACAAGCATTTCGATGATCCGTATCGCAAGCTGATGCGGTCATTTGCACAGGACATCAGCAAATGGCTGCAAAAGTATCCGAATGCGCTCGACCGTGTGCCAATTTATCGCCGTTCACTTTTCTGGGCCCTGGCACATGGAACTGACACGGATGTTAACGAGGAAATTGGGCTGAGACTCGACCTACGCCAGCAATATGCGTTCCTTGAGGGCGGGATGATTGCTGCTGATTGCGTACCTAAGATCGCTGGCTTTCCCACAGATCTCCTTCGCGCCCGAGCAGTGGATGTGCCTGTGCTCGCAGAAGTTCAAAGTGTGCGATGGATTGATGAAGATACCGTTGAACTTCAAATCCGAGCCAGCATGAGAGGCGTGAATTCCCAAGATGTGGAGTTTCAATTCTATGGTGTCCACGATGACGCACTCACCGAGACTGATTCAATCGACCGCCTAACGGCCACCTCGTTACTGCATGCCCGTCGCAACTCACACTCCGCAAATAATGCGGTGTTTCAAGACCCTTGGCACGACCATACAAATGATTCGTACCTCGTAGAAGTGAATCTTCGTGGACTTGAGCACCTGCGTATCGGTGTCTGTGCAGCCTGGGGCGAATTTAAATCATTTGGATTCGCGAAGTTCGCAGGAGATATCGCAACCGGATTGCCTAGCCCACTGGGAAGCGATCACCGATGGCTGATGCAGCCGCAACGAGGAGTCGGCGGCATGAACTGGCGCTTGACCAAGCGCAGTATTAAGTCAGACGATTTTCTTCTCACGTCGTGGCAAGCGCGAAAAACCAGTGTGTTTGGAGAAGTCCGAACGGATTCACTACAAGACGGCACAGCGCAGTTCCGTCAACCATTTCGTCCCTTGGGATATCGAGCTCTCCTCGGTTGGTCCAGAAAAGATGTCATAGCAATTGGCGGACGTCGGGTGCACAGCGCACAACCTCTAGAGAAGCAATTCGGCACTGGACAGGGGACTGTCGTACGCACCGCGGCCGATGGTTCTGCGGTTATTGACCGTAAAGCGATTCGGGTTGAGGTTGATGCTGCGAGAAATGAAGGGTCCTCCCTCATCCTTGAAGGACGATGCAGCGCACCTGCTGTAAAACCGACGATTTGGCTCAGTTCCTCCAATCAGGCGGTGAAGGCAGAAACAATCTGGGATGGTTGTAAATTCACGGCCAGGTTTGAACTGGCAGTCTTACGTGGGAAGTCCTACTTCCTCCGCTGGTCGCTCGTACCCCAGAACCGTTTGAGCAGGGCAGCAGTAGAACCAGGGGATCTGAACGCTAATACCTTCCTTGAAGGGACTGTTCGTTCTGTCCGGATCGAGCCACGCAGTAATGGGACGACCGCACTGCGAGTGCTGGCTCCGAGTGAAGTTTCCAAGGCAACTTCGTGGGAAACCTATCGGGGCGTTCCGTTTGCGGGGGGTCCGCTGATCCGTGGAGTGTTTGTTGAGGCGTTCTCAGGAAAGAACGTCACCGATAACCCGGGTGCAATTTGCGAGTACTTGCTTGAGCATCATCCCGATATTCCCGTTTGGGTGTCCGTTCGCGATGAAAATGTCGAAGTACCCGCCGGCGCCGTGCCCGTGATCACCGGCAGCGATGATTGGTACGACAAGCTCACACGGGCAAAAGTAATTGTCGGAAATGATAATTTCCCCTTCTGGATGCGGAAACAACCTGGGCAATATTGGCTTCAAACCTGGCACGGTTGGCCGATTAAACGATTGTTGTTTGACGCGCACCCGTTTTTTGTCGGTCTGACATATCGCAGGCTGATGGAACGGCAGTCCGGTGATTGGGATCTGCTGTTGGCGCAGAGTGCGGAAGCAGCAGAGTTGATCGCAAATTCTGCTCACTACCGCGGAGAAATTCTTGTCGGGGAGTATCCACGCAATATTTACCTCACGCGCGGATTGCGGAACATTGACGCAATTAAGGAATCTCTGGGGATCCCGAAAGGCAAGAAAGTCATTCTGTGGGCGCCAACCTGGAGGTACTCCAAGGACGATTTGGCATTCCCTGCAGCGCGTATTGCTCGACGTAATGATGCTGTGGTCCTTATCCGTGGTCACCACATGCGTGCGATCGCCGGTCGAGGCAAGAATGTGATCAACGTGAGTGGGTACCCACGAGTTGAAGACCTTATGGCTATCGCAGACGTTCTTATATCTGACTACTCGTCGGTCTTCTATGACTACAAGCTCACCGGACGTCCTTCCATTGTGTACGCGCCTGATTTGAAGAGATCCAAAGAACGGGAGCGGGGCTTCTACACTGATTGGCCGTATGATTCCGGAAGGCCGGTAGCGCTTACACCGCATGATCTCGAGGAAGTTCTCAGAAAAACACTCGGTACCGAGCGCAGCGAAGAGGTAGACCGAGTGGCGCTTCAGCGCAGCGTCGATTCTACGCTCAAACAAATCGCAGATTGGATCATCGAGCGCCTTTAACCAACCGTAGCGGCAAAACTACGCTTCAACGTGTGCTTCATTAAGGCCGAAAGTTCTAACCTCGCCTTGTGCCATGAACTCCGCATCAGCAAGCTGCCACGTGTGCTCGCCGCCTCTGACTTGAATAAAGTTAAAGCGGTCTGCGGAATAGATATAGCGCCCTTTGCGCTCCAATGTACGAAGTAACGCAGTGTCCTCGCCGTTAGTTCGATTCTCGAAAGGGAATGACTCAAAAGTTGCGCGGGGGCCGAACAGGGTTGGACCGGCAACAAAGTTCGTCCAAATATGCTCCCTCTCTGGATGCCGTAACACGATGGCGTTTTTGCTTTCGATGTACGCATAGCAAGCCTGTTTGCCAACGAGATCCGCACCGCTGTACATCGCCGCGTTGCGCATATCTTCCAGGTAGTGGGGGAGGTACAAGTCGTCATCATCGAATTTGGCGATGAAGTCACCGGAGGATCGTTCGACTGCCGCATTGAGACACTCGCCAAGGGACTGCTCCTCCGATGCAGCGATGACCTGCACCTCATCGTGGGGAATACCGTACTGGCTGCAATAATCGCCAACCGCATGGTCCTGCAGTTTAAAACCATGGCACACAAGGATTAGTTCTCTGCGAACATTGATTTGCCGACCGTATTGGCTAAACAAGTGATCTATGTTGTCAGGCCTGTTGGATGGCGCAATGACGGAGATGAGAGGATCCGACTCGGTAGCAGCATGCTCTACGCCAGCGGCTTCGAGGAGTTTCGACGCACGGTGGTGGTAGCAGTGGTTGTTCCAGATGGTGCGCTGTGCGCGGTGCACCATGCGTTCACGGACCTCTGGTGACTTGAGCAAAGTCAACAAATGCGCCCGCGCCTGATCCTGATCCTCAGCAATAGCAATTTGATCTGGGGAGAAGAAATTCTCAATCGCTGGACTTGGAGATGTAAGCAGCGCAGCACCATATGCGGGCAGCTCAAATACGCGACGCGAACACATCGTGGGACTGGAATCTACTGAATTTACATTCAGAAAAACCTTGTGTTCTCTATTAGCTTGAAGCATATGGTCTGCAGAGAGGCTACCCGCGATGTACTTCTGTACTCGCCTCGGGAACCGATAACGTTTGTCAACATTTCCTAACCGCGAATAGATGGTGAATTGGTATCGGTATTTCTCAGCGATATCAGCCGCTGCGAAAAGTTGATCCTCTAGGTGCTTTTTTCGCGCAGAGTATTTGTGGTTAAAAAACGTTCCTGCGAACGCGACATCTCCCTGTTGCCAACGCTTATCTTGAACTTTCG
Organism: Corynebacterium sp. HMSC036E10; assembly: GCF_001836265.1. Lineage (NCBI taxonomy): Bacteria > Bacillati > Actinomycetota > Actinomycetes > Mycobacteriales > Corynebacteriaceae > Corynebacterium > Corynebacterium sp. HMSC036E10. The sequence goes on from NZ_KV827989.1 coordinate 178,470, forward strand.
GCCCGATAGGTGAGTTCCGAGCCGGGTTGTGAATGAGAGGCTGTGCTGCAAACGGGAGGACGTCGATAGCTGCTTCAGGTGCTGCTTCCTGATAGTGGGGGACCATGTTTTCATCAGTGGTGAAAATGATGTCAAAGGCCGTCGCTGTTGCAAGGAAGTCGTCGAAGTGAGGCGGATCTTCCTTGTTCCAAAACACCGTAGGGATCTGGTGCTGCTTGCACCAATCCAGGAGTTGAGCAAGGTCGGGATCCAACGAGCTGGTCTTGATTTTTCCGCCCCATGTTCCGCCGTTACCAGCGTGTGCAGATTCCACGAGCAGAAGATCAATAGATGTATTTTCTAACTGTTCGGCCCAACGTCCCGGTGTTACTTTTACGGTGTTGAACTCCCCCTGCCAACATTGATACGAAAAATCATCCAGGATAACTGCAGCAGTAGTCTCTGGGAAGTGTGGTGTTTCTAGCGAAAGTGGAGACACGGAGGGCCGGTTTAAGGAGCCTCTCCGAAGCAAGGAGTGCTTCCGGTGCGAAGCAGTATTAGTGAGCCGGCCAACTTCATTAACAAATTTGGCGAAAACATAGTCAAAATTCCCGTTTCGGATTTGAGAGAATGCGGTTCCTGCTCTGTCTTTAATGCGGTCTACATCCAACAACATGCAGTGAAATCCCGTCTAGCTGGTGTTTAGAAATGTGTGCACGGTTTAGGGTATCGGAGCAAAGCAAGTTGGGGACGTTGGGTGCATCTGTTATTGCGCTCAAAATTACCCTTGGTGAAGTGTCCCAGGTTTTGTTCCGTTTGAGTAG
>NZ_KV827990.1:0-9685 GCF_001836265.1 Corynebacterium sp. HMSC036E10
CAGGCTTGTCAACCTCGACATCCTCGCCAGGCTTACCCTTACCGTCCTCATAGTTCGGCTCAAGCGTCTTGGACTGGTCCGGAACATTCGGGTTTTTATCGTCCTTGTCCGGAATGCCGTCGTTGTCGTCGTCCTCATCGTCGATATCCGGGATGCCGTCATTATCGGTATCGAGGTAGACAACAGCCTCAGCGATATCCTCGAGCGCACCGTCCGTGTAGGTTACCTTCACCGGAATCGTCAACGACTCAGCCGGCACGTTCACCTGGTTGCCGTCCTTATCCAGGGTCGGCTTCTTCGGGGTTACCTTCACATCACCCGTGGCCGAATCAACGTCAACGGTGTAGCCTGCTTCTTCAGCTGCCTTCCTCGCTGCATCGTCGATCGAGAACTTCGCAACGTCCTTAGCCGGTGCCTGTTCCTTCTTCTCGGTGGCCGGGTCGTCGAAGTCAACCTTGATGGTGGTCTCTTCACCAGCCGGGGTGACATAACCCTTCGGCTTCTCCTCATCCTTCGGCTGGTACTCACCTGGGTAGTTCGGAGTGTACTCAGGGACTACCTTAACCTTGGCGTAGACGGTCTCAGCGGAACCATCCGGGTAGTGAACAACAACCGGAATCTCATAGTCACCGACCGGAGCATCCGCCTTCGGCTTCACCATGATCTCACCAGTATTCGGATCAATCTGGTAGGTGCCAGGGAAACCAGCCGGATCACCATTGGCATCGACAACCGGCTTGCCATCCTTGAGCACCGGGAAGTTCGGATCCTTATTCGGACCAAACGTCGAACCCTCAGGAAGATCCTTATCATCCTCATTCTTCGGCGCCGGAACCTTTACCTCGCTACCCTGCGGGGCAACCGAATCCTCATACTTCGGAGCGTTTTCATTAGCATCCAACTCCGGATCATTCTTCCGCACCGCAAACGAATCGGCAGCAATCTCATTGCGACCATCGCCCTCACCGGTGACCAACACCGCACGAACGATATCGCCATCCTTGAGCCCATATGCCTCATCGTTGAAATCAAGCGTCTGGCAATCACCCAAATTCGACAGGTTATCAACCGGGCACTCCTTGAGCACACGATTGCCCTGACGCCACTCCAACTTCGTCGGCAACAACGTCAAACGACCCTTAGCCTCAAGACGAGCAGGCTCAGTATCCGTACCCTTCGTCGCCGGCATATCCGTCACGTTGTAGTTGACAATGTCAAACTGATCAATGTCATACTGCGGCAAAATACCGAACGAGTAATTACGGTGATTACGCGGAGCAGCGTTCATCGTCGGATTCGACGCAGCATGACGCGGCGCCATCTGACCCGTCGAATCAGCATTCATAAACTGCGGCAACAGCCACGGCGAATACGCCACAACCTCATTGCCATCCTCATCCAACACCGTCATCCAAATGTTATCGGTGGTAGCAACATTGTTCGTCAACGCATTCTTCGGCAACTGCATCGAGTAGTTACCAAACTCATCCACCGTGGTGTAATACGTCGCATCAATCGCGTCCGGATTCGCCTTAATCCACTCAATGGACTTCTCGTTACGCTGATCCTCCGGAACCTTACCCACCGCATCCTGGTAGTCGCGGTAGCCTTCCTGCGTCAGCTGCGACAACACAACCTGGTACCCCTTCGCCGGGTAATCCGCACCATCAACATTGCGGTGCACACCAGTTTGCGTATTGCCACGATCACCAGCACCGGTCTCATACCACACAGAACCAGAAATCGTATCCGTTACACCCGTATACACAGACGGATCGTATATACCACCACGCGACTCAAGCACCGTCGGAGTATCTTCACCATCAATGTAGACATCCGCTTGCTTCCACTCATCACGCGGACGCGTAAACGCCTCAGTCAACCCCGCAGGCTTCGGCGCCATAAAGAAAGCCGTGTAGTGCATATTCTTGCCCAGCAAAGCAAACGCACCATTTTGACGGGTCTCACCGGTCGACCAGAACGAACCTGGGAACAACCCACCAGCCTGACGGAACGGCGAATACGTCACACCATCGCGCTCATACTCATCGATCCACAAACGGTAGTACTGTGAAGCGCTCGCACCCCACGCACGGAACTCATGCTTCGTACCATTGGCATCAAACCACGGCTCACGCAGATCAAACGCATAAAAACCAGGACCGCCAGAATCATCACCGGTGCTAAAACCATCAGTAGTCTCAGTGACATACACCGGCGAAACAGCACCATCGCTATCGATCCACTGCATGTAGACCTTCGTGCCCGTCGGCACCGGCTGCTGGCTGTTCTGGAACGGGGCATAGGTGCCCTTATTGGTCACCTCAAGCGCACGGCCAGTCAACACAGACTCGGCATTCGTGGTATCAATCGTCGTTTTGATGTACCCATTCGCTACAGCATCAGCCTCAATGACCTGCTGGCCGTCACGCGACGGGAATAGATCCTCAACAACCTCACCCTTATCCTGTTCTTCAACAGGCTGATCACCCGGCTGTTCAGCAGGATTCGGATCAGCAGGTGCTGCATCAGCAGCAGGCTTATCCTCCTGCGCAAACGCTACCGGCTGCGCAAGCGGCGCAACCAATGCAAACGACAACGCAGCCGCAGCAACCGACGTGCCACGACGACGTGCAATGTAATTCTTCTTCACCGAAAATTCCTTCCTCGAAAATGACAATTTCGGTTAGACAAGCCCTGTCTGTTGTGACGCTTTTCGGACACATGCCATACAGGGCCGACATAGGCAAGGGTAAAGAAGTTGACAACAGCCCGCAATGATCATTACGTCTGCCCACAACCGCGTAGAAGATTTCTCAGGTTCTTCCAACCCGGCAGTGTCTTTTTCCATTTTTCGCTGGACAGCGTTTGCCCACGTCGTCAAAAATTGTTGACCTGTCAAAATAGATACATCTTGGAAACGTGCAATATCGAGATGCATCCCCAACCACTGCAAATGCCTATCTGCCCTGCGTTTTTGGGTGACGATTTCCGCCCAGGCACGGTACTTGGCCTCCCGATCCACTAACACCGAGAAGATCCGTGAAAAACGGGCTGAAGGTGAGATTTTCTCAGAAAAGCAGAAGTGCCTACTTTAGGGGGTGATTCGGAGTGGTGGGGTCGTCGATAAGCAAAATGCCCCAACGACAGTTGCCCCGTATCCCAACAACGGGGGTACGGGGCAACAACGCGCTAACTAGTAGCTAGAACCTACTTCTTCTCCGGAGCCGTGGTCTCCTTAGAAGGGCCAGCGTAGGTGTTGCCGGAAGAACCTTTGAGTTTGAGGTTCTTCACGGACGAGCCGCCGTTGGGTGAGCAGTTGTCGTAAATGATCGTGCCGGCCAGGATGCCAGCGGCGATCAACGCGAGACCGCCAACAACTGTTGCGATGTCGGTGCCGTACTGGGCAAGCTTCGCGTTCACGGCGTCCGCTTGAGCGGCGACCTGCGGGTTGAACACGCCCAACTGCTGCTGGAGGCGCGTGTTCGCGGTCTGGATCTGTGCATTCGCCTGGGCGGCGAACTCGGTGAGGCCCGGGATCTGGATCTGGGTGGCCAGACCGATCGGGAGCAGCGCGATCAGCGGCAGACCAAAGCCGACGGAGGTGGCAACGCACTTGCCCGTGTCGATGCCGACCTTTGCGGTGGCCCTGTTGCCGGCGCCGTCGACAACCTGGATCTCGTCACCGGTCTTCAGGTTGACGTCCGCCGGGACGTTGACCTTCCACTTGCCGTCCTTGCCGGTCGTGGTCGTGATGGTCTTGCCGTTTGGCCAGGTCACGATGATCTTCTCGCCAGGACGGTCGCCCTTACCGGTGATGGTCTTGGCGCTGGGGGTGATGTCGTCGATAGTCGGTGCCGTGGTGTCTGGCTTGGACTGATCGTCGGCAGGGTTGGCGCCGTTTTCCACCTCCTCGCGGTTGCTGTGTCCATCACCATCAAAGTCACCATCCGGATCCAGCAAGGACTTGCCATCCTTGCCGACCAGATCGAAGTTGGCGGTCGCGGAGTTGGTCGATTCGTCCTCGTAGGTGAAGCCGACAGCAACGGACGGGCGAGCGAACGGCTTGAAGGTTTCGAAGAACTTATCCCAACGCTTCTTCACATCGGTGCTCTTGATCTCCGGCAGGTGCGCCTCGACCTTTTCCGCGACGTCCTTCATCGAAGGAGCCTTCGCGTTGATCACACCGTTGTCCTGCGGGGTGAACTCCCACTTGTCGGTGTCCGAATCCGCGGTCGGCTTCACCTCCGTCTTCTTCACCGGCGCCTTGGTGCCGAACGGATCATTGGTGTTCTTCTCACCATCAACCGGAACGTCCGTGACCTTGTCATACTCCGGCACGAAACGCTCCGCGTCAGTACCAACGGTGATCGTCGTGTGCACCTCATCGGTGGAACCATCCGGGTAGGTCACAACAACAGTGACGTCGTAGACGCCCGGCTTCGAGGTATCCGGGGTCTTCTTGTACTCGAACTTCGTGCCCTCCGGCAGGCTATCGGCGTCCTTGATGTTGGCCTTCGCGTCCGGGGTGCCGCCAGTCTTGACCTTCTGGTCCTGGCCCTGCGGGTCGTGCTTGTCAGCGTCGGTCGCGTTCTTCTGCACCTTGACGTTGGCGTTGACCTTGTCGGTGGTGCCATCCGGGTAAGTGGCAACGATGGTCACCGGCTTGTCGCCCTCAGTGGAGGTATCCGGCGCCTTTTCGTACTCGAAGGTCGTGCCCTCCGGCAGCTCGTCGACGTTGGTGACGTGATCCTTGGCTTCCGGGACCTCGTTCGGCTCGACGGTCTTGTGCTGAACCTGCGGTTCGTAGGTGTCAGCGTCGGACTGCTTCGGGTCCTCGGGATTTTCGGGCTGCGGCTCGGGTTGCGGCTGCGGCTGCGGCTGCGGCTGCTCGGGCTTCGGGTCCTTGGGCTGCGGCTGCTCGGGCTTCGGGTCTTCCACCTTCACGGTGGCCTGAACCTCGTCGGTAGAACCGTCCGGGTAGGTCACGATGACGGTAACCGGCTTATCGCCAGCCGTGGAGGTGTCCGGCTCGTCCTTGTATTCGAACGTCGTGCCCTTCGGCAACTTGTCCGCGTCCTTGACGTTGTCCTTCGGCTCCGGCTTCTTGCCAGTCTCAACCGTCTGGTCCTTGCCATGCGGGGTCGAACTGCTCGGCCTGATCCTTGGCAACCTTCACCGTCACCGGCACCTCATCAGTGGTGCCATCCGGATAGGTGACAACAACGACAGCCTTCTTATCACCAGAGGTGTCAGTCTTCGGCGCTTCCTTCCAGGCGTACTTGGTGCCCTCCGGAAGTTCGTCCTTGTTCGCGATCGAATCCTCAGCCTTCGGCTCAGCGTTCTTCGCAACCTCCTGGTCCTTACCCTCCGGGTCGTACTTGCCGGCCTGGTCGGTGACCTTCAACGGCACAACGTCGGTGTGCTCGGTCTCCTTGCCGTCCTGGTCCACCAACGTGTAGGTAACGGTGACATTCGGCTTTTCCTCAGAAGCGTCAACCGTCTTCTTCGGCGTACCGATGATCTTGCCGTTCTTGGGCTCCAGGCCTTCCGGGAGGCCTTCAACCTTGATGGAGTCCTTCTTCAGCTCGAAGCCCTGCGGCAGCTTGTCAAAGCCTTCCGGCTTCACTTCCTGCTCGTACGGCTCACCGACAACACCGTCGGACAGCTTGGTGTCCGTCACCGTGATCTTGGTGACTACCTGCTCCTTACGCTTCTGCGCGACGGGCTTCTTCTCGGTCTTCTCAATGCGCTTTTCGGGATCTTGCTCGTCTGGGTTTTCGTAGACCGGTTTGCCGTCGTCGTCAAGCACCGGCACATCCTGCTCCACCATGACCTCGACCTCGCGGGTCACGATGACCTCGGTGGTGCCCGGGGCGGTCGGCTTGCCGGTGATCTTGCCGGTCTTTGGGTCGATCTCAAGATCCGCTGGCAGATCCTTGGCGGAGAACACTGGTTCCGTGCCCTCCTTCATGTTGTCCGGCAGGTCCTTGAACAGCGGCGTGACGTCGTTATCCGGGAAATCGGTTCCCACCGAACCCAACGGCAGCGGCTCAGGAACAACAGCGGTGAAGGAGTCTGCGATCTCCCAACGATCAGACGGCTCGCCGGAAGCCGGGTCAACAGAGACCAGCGCGGCGGTGTAGACGGTGGTCTCCCTCAGGTCTTCAGGCGCCTGGAAGTCACAAGACTCGAGCGCACCCTTGTCGTCGCTCTTGATCTTGCACATCGCATCCTTGATCTCAGTCTGGGTACCATCCGGAGCGGTTGCGTACCAACGGATTGCGTACTCCGTGTTCGGCAGCAAGCCCGCGGTCTTCGTAGTCACCTTGGAGCCCGGACGACCCTTGTTGTCGTAGGAGTTGTACTCCGGAATGTCGAAGGTCGGCTGTGCAGTCATCAACGGGAACTGCAGACCGTTCATGTTCGCGCCGGCGGCAATCGCGCCCTGGTCGCGGTAGTTCATGAACATATTGGCGACGAACGCAGAGTTCTTCACGTCGCGGCCCTCAATGTTCGGGTAGATATACATGTAGTCGGTGTTGATGTGGCGCACGTCGTACAACGAAGCGCCGGTAAACACGTTGACCCACTGGTTCTGGTAGTCCTCTGCGACCTTGCCCCAGTCTTCTTCGCTGACCACATTGTTCACACCGAGGTTGGCCTTGTCGCGCGAGTAGCCCAGCGTGCCCTTGAACGGCAGGTAAATCATGCCGTCAGCGCTGGTCGGGGCAACGACGGTCTCTGCAATGTGGGAGCCCTCGCCGTGCTCGTCCTGGTACGCCTTGATGATGCGCTCCTGGTTCGCACGCTCCTGCTCGACCGTGTAACCCGGGTTCTCGTTCTTCCAGGCGTCGATCTGGCGCGCGACTTCGTCGTTAAGATACGACGCAACAATCTCGATGCCGCCCGCTGCACGATCACCACGCGCAGGCTGGTACTTGTAGTAGCCCGGCAAGGTACCGGCAGACTCACCAGTCTCCCACCACACCATGGACTCATTCGGGTGAGCGATACTCTTGATCGCGCCAAAGTCCCCGTAGTACGGGAACTGACCATCAGCCGTCGGCTTACCGGTCTCGCCGTCGAGCGCACGGGTCCAATCCTTCTCCGGCTTGGCCAACCAACCAACGTGATTCGGCTTCTCTTCCAGCACAAAACGACCGTTGGTAATGCGGGAACCAGCAGGACCAGCAGTGAAGTTCCAAGACTCCTGCACGCGGTCCGTAATCGAGGTGTAACGGCCCGAGTTGAAGTCACCCGCGGCAACCACCGAGTACTTGCTCGGATCCGGGTTCTCGCCCCAAACGCGGACGCGAACGCCACCGGCGGCCAGCCAGAACGGCGGCGCGTCAACCTCGTTGGTTACCTTCTCGGACAGGTCGAAGGAGAAGCGACCCTCGGAGTCAGTCGTGGTGTAGAACGTCGGCGAAACCTCACCATTCTTGGTCACGTACTGCAAGTAGATGACGTTGCCCTTGAGCGGCTCATTATTCGACGACAAATCATCGTGGCGGCCATCCTTATTGATGTACGCCCAACCGTGGTAGCCGTAGAAATCACGCCAGCCACCCTTGGTAAAGATGGCGTTTGGCACCTGCTTGTTCTTGCCTTGGTCCGCAGCTGGGGTTGGGGCTGGGGCTGGGGTTGGGGCAGCCTGCGGGTTGTCTTGCGCAAACGCCGTCGGCTGCGCGAGCGGCGCAACCAACGCAAACGACAACGCAGCCGCAGCAACCGACGTGCCACGGCGGCGTGCAACGTAGTTTTTCTTCACAAAGAACCTTCCAGAAACATAGCGATGTGTGTAAACGCAATATCCAATTAATGGACACCCGTTAAGGACTTTGGGAACGCTACGCCTGGTGGACACCTGTCTACAATCTACCCTTTTGGCCCTACCCCCACTCATGTGATTATTTAGCCTCCCCTCAGGAATTGATTTAAAAACTGCCTGGTTCCGTACTGCTTCATGAATGTTTACTGTGAGTTCCCTGCCTTTGGGCGGGGGTAGCTCGGGGAGGTGGGGTCGTCGATAAGCAATGCGCAAACCGTCGCCCCGCTCACCGGAATGATGAGCGGGGCGACGGTTTCGAGGAAGACGCCTTTAGTAAAGGCGCTGGTCTACTGCATTACTTCTCCTTCCCCTCCTTCGACGAACCTGCGTAGGTGTTGCCGGAAGAACCCCTCAACTCGAGGTTCTTGATGGACGAGCCACCGTTCGGCGAGCAGTTGTCGTAAATGATCGTGCCGGCCAAGATGCCAGCGGCGATCAGGGCCAGGCCGCCGAGCACGGTTCCGATATCGGTGCCGTAGCGAGCGAGTTGCGAGTTAATCGCATCCACCTGGGAAGCCAACTGCGGGTTGAACACGCCCAGCTGACGCTGCATCTGGGTGTTGAAGTTCTGAATCTGCGCGTTCGCCTGAGCAGCGATGTCAGACAGACCGGGGATCTCCAACTGGGTAGCCAGACCAATCGGCAGCAGCGCGATAAGCGGCAGACCGAAGCCGACCGAGGTGGCGATGCACTTGCCGGTGTCGATGCCGACCTTCTCCTTGGACTCGTTGCCGGCCTCGTCTCGAGCCTCGACCTTGTCGCCCGGCTTCAAGGTAGTGCCTTCAGGAACCTTGACCGTCCACTTACCGTTCTCATCGGTCGTGGCCGGTATTTCCTTGCCATCCGGGAAGGTCACGGTGATGTTCTCGTTCGGACGGTCGCCGGTGCCAGTGACGGTCTTATCGTCCGGCTTGATCGGGTTGATCTTCGGCGGCGTGGTGTCCGCACCCTCATCTACCGGCTTATCCGGGTTATCAACGGTGACGGTGACATCAACGTTGTCCTTGGAGCCATCCGGGTAAGTGACCTCGACCGGGACGGTGATCTTGTCGCCCGGCTTGGCGTCCTTCGGAATAGTCACGGTGATCTCGCCGGTGTTCTCATCGATGGTCACGCCATCCGGGGTGTTCTCACCCGGAGTGAACGTGGTGCCATCCGGCGGCGTGGTCGGGTTGCCATCCTTGTCCTTGAACTCCGGCTTCTCGACCTTGACGTCCTCACCAGGCTTGCCGGAACCGTCCTTGTACTCCGGCTCGATCTCATCCGCAGTCTTCGCATCCGGGTTGTCAACGGTGACGGTGACGTCAACGTTGTCCTTAGAACCATCCGGGTAAGTCACAACAACCGGAACCGTGATCTTGTCACCCGGCTTGGCATCCTCCGGAATAGTCACCGTGACCTCGCCGGTGTTCTCATCGATGGTCACACCGTCCGGGGTGTTCTCACCCGGAGTGAAGGTGGTGCCATCCGGCGGCGTGGTCGGGTTGCCATCCTTGTCCTTGAACTCCGGCTTCTCGACCTTGACGTCCTCACCAGGCTTGCCGGAACCGTCCTTGTACTCCGGCTCGTAGTCCAGGTTCTGGTTCGGAACCTTCGGGTTCGTCTTGTCTTCCTTCTCCTTCTCATCCGGGATGCCATCACCGTCATCGTCCGGATCCTCGGTATCAGGTGTGCCATCACCGTCGGTATCCAACTTGAAGTTCGCCGTCGTGTCGTCGGTGGACTTGTCCGGGTAAGTCACCGTCACCGGAACATCAAACTCCTCAACGGTGTCCGCGTTGAGCTTCGACTTATCCGGGAACGTCACGGTGATCTCACCGGTGTTCTCGTCGATAGTGACCACGTAGCCCT
>NZ_KV827990.1:9785-10533 GCF_001836265.1 Corynebacterium sp. HMSC036E10
CGTAGTCCAGGTTCTGGTTCGGAACCTTCGGGTTGGTGTCGTCGTCAATCTCCTTCTCATCCGGGATGCCATCACCATCATCGTCCGGATCCTCAGTGTCGGGTGTGCCGTCCCCATCGGTGTCCAGCTTGAACTTCGCGGTCGCGTCGTCGGTGGAACCATCCGGGTAGGTCACAACAACCGGAACGTCGAATTCCTCAACGGTATCCTTGTTCAACTTGGACTTGTCCGGGAAGGTCACGGTGATCTCGCCGGTGTTCTCGTCGATAGTGACCACGTAGCCCTCAGGTGCCGTGAAACCATCAGTGATCTTGAACGTCGAGCCCTCAGGAGCGGTCGCGTCCTTGCCATCCTTGCCGGTGAAGAACGGCGAAGACTTCGTCTCCTTACCCGGGACGACCAACTTGTCCTCGTAGGACGGCTCGTAGAGGTCAGCGTCCTTGTCGGTCACCGTGACGGTGACGTCAACGTTGTCCTTCGTGCCGTCCGGGTAGGTCACAACCACCGGAACGGTGATCTTGTCGCCCGGCTTGGCATCCTCCGGAATGGTCACCGTGATCTCACCGGTGTTCTCGTCGATGGTCACGCCATCCGGGGTGTTCTCGCCCGGGGTGAATTTCGTGCCCTCCGGCGGCGTGGTCGGGTTGCCATCCTTGTCCTTGAAGGTCGGCTTGTCCACCTTGACGTCCTCACCAGGCTTACCGGTGACGTCGGTGTACTCCGGCTCGTAGTCCAGGTTCTGGTTCGG
>NZ_KV827990.1:10633-18625 GCF_001836265.1 Corynebacterium sp. HMSC036E10
CGGTGTTCTCGTCGATAGTGACCACGTAGCCCTCGGGAGCCTTGAAGTCCTGCGGAATCGCAAACTTGGAGCCCTCCGGAGCGTCGACCTTCTCCTCGGTCTCGTTGCCATCCTCGTCGACCTTGGTAAAGGTCGGAGCAGACTTCGTCTCCTCGCCCGGGACAACGAGCTTGTCCTCATAGGACGGGGTGTACTCGTCCGCGTCGCGGGTGACCAGCACGGTCCATGCGGAAACATCATTGCCGCCAGAGACCAGGACCACGTTGAAGAAGTCGCCCTTCTTCGCATCATCCGGGATGTCGAAGGTGCACGCTGCGACCTGGGCCTTGATACCCTTGGACTGGTCGAGGTCGCACGTCTTGAGGACCTTGCCCTTAGCGTCGCGCCACTCCACCTTCGACGGCAGCGTGGACAGGTTGCCGTGGAATTCCGGCGTCACCGTGACGCCAGGTGCAGCCGGCTTATCCGTCGCGTTGTAATCAGCCGTGATCGACACCGGGGTGTACGGCATGACCGCGTAGTTAACGTTGTAGATCGAGTTAATTTGCTTGCCGTAGCGAGGCTTGCCCTGGTCCTCAATCCGGGAAGTTACAGTGACGTTCCTAGCTGGGACAGCTGATGCACGGAAGTTACCGCCGTCGTTGTACTTCTGGAAGATCGGGGTGTGGAAGCCGGTATAGCCGTTCTGCACCACACCATCCCTGTTTTCAACCCAAACGAACACGTGGTCGGGGTTAAGAGAATCCTCGTTGGTCTGACTTGCATCCGTAAGCTCGCCAAAACGCAGCGAGTAGTACCCATCAGGATCGGTCTTGCCATAGACCGTCTTGAGGATGTACTCGGGGTTATCCTCAAGCATCTTCTTGGTCTCTTCGGCCAACTTGCCCGGATCGTCCTTGTACTGCTCGTGCAGAACCTGGTTAGCCGCGGCACCATCCTTGGTCAAGGTGGAAGCATAAACGGTGTATCCATCTGCTGCTTCGTCAATAACATTCTTCGACGGGCCGGTAGCCACGATGCCTTTATCCGGACCACCAGTCTCGAGCCACACACGGCCGGAAAGCACATTGGATTCGTTCAACTGAGTCGCTGCTGCATCGATCGGGCCTTCCGGGTCCTCGACGAGCTTGTCGCCCTTGGCGGCCATCCAGCTTTCCTTGTGGCTTGGCGGGACTTCCTGCAGGAATGCGGCCATGAGCTGGATGTTGCCGTCTGCTGCGACGAAAGAACCCAGCGGCCCTTCGACCACGCCGTTGAATGAGCCAGGGACGAAACCGTTGGCCTGGCGGAACATGACAACGTTGTTGCCACGCTCGTTGGTAAACGGCTCAACCCAGATGCGGTGCTTCTGGTCCGTACGGGCAGACCACGTGTGCTCACGGCCAAGCTTGTCCGTCCAGGTAATGCCCTTATCGCCAGTACCGAACGCAAACGTACCCTGACCACCGTTGCCGCCGACTACGTCAGGCAGCGTGTGCGTCTGCGCCTTGAAGATCGGCGAGTACGAACCATCCTTGTCACGGAACTGCGCATAGACGGTGATGCCGTCCAGCTTCACGTTGCCGTTGTCATACGCAGCACCCGGGTTACCGCCAGGGGTGGCCATGTAGACGTGGCCTGAGATCAAGCCCTTACCAACACCGTGTGCATCAGTCAGGTTGGCGGCCTTGGTGACACGACCGCTGGCAATCATGTCCGCATCAATGATCTGATCCTGAGCGTCCCCCTGCGCTTCCGGAGCCTGGTCAGCGAAGGTTGCTTCCTCCTGCGCGAACGCAACCGGCTGTGCGAATGGCGCAACCAACGCAAACGACAGCGCGGCTGCGGCAATGGAAGTGCCGCGGCGGCGGGAAATGTAGTTCTTCTTCACCGAAATTCCTTCCCTCGAAAATGATCCTTCGGTTAGATACGTGCATCTCTTTGTACGCTGAATTTGACACCTGTCACACAGAGACGACATAGCCGAGCGTAAGGAGTTAGACAAGTGTCCGTAATATTTTGTTTCTTTCACTTGATAATGCTTTTAATTCTTTAAGCTTCTTCAAAGCGTTCGCACCGCTCCACATGGCAAAACCCGCACCGCAATCCCCTTTTTCTTAGGTTGTGAGTTTTTGCATAGGGTCGCTTGCTGACGGTGGGGTTGGTGACGATCACATAGTGCCATCAACGCACGTTCTCACCCCTCAACTTGAGGCGCGAGGCAGCGTGGCGTACATTGTGCGCACAGGTTCTACACGTTGCTTGAAGACCTCACCACACAAAAGTAAGGACAGTGGTCCCTATGACTCAGCCAAAAGTTAAGCGACTTCACCTCAGGACAACAGAGGTCCAGGACGAGACGCTACGAAGTGCCGCCGAAGCCCAGGATGTTCCGGTGTCCGATTTCGTGCTCGGCAGCGCAATGATCGAAGCGGAAAAGATTCTTGCCGATCGCCGTTGGTTCGAATTGAGCGACGAAGACTTCGCCAAATTCGAGAAAGCCCTCGATACCCCCGTCGACGGCACGAAACTAGCGCGCCTTCTCGCATCCGACTCCGTCTTCGGAAAGGAGTTCCACCTTGACTAGGGACATCATCCAACCTCCGCGAACGATCGAAAAGGAAGATGATGTTGCAGGTTTCTCCTGCGGGGTGGAAAGCCTAGACAAGTGGCTCAAAGAAAACGCTTGGAAAAACCAACGCGCCAACAATTCTGTCACCTACGTGACAACGCTTAACGACAAGGTAGTTGGTTACTACGCTCTCGCATCGGGCGGAGTCAGCCGAGATGCCCTGCCCAAGCGATTCCGCAACAACCGTCCCAAGGATGTTCCGATCATCCTTCTGGGGCGGTTCGCTGTCGATTCGCGCGCTCAAGGCAGACAACTAGGCAAATCCCTATTACAGGACATGTTTAGACGCGCGATCGCCGCAGCGGAGATAATCGGTGCGGCAGCGATCCTCATCCACGCACACGATGAAAGCGCAAAACAGTTCTACCTCCATAACGCTAACTTTCATGAAATGCCAGGAGAACCGCTCCATCTCCTCCTGCCGGTGGAATCACTGATCCAACAAGCCCAGAACTCTTAGCATGCGGCGCCTCCACGCTTCCAACTCAATCGGCACAACGGTAGGCGTATCCCTCAGGGTTTCAGGCTCCCACAACCACATCGATCCCGTCGGCATACCGGCGGGCAAAGCATCAATCAGAAACTGGATACTCTCTAGTGGCGCATCCCTATTGCAGCGGTATGAAGCGGCGACGAGATTGAAATGATTGAGCGTGCTGACCAGCGACCCCTCCTCTACCGGTTGGTAGAGCTTCAACGTCTCCAAGGCGCGCTCCGGGTTTTCTCCAATAATGCAGAACCCGAAGTTTCTCTTCACCTCTGGCTCATTAGGAAACAGGTTTATGTTTTCACTTGCCAGGTTGACCGCCTGGTCCACGTCACCTTTGTCTAATGCGGCAATTACGGATTTCTGTGCTTTCTCCAGCTCAGCCAATGGCCCCCGCTGATAGGGCGCAATTTGTGAAGTCGCGCGCCTAGCGAGCTCTTGGGTTACATCAAACAAAGAGACTCTGCGTTCCTCCAGAAGACCAACGTCAAATTGGGCTAATCCCTGAACCGCACCGGGCTTCGTTATGAAAGTCAGCTCCCACAGCAGGGACTCACTAGCCCACTCGTCTAGATACGTTTTTGTAAACCGCTCACATACCCAAACCGTTGCGTCACGGCCATTGAGCAAAAACAGATCCTCATCATCGGCAAGAGACTGGTCTGTTGAGTAACGCCACCCAACGAGATGCGCAATAGGCGCCTCTTGAAGCCAACGTTGCACCTCCCGAACAAAAGACCCATTCATCGCCCTAGCTCGGGCCAAGCTCCGGTCTCCTGCTGCTACGCCTTGAAGCTCTGGACTTGCAATAAGAAGATCAGCCCATTCTCCCAGAAGCAGTTCATCACTCCCGCGTTCTTTTTCCAGCACGAGCTGCCGGCACGCTAACGCTCCTTCAAGGACAAAATCGATCAACATCGGCCCGAATCCAGTTCGGATGATCGCATCGGCGGACAGACCGCGATCGGCCAACTTGCCAAGTGCGGACGTGATTTGAGTATCACGACGCAACCTGTCTGGGACGTTCAATCGCCGCAGATTGTCCGAGACAAGCCGAAGGAGCCGCGCAGTCGTCCAGCAGCTCGTTGGCTCACCCGGGAGGTGCACATAATCTGCCCCTACGCCCTCTGAGTGATCAGCCGAGGAAACGAGTAACTCACTTAGTGTTTCACAAGTCCGTAGCCCGTTGCACAACCGATGGTCAGTGACGCTACATTCTTGGCTGGCAGCGGCAACATAATCGGCCAGATCACGTCCGCTCTGTGCCACTTCCCCTACCGCTCCATGATGTCGTGGCGCACGATGGTCTGGTCGCGGCCCGGGCCGACACCGATGTAGGAGATCGGCGCGCCGGAGAGCTCCTCAAGGCGCAGCACGTAATCCTGGGCCTTCTGTGGCAGCTCCTCAAAGGTGCGGCAGCCGGTGATGTCCTCGTCCCAGGCGGGCATC
The DNA here is from genome assembly GCF_001836265.1 of Corynebacterium sp. HMSC036E10. Classification (NCBI taxonomy): domain Bacteria; kingdom Bacillati; phylum Actinomycetota; class Actinomycetes; order Mycobacteriales; family Corynebacteriaceae; genus Corynebacterium; species Corynebacterium sp. HMSC036E10. Next base: position 15,181 of record NZ_KV827990.1, read on the forward strand.
GTCTCGTAGATCGGCGTTGCGTGGTGGAAGTCGGTCTGGGTCATCGGCATTTCGTCGAAACGCTTGCCGTCCACGTCGTAGGCCACACAGATCGGGATCTCCCCGATGCCGGTGAGCACATCGAGCTTGGTCAGGAACAGGTCCGTAAAGCCGTTGACGCGGGAGGCGTAGCGCGCGATCACGCTGTCGTACCAGCCGGTGCGGCGCACGCGGCCGGTGTTCACGCCGACCTCACCGCCGGTGACCTGCAGGAACTCGCCCCACTTGTCAAACAGTTCCGTCGGGAACGGGCCCGCACCCACGCGGGTGGTGTACGCCTTGATAATGCCCAGCACGCCCGTGATGCGAGTCGGGCCGATACCCGCACCCACGCACGCGCCGCCGGCGGTCGGGTTCGAGGACGTCACGAACGGGTAAGTGCCGTGGTCCACGTCCAACATGGTGGCCTGACCACCCTCCATGAGGACGTGCTTGCCGGCAGAGAGGGCGTCGTTAAGCATGCGCTCCGCATCAATCACCATCGACTCGAGGCGCTCCGCGTAACGACCGAAGTAATCCATCGTCTCCTCGACCGAAATCGCGCGACGGTTATACATCTTGACCAGCATCTGGTTCTTCACATCGAGCGCAGACTCGATCTTCTGGCGCAGGATGGACTCGTCGAAAACGTCCTGCACGCGCAGGCCCACGCGAGCGACCTTGTCGGCGTAGGTCGGGCCGATGCCGCGACCCGTCGTTCCAATCGCGCGCTTGCCCAAGAAACGCTCCTGCACACGATCCAACTGCTGGTGATACGGCGCCACCAAATGCGCATTCGCGCTGATCTTCAACCGCGACGCATTCGCACCGCGCGCCTCAAGGCCGTCAATCTCCTCGAACAACGCCTCAAGGTTCACCACCACACCGTTGCCCAGAATCGGGGTAGCGTTTTCGGACAGGACGCCGGCGGGCAGCAACTTCAGCTCGTACTTCTCCCCACCGACAACCACCGTGTGCCCAGCGTTATTACCGCCGTTGGGCTTAACCACGTAGTCGACCCGACCGCCGAGAATGTCAGTTGCTTTGCCTTTGCCCTCGTCGCCCCACTGGGCGCCCACGATGATGATGGCGGACATCACGCACTCCTTAAATATGGCGTATGAACGGGCATATTGTACCGTGAGCGCCATGCGGCTCATCCACTGCGCATGCGGCGCGTCCCCCGAACCCTCAATTCCGGGCGCAGAAACGTTCCAACTCCCCGCGCACCCCACCCAGCGCGACCTCAAGTTTCTCGACGCCATCGCGCGCGAAGTGCTCCCCTCGGATCCCACCCCGTCGCTTGACGAGATCCAGAAAAACCCCGCCGTCGACCACCTCGGCGCGCCCACGTTTGCGCCACAGCAACCCTCTGAGCCGTTGCGTGTTGTGGTGTCCGGCAGCGACCGTGCCCTCGGGCTCGTGCTCACCCGCCTGATGCGCGCGGATTGTATGTGGGTGGAGGTCGGGTACGTGCCCGCGGATCCGCAATCGGCCGCGGCAGTGCTCTGGGGCGCGGAGTCTGCGGATCTTGCTGCAGGCGGGCCCGTGCGACCCGTCCCCTGCATCCGCACCGACTTCGGCGAGGTCGTTGCAGGATCCGCGGAGCTCTTTACTGACGACGGCGCCACGCCCTACTACGGCGAAGTCGTCGTCGACTCGGACGTGCTGGTCCACCCCGGCGTCGAATACGGCGCACGCCTCGTGCCCACCGTCGACGCGCCCGGCATCGCCGCCGCCCCCTTCACCAGCCCACTCGTACCCACCCGCCGCTTCCTACGCCGCCAGCCCGTCGCACGCCTCGACGGCAGCCGCACCCTCACCGGTCGCGCCCTGCAATCCGGTGGCAATGAGATCGCAGTGCGTATCGACGACCACCTGCGCCCCCGACCCGTCTCCCGCGTCACCTTCTACCGCCACCTGCGCGACATTCAGGCGGTTCGTTCGGCATAGTTTCAGGAATTATATTCACGCTCTGGCGGACTTCACATTTCGCGTTTTCTCTATGCGATTGGTAGCTCGCTGTTACCTAACTGACACATTGCGTTCATTTCGCTGAACGTTTTGCCACCTTTCAGATTTTCGTTTCCGCTGGCTGTTGGCGGTTTCCATGGGACTACCTGAACTTGCTGCGTTTGTCGCTCGAACACCCGTTCTACTTTTCGAGGCTCAGGTTGGGTCCGCTGCCAGAACGGTTGATCGTCGTTACGGTCGGAATCGTTCTCGCAACAACAAATCAAAAGGAGAAACAACAATGACTAACCTCAACCGCATCGAGGATCTTGCAAACGCAACCGCATACGACGTCAACGGCGACAAGGTCGGCGGCGTCAAGGACGTCTACGTCAACGACTCCACCGGCCAGCCAGACTTCGTCTCCGTTAGCCACGGCCTCTTCGGTGGCGGCGACTCCATCGTCCCACTGCGCGGCCACACGCTTCGCGACGGCGAACTGCACCTCGCATTCTCCAAGGACCGCATCGAGGACGCACCGGATCTCGACGAAAACGGCCACCTGACCACCCAGGACCAGGACGCCTTCTACCGCCACTACGGCCTGGAGACCACCGAGGACGTGACCACCTACGAGACCGGTAAGCACGCCGCTGCTGGTGCCGGTGTCGGTGCTGCTGGTGCTGCGGGTGCTGGTGCCGCGGGTGCTGGTGCTGGTGCCGGTGAGCGTGGTGTCGTCGATAATGAGCGCGCCGCTGCCGCAGACCGCACCACCGACGTCGACGGCGAACTGATCCGCTCCGAGGAGCAGCTCAACGTCTCCAAGGACCGCGTCGAATCCGGCCAGGTCAGCCTGCGTAAGTACGTCGTCGAGGAGACCGAAACCGTCGAGGTCCCGGTCGAGCGCGAGGAAGTCCGCATCGTACGCGAGCCGATCACCGACGCAGACCGCGCAAACTACGACGGCAACATCGGCGAGCAGGAAGCATCCGTCACGCTTCACGAGGACCGCGTCACCGTATCCAAGGAATCCGTCCCGGTAGAGAAGGTTTCCCTGGAGAAGGACACCGTCCGCGACACCGAGCGCGTCTCTGAAGAGGTACGCAAGGAGCGCTTCGAGACCGACGGCGTCGTCGAAGACAACAAGTAAAACCTGTATAGGGGTTTAGCCCCTGGCTTTCGCCCCTGGCGTTCGCCCCTGGCTTTCGCCCCGGTTGGGAATGTTCCTAACCGGGGCTTTTTGCTGTTCGTTTTGCTGATCGTCTAGCTCGGCTAGGCTCCCTACTAGACGATCAGCATTCGGGTTCGAAGTTTTCCCAGGTGATATTGCACATGATGTTCGGTAGCGGCGAGATCGTCTAGTTGTGCCGTGTCATGTCTCGTGACTTATTGGACAAGGAGTCCAATCACTTATTGGACACGATGTCCACACACTTTTTGGACAGCGTGCGGGTGGAATGGGCGGATGGCTATT
>NZ_KV827990.1:18725-19061 GCF_001836265.1 Corynebacterium sp. HMSC036E10
GGTTCGATCTGCAAGAGCAGGGATTGGACTGCGGCCCGTTGTCGATCTACTACCGCTTGTACGACGCAGTTGGCCCAGAGTGCACTCCATCGCGCACAACAATTGCGACCTGGCTGCACAACGCTGGTTTGGTCGATGTCAACGCGCGTAAGCGTCCGCGCAGTTCGTATAAGCGTTTCGCCCGCGATTTTGTCTGCGAGTTGTGGCAGATCGACGCTTTGGTCTACCGCCTGTTCGATGTTGACCACACCCAGGCCACGATCTATCAGGTCATCGATGACGCCAGCAGATTCGACGTAGGAACGAAAGCGTTTATGCGTCCTGAAAACGGCGAAG
>NZ_KV827991.1:0-337 GCF_001836265.1 Corynebacterium sp. HMSC036E10
GAGAGTAGGTTACCGCCGACCCAACAACTTCACAACACTAAAACACCCAGGACCAACCGCATGGTTGCTCCTGGGTGTTTTTCACGCATACCCACCCCTCTTATTAGTTGGTGCACACCCACCAGCCCGCAACGCGGAATTTGCCCTTGTCGCATCGGCCCAGTTCCTGACCGTGTCGAAATAGTTGGTGAGTCCCCACTAGTCCGCAACGCGGAGAACAAAGGTCCGCAATCAGATCGCTGGCACCGGAATCGTTGGTGCACACGAACTAGTCCGCAACGCGGAGCCGGAGTATCCGCAACTTGGTGTCGATTCGGGGTAGTTGGTACCGCGAGTC
>NZ_KV827992.1:0-93098 GCF_001836265.1 Corynebacterium sp. HMSC036E10
TTAACGTCTGGATTGTTCACCAATCCAACCCACATTCCACACTGACGCGAAGGGTTGTTGAACGATCCGATTTGCCTTGGGTGCACTTCGTTGAACAATCTTTATGCATGCATAGTATGCGGTTTAAGGGTGTTTTCAGCCAACACCCGCCCGTTTGAATCGCGACCTGGGGAAATGCCGGAACAGCACTTCAAAACAGCCCTAAAATGGTCGGGAGGATTGTTCAACGACTGTGAAAACGGCTCGAAATGGGTGTGACGTGCGGATTGTTCAGCAATCTGCACCACCTGCTTACCCCCGGAAATTACCCCCGTTTTACGAGCACACCCAACAACAGCGCCCAAGACACGAAAACAGGGCGGTTCAACCCCACGAGCAGGCTAGACCACCATTAAGACGGAGCCCGGCTCGATGCCTATGTATAGGGACAACAATGAGTTCGGTGACCTCAGAGAAGGGAAGGCAAGATCAGCAGCATTGCGATGCTCCACGTCAGGTGGAGTGCGATGGGGGAGTACAGCCTGCCGGTGCGCACTGCCTCGGTATAGGCGAGCGCACCGAGGACCACTGCCGCGAACACAAGCAGCGGCACACCCATCACGACGGTGACCAACCCGTAGGCGACCGTCGACCACACACCAGCTTGCAGCACCGTTTGTCCAATGCTTTGTAGCTGGCGGGGGACGACGTCGCGGAAGATGAGCTCCTCGCCGACGCCGTTGACCACGAGGACGAGCAGCGTCAGCGCGTAACCGCCTTTGTTAGGAGTATCCAGGATCTCTGCGACAGGGCCGGCAAGTGCTGGGATGCGGGTGACGATCAGGGCACCCAAGAAAAAGACAACCGCAAGTGCGGTGCCTAATCCGATGCCACGTACGACGTCGCGGAGTTTGCCGGGGCCAGCGAATGCGCCTTTGTCGCCCCACACCCACCAGGCGGCTAGGTACACGACGGCGGTAAAAGCGGTGGCCCAGTAGAAACCTGCGGTGCCGTCGCCAGCCTGGCGCGCGAGGAAGAGCCCGAGCGCACCAAAAGCGCAGGGCAGAAGAAACAACCATTGCCTGGCCACGAGAGAAACTCCGTCCAAATAATCTGGCGATGTGAATGACAGATTACCGGGCAGTTTCTCAGGGCAGATAGTTGTTAATTGACAGAGAAGATGATCATCTCCGTGTCGTCTGGCTTACCGCGGTACCGGCCGTCATCGCCAGGGAAGTTGTTGTCCAAGGCAGTTAAGTATCGGCCGTCCTCAAGCTGAACAATCGTTTCGACGCTCAGTAGCGCAAACATGAAAGGGTCGCCGACACCGTATGCCCGTGCATCGGAAACCATGCCGATCTTATTGGGGTTGGCGATGTTGAGAAGGTCTGCCATAAGCGCCTTTTCCACTGTTTTCCCTGGCTCGATACCCTTGAAATTCGCAACCTCGAATACCTTCTTCAGCTTCGCATCGGAGCCGAGGAAGTCGTCGCGCTCAAGCACGAGCAAACGGCCATCCTTGGTTAGGAAAGCGTCGCCGATGAGCGCGTCATCGCCTTCAGCAAGGTAGGTCCAAGTCTTGCCGGTGTATTTGCCTGTCGTTGTGTCGAACTGAGAAATGACGCGTTCACGCTTGTCGGCCGCCTTGTCGAGGTACCCCTCGAAAATCGGGTAAAGATAGCGTCCGTCCCATGCCATGGCTTCAAAGCCTTTGGAATTGCGCAGGTTTGGTCGCTCATTATCGCCAAGTGTTGGGTTCGATGGGCTCTTCACACCTGGGTATGCGTAGGGCTCTTCGAGCAAGGTGCCGTTCTTGTCCACATGGAGGATGTAGGGGCCGAACTCCTCGCCGATCCAGAAAGATCCGTCGGCGGCCTGGACGAATGACTCGGGGTCAAAGTCTGCGCCGGTAAGTAGACGATCCTCGGTGTCGTTGTTGACGATCTTCCACGGAATCTTTCCGTCGGGGTCTTTTAATGAGATGTAGTCAAGTACATCAACACCACCGGTGGTTTGTGGATTCTTCGCTGTTTCCGCCGTTTCCCAATTGGGCTTGACCGTGTAGATCCTCAGGAGGAAATCGGAAGAATTCGATTTCGAACCGAAGCCGTTATCTGGCAAGCCATAAAACGTGCCGTCGCCAATCTCGATCATTCCAGAAAAGCCGGGGATGACCTGCCCTTTAAAAGGGTGGGTTTGCCCGTTACCGTCGAAAGCATCCTTGCCTGAATTCGGGCCGGGAGCCTGGTATAACGCCGAGAGCTTCGCACGGCCCTCGAGAGTTGGGCCAGTGACCTCGGGAGCCGTGGTGGACGCCGTTGGATCTACGTCGCTGTTGCTGGAACCAGAATGCTCGGATCCGTTGCCGGCAGCCGCGCCAATTGCTCCGCCGACAAGACCACCGACGACGAAAACGCCTGCTACTGCTGCGATGAGCTGCTCAAGGTTGATGTCTTTGATCAGTTGGTTTAAAGGGGGTGGAAGTTGAATGTTCATGTGTCACTACCTCGAAAATCGCCAGGAACTGAGCGAGAAACTCAGGCGAAACTTACATTTCGCACAGCGAGTGTATGGCGGGCAGTGCACTTTCGCTCGGTGAGATTTTCCGGCCGGTTTCAGCATTGAGGCGCCGGGGAAGTACCATATTTCTCGGCGCCCCTATAGCCCAATTGGCAGAGGCAGCGGACTTAAAATCCGCCCAGTGTCGGTTCGAGCCCGACTGGGGGCACAATTACTTGCCCGGTAACCGGGCTACATGGCGGTATAGCAGCCGTTGACGAGGTGTCGTCGGAAAGCAAGAAGCTCACTCGCGCAGCAAGCTACGCAGCCTCGCCGATTCGGGATGCGGCAGCCGTGACCAGCGCGACTCGCGACGATGAATCCAGTGATGGGAACGGGCCAGCGCGTTCAGTACAGTCGAGGCCATGACTGATCGCATGAATGTTGAATCCTTCAACCTCGACCACACCAAGGTTGACGCACCGTTTATTCGCCTGGCGGACCGAAAGGAACTTCCCCAGGGTGACACGCTGGTGAAGTGGGACATCCGCTTCAAGCAGCCGAACGTCGAGCACCTTGAGATGCCGGCAGTGCACTCCCTGGAGCACATGTTTGCCGAGCACGCCCGCAACCATGCAGACAACGTGATCGACTTCGGCCCGATGGGCTGCCAGACCGGTTTCTACCTGATGCTCTCCGGCGACGTCGCCGAGGCTGAGGTCGCTGATCTGGTGGAAAAGACGCTCACCGACATCACCAATGCCACCGAGGTGCCGGCTGCGAACGAGAAGCAGTGCGGCTGGGGCGCAAGCCACGACCTCGAGGCCGCCAAGCGCGAAGCGCAGGCGTTTCTGGACAAGCGTGACGGGTGGGGCAACGTCTTTAAGTAAGCGTCCTACGTTGTCGGGTCGATGACCTGGAACGTCAACGGCACGGTAGTCAACGCGTAAGTGCCCGGCGCAGTGTCGAATACAGCGAGCAATTCGTTCGCTACGTCGGCACGGCCCGGCACGACAATGTGATCCTCGGCCAACTCGAGATCGATTGCCTTCGGGTCGAACATGAGCCACGTGTCGTTGCGGATGAGGGCATATGACTTGCCAAACAGCAATCGGTAGCGCGCCGCCCGAAGCAGTGCGGCGGCGGCACGTTCGTCGAGGTCCACACGCCCAGCGACATCGACATCTAAATACTTGGCGGTGTTTGCGCCGATAGAGGAGCCGTCGGTGTGCGAGGCGTCGTCGAGAAGCACACGCACCTGCGGATCGCTTGACAGTGGGGCACGTGCAGGGTCCGTCAACCCAAGCGGCACATGCTCGCCGAGCACGCCCGCGAACTTCACCGGATCCCACCGCAACATCCGCTCCAGATCATCTCCGACCAACCCCGCGGCGTAGGTGAACTGCACTCGCCCGGTCGGTCCCTCCGCACAGCCGAGGAGTGGATCCGCGACGAACACAAACCCCGCGAGCGAGCCAGAAGCCGACGATAAATAATGCCCAGGCTCAATCTCGACTCCGCTGCGGACCACGTTGCGAGCCATGCGTGCCAGCTGCTGCGCCGGCCACTCAGGAGGGAACACCTCATCGTCCATCGGGATGCGGAGCGTGAGCTCGGTCTGTGTGCCCGCAACGCGTTGCGACGACTCCACCTGGGACAACCCGAACGTGCAGTACAAGACGTGGGGGAGGGGGTCGTCGACAAGAAATGCGAGCACATCCAACGCTGCATAGGAAAAGGTGTAGGCCTGCGCGCCACCAGTTGCTGCAGACAACCTGTCCAGGACAAGATCGCCGCCCGTGCTCGGGCCGCGACGCCAACGATCGAACACACCCATGTGTCCAAATTCTACGCCTCGGGAACCTTTTTGAAGGTGCAAGCGTTACAACCTGTGAATAGTGGTCGCAACAAGACTCGAAAGGAATGTTGGACGACGTGAGAAGTACCAACCCGGTTCTGAAGAACCTGACCAATGAAGAACACACCGCTGGCTACGGCTACGCGCCCGAAATCCAGCAGGACCGCCCGCTGACGGTCGATGACATTGTCTCCAAGACCGGCATCACCATCGCCGTTATCATCCTGTTCGCCGCGATTAACTTCGGCATCTACCTGTCCGGAAACGCCGGCGTGGGGATGATCCTAACGCTTGTCGGCGGTATCGGCGCGTTCGTGGTCACCCTGGTCCACGCGTTCTCGCGCACCTTCGGCTCCCGCACGGTGACGCTTCTGTACGCAGCCTTTGAAGGCCTGTTCCTAGGCGGATTCTCTCTGCTGATCTCCGGCTGGTTCTCCGTCGGCGGGGCTGACGCTGGCCAGATGATTTTCCAGGCCATCCTGGGCACCCTCGGCGTGTTCATCGGCATGCTCGTGGTTTACCGCACCGGCGCCATCCGCGTCACGCCGCGACTGAACCGCCTGATCACCGGCGCCATCTTCGGCGTTGTCATCATGGCGCTGGGCAACCTGCTGCTCGCTCTTTTCACCGGCCAGAACCCACTGCGTGATGGCGGCACCATGTCCATCATCTTCGGCGTCGTATGCGTGGTCCTCGCAGCTATTTCCTTCCTGCAGGACTTCGATCTGGCCGACAGGCTCGTGCGCACCAGCGCACCGTCGAACGCCGCGTGGGGCGTCGCACTGGGCCTCGCTGTGACGCTCGTGTGGCTCTACACCGAGATCCTGCGTCTGCTGTCCTACTTCGCCAACGACCGCTAGACGGCGCTAAGCAACGCTAAACGGCGGTACCAAACGCCGCCGACAATAAAGCGGCCCTGTTCCGATTGGAACAGGGCCGCTACTCTTTGCGCCGATGAGAGGCGATTAGAGACGATTAGAGACGATCCGGGTTCACGGTCGCACCATCAACCGAGATGGTAGTGAACAGCAGATCGTTGTTCACAACCTGCGGAGCGCCAAGGACAACCTTGACGCCTTCCTCGCGGTTATTCGGATCTAGGACAACACGGGTTGCGGTGCCCTCAGCCAGGTCGGCGGTCCAGGTATCCCAGACGATGTCCTGCAGGAAATCGTTCTGGCTCTTGCAGTCGACCGTCAGCTGAGTCGGGCGCAGCAGGCCGGTCTCGCCACAGTTGTTGAAGGTTGGCAGCTCGTCCGCGGCGGCCTCGAGGGTCTCCGTCGCGGTCGCCTCGCTGGCCTCGACAACATTGGTCGCGGCGGTGGCGGAAGCACCAGCACCCTTGAGGGAGCTAGCGTCCTGGCTCGTCGCGGTGTCGACCTTCTTGTCGGACGGGTTCTCGTTCGGCGGGGTGCAGCCGGCGAGGGCGAGAGCAGCGATGGCAGCTACGCCAACCAGAGCTTTGCGGGAAGAGGTTGCAATCACAGGATGATCCTTCGCTATCGAAAAAGAACGGGTAAAACTACTTTGCACGAGGCGTTGAAGCTTTAACTGAATCATACGGCTCAGCCTTGACGATCGTGACCGAAATCTCGCGACCATTCGGAGCCGTGTAGGTACGGGTCTCGCCCTCAGCGGCACCAACGACGGCGGCGCCCAGCGGGGACTGCTCGGAGTAGGTCTCCAAATCAGCGTTGTCGGTCGACGCAGCGCGGGTACCGATGAGGAACGTTTCGCGGTCCTCCTTGTCGCCGTTGTAGTAGACGTGAACGACGGAACCGATGTGAGCGACACCTTCGACAATGCCGGTGCGCTCGGTGGTGGAGTTGGAGAGGATCTCAGAGATCTGCTTAATGCGAGCCTCTTCCTGATCCTGCTGCTCACGAGCTGCGTCGTAACCAGCGTTTTCCTTCAGGTCGCCTTCCTCGCGGCGCTCGTTGATCTCCGCGGCAATCACCGGACGGTTATCGATCAGCTGCTGGAGTTCGGCCTCCAGCTTGGCCTTCATTTCCGGGGTAATGTACTGCTGCTGGGGTTCAGCCATAGGGGTAACACCCTTCCCTCATACGTAAAACGAGCCCGCAGGCTGCGGGCGAAACTGTGCAGATATACCGCAAAAGATTAGCACATGGTAGTACGCAGCCCGTGTGCTAGCGGGCGTCGTAAAATTTGCTCTCCGGGTCCATGTAGAACGGCAGATTTTCGGAACAGCCGTAGATGCGGCCGGAAACAAGCGGTTCACGCAGCGGCAGGTCCACCGGGATGCGCTGGTGCTTCTCCCCGCCGGCGGGAAGGATGACCTCGCGGCGACCCACCTCAGCATGGGAGTAATCCACCGCGGTGACGATGCAATAGGCCGGTACCGACGGGTCCTTGCGGGTCACGTCGATCCAAAGGCGTCCGGTTGAGTCGTCGATATGTTCCTGCGAAATAAATTCAGCGGTGACGGGACGGTCCATCCTGTCGATGATCGTTCGGGCGCCGAAGAAGATGAACGCGATGGCGATGAGCACAGCGGCGACTGCGACCACTTTGCCGCTCACGCCGTCGCTCTTGCCGGAGCTATAGCGTTGCGACGGACGGCGCACTGGAGTGGACACGGATGCAACCTCGCAATAACAAGGGGGATAGGGACTTAACTGGGATGGTACTAAGATGTTCCGAAGTTCTAACAACACCCCTACAAAAGTTGGAGAGTACGAGTGGCTGGTCTGCGTCTGATGGCGATCCACGCTCACCCGGACGATGAGTCCTCGAAGGGTGCGGCGACCATGGCGAAATACGCTGCCGAAGGGAACCGTGTGAAGGTGGTGACCTGTACCGACGGACGACGTGGGGACATTTTGAACCCTGCGATGGACCGCCCTGGGGTGCTCGAAAACATGACGGCCGTGCGCCACGAGGAGATGGCGCGTGCCGTCGAGGCGCTTGGTGTGGAACACGTTTGGCTGGGCTACGAAGACTCCGGCCTGCCCGAGGGGGACCCGCTGCCTCCGCTGCCGGAGGGGTCATTTGCGGTCCAGGACCCGGAAGAGGTTGCGGTGAAGATCGTGAAGGAGATCCGCGAGTTCAAACCGCACGTCATCATTACCTACGACGAAAACGGTGGCTACCCGCACCCGGACCATCTCATGGTTCACGCGATTTCGATGATTGCGTGGGAGAAGGCGGGTGACGCCTCGTTTGCGCCAGAAGCCGGCGAGCCGTGGACACCGCTGAAGCTCTACTACACGCATGGTTTCATCCTCCAGCGCATGAAGCTGCTGCAAGAGGCGTTGTTCGAACGCGGTGAGAAGAGCCCCTACGAGCTCATGATCAAGCGCTGGGAGGAAGCCGAGGGGGATGTGTTTGACCGCGTGACCACCCAAGTGGAGTGCGCCGACTACTTTGGACAACGTGAGCAGGCGCTGACTGCTCACGCCACCCAGATCGATCCGGCAGGGGCGTTTTTGGCCAGCCCGGTGGCGGACCAGCAAAAGGTGTGGCCGACGGAAGAATTCGAGCTCGCACGTACCCGGGTGGAGACCACCTTGCCTGAAGATGACTTGTTTGCCGGTATCGATGCCGGTGCTGAGGAGGAGTAGTGTTCGCCAACTTCATCAACGCCGCCGCAACCGTTGATCTGGTCCTGGCGCAGTCGCCGGGGGAGACCCCGGCTGGTCCGGACTTTGGCAAGGCGTCGCCGATTGGGCTGCTGCTGCTTGTCTGCCTCGCGGTCGTTGTCTTGTCGATTGGGTATGCGTTTCACCGGCGTTTCTCCCGGTTCCGTCGTCGTCAAGCATTTGCTGAGGCGCATGGCATTGATCCTTTCGACGAGAAAGCTATCGACGAGGCCATGGCGAAGGCTGGCGTTGCCGACCAGCGTAAGAAGCGCACCTTTTAAGCCCCGCTAGAATCAACGTTGTGTCTGTCCTCTCCAAACTGCGCTACCCGCTGTACCAGCTGTACGAAGCACGACTTAAGCGTGAGCTGCGTGGAAAGAAACGCCCGAAGCACATCGCCGTGATGGCTGACGGGAACCGTCGCTGGGCTCGTGAGTCGGGGTTTAAGGACATTTCCCACGGCCACAGGGTCGGCGGCGCGAAGATCGGTGATTTAGTCCGCTGGTCTGCGGAAATGGACGTCGATGTCCTCACGATCTACCTGCTTTCCACCGAGAACCTTCAGCGCACCTCGGAGGAGGTGGAGCTGCTCTTCGACATCATCTCCGAAGTCATCGAGGACCTCGCCACCGAGGATTACACCTGCCGCGTGCGCTTGGTCGGCCAACTGGACCTGCTGCCGGACGATGTGGCAGCACGCATGCGAGAAAGCGCCGCTACCACTACCGAGAAAGCCGGGCTGACCGTGAATATTGCGGTGGGCTATGGCGGGCGCCAGGAGATCGTGGACGCGGTGCGTGCGCTTATCGACGACACCGCAGCCGCCGGCGCAACCCCCGCCGAAATCAAAGAGGCGGTGACGGTCGACTCGATTGGTGAGCACCTCTACACCAAGGGCCAGCCCGACCCAGATCTGGTGATCCGCACCTCCGGTGAGCAGCGTCTTTCCGGATTCCTGCTGTGGCAGGCCGCGTACTCCGAAATCTGGTTCACGGATACGTACTGGCCAGCGTTTCGTAAGATCGACTTCCTGCGAGCACTGCGCGACTATTCGCAGCGCTCCCGCCGCTTTGGCAAATAAAACCCTGGCGAATTAGAGCTTGCGCATGCGGACGCGCTGAACGGTGTGGTCGTAATCCTTGCGCAGCACAAGCGATGCGCGCACCCGCGTGGGCAGAATGTTTTCCACCAGGTTTGGCAGGTTGATGGACTGCCAGATTTCGCGTGCGGCGTAGGTCGCCTGCGCGTCGTCAAGACCTGCGTAGTGAGCAAAGTGTGCGCCGGGCTCCTGGAAGGCGGTATCGCGCAGTTTGAGGAAGCGCTCGATGTACCAGTGCTCGATGTCGGAGGTCTTGGCGTCGACATAGATGGAGAAGTCGAACAGGTCCGACACCATCAGCGTTGGGCCGGTCTGCAATACGTTGAGGCCCTCCAGAATCAAGATGTCTGGCTGGCGTACCTCGATGTACTCGTCCGGGAGAATGTCGTAGGCCTCGTGGGAGTAGATCGGAGCCTTGACCAGGGGCTGGCCCGATTTCACCTCGGTGACAAATCGCATGAGGTTGCGGCGGTCGTAAGACTCAGGGAAGCCCTTACGGGCCATCAAGCCGCGCTCCTTGAGCACTGCGGAGGGGTGCAGAAACCCGTCAGTGGTGATCAGGTCGACGCGGGGGTGGGAGTCCCAGCGCTGAAGTAGCACCTGCAGCACACGCGCGGTGGTTGATTTGCCTACTGCGACCGAGCCTGCAAGCCCGATGATGAACGGCACATGCCCCGGATCGCCGCCGATGAACGTTTCGGTGGCTTTGGTCAGTTTCTGGCGCGCTCGTACCTGCAGGTGGATCAGGCGCGACAGCGGTAGGTAAATGTCTTCGACCTCTTGCAGATCGAGGCTCTCACCGATGCCTGCGAGTTTGGTGAGCTCATCTTCGGTGAGCACCTGTGGCATGGTGGCACGACGTTTGCGCCAGTCCTCGCGGTGAAAATCGAGGTAAGGCGAAGAATCGACACGTGGCATGGCCCTATTGTTTCACCTTGGATCCTGTGCATGGAATTCGACATAACACCCGGGTTGCTTACATATACTTCGAAGCGGTAACTACGACCGAACGAGAAAGGACCCGGTGGACGTGTCTGAAGATTTCCGTTACCAGGATCTGGCTACTTTTGACCCCGAAGTTCACGCCGCGATTGTCGACGAGCTAGCGCGCCAGCGCAACACCCTCGAAATGATTGCGTCTGAAAACTTCGTTCCGCGCGCCGTACTTGAGGCACAGGGTTCTGTGCTGACCAACAAGTACGCCGAGGGCTACCCGGGCAAGCGCTACTACGGTGGCTGCGAGCACGTGGACGTTGTGGAGACCCTGGCACAGGAGCGTGCCAAGGAAGTCTTCGGTGCAAAGTTTGCAAACGTGCAGCCACACTCCGGTGCGCAGGCGAACGCCGCTGTGCTAATGGCACTGGCGGAGCCGGGTGACACCATCCTGGGCCTGAACCTGGCTCACGGCGGCCACCTGACCCACGGCATGAAGATCAACTTCTCCGGCCGTCTCTACAACGTGGCAGCGTACGAGGTAGAGAAGGACACCCACCTCATCGATATGGCCAAGCTGCGTGAGCAGGCTCGCGAGGTCAAGCCGAAGGTGATCATCGCCGGCTGGTCCGCCTACCCGCGCCACGAGGACTTCGCTGAGTTCCGCTCGATCGCGGACGAGGTCGGCGCCTACCTGTGGGTTGACATGGCCCACTTCGCCGGCCTGGTTGCGGCTGGCCTGCACCCGTCGCCGGTCCCGCATGCGCACGTGGTGTCCTCCACGGTGCATAAGACGCTGGGTGGCCCCCGTTCCGGCTTCATCCTGACCAACGATGAGGAGCTGAACAAGAAGATCAACTCCGCCGTCTTCCCTGGTCAGCAGGGTGGCCCGCTCATGCACGTCATCGCTGCGAAGGCGACCGCGTTCAAGATCGCGGGCATGGAGGAGTTCAAGGACCGTCAGCAGCGCACCATCGACGGTGCGAAGATCCTGGCCGAGCGCCTTACCAGCGAGGACGCGAAGGCTGCCGGCATCGACGTTGTCTCCGGCGGCACCGACGTCCACCTCGTGCTGGTGGACCTGCGTAACTCGCCGATGGATGGCCAGCAGGCCGAGGACCTCCTGCACGCCGCAGGCATCACGGTCAACCGCAATGCGGTGCCGTTCGACCCGCGCCCGCCAAAGGTCACCTCTGGCCTGCGTATCGGCACGTCGGCGCTTGCTACCCGTGGCTTCGGCGAGGAGGACTTCCGCGAGGTGTCCGACATCATCGCCGAGACCCTGATCCAGGGCGAGAAGGCTGATATCCCGGCGCTGCGCGCCCGTGTCGAGGCCCTGGCGGAGAAGTACCCGCTGTACCCGGGCCTTGAAGACTGGAAGATGCTCTAGTCGTTCTGGCCGTCGGCGGCGCTTGCGGTGTCGACATTGTGCCCGCGCTGCTCTGCGAGAGTGGCGCGGGCTTTTTGTAGCCAGTCCGGTTGGTCGTCGAGAAGCGCGCGGATTTGCTCCGTGGTCATCGACTGCTCAACGCCGGATGCTTTCAGCGCGGTCACCGAGATGCCGAGCTTGCGTGCGACCTCGGTACGGGGGTGCGGGCCGTTGAGGCGCAGTTCTTGCAGCCACGCGGGCGGGTTTTCCTGCAGTTCGCGCAGTTCGGCGTGAGTGATGGCGCCGTCCTGGAACTCCTGTGGGGTGGCGGGAAGGTAGATACCGAGTTTTTTCGCCGCGGTCATCGGCTTCATTGCGGTGCCGGATGGGGTCTGTTCAGTCATGCCCAAAACGGTAGCATTACCTGCCATGCTCACCATCGCGTTCGTCACCGGTACTGAACCCGGCAAATGGTTCCGCCGCTACGCCCAAATGTCGGGCGAGGACCCTGCGACATTGCCGTCGGATGATCCGTTTCCCCTCGTCGGCAAGGATGCGGACGCGGCGCTGGTCAGGCTTCCGGACGAGCGGGTCACGGACGAATACCACGTGGTCCGGCTCTACGAGGAGGCCTGGGGCGTGGCCGTGCCAAAGGACTCCGTCTATGCGGAGGTGGGGGAGGTTGATCGCGGGGATCTTGCGGAAGAGATTGTGAATTTCGAGTACGCAGAGCAGCCGCTTATCGACGATCTGCGCACCGCCCTTTCCGTTGTCGCCGCAAACGTCGGCATCGCCTACGGGCCGTTGCCGTTGCTGAAGACGCTTGCGAAGAAGCAGATTAAGGCGCTGCCGATCGACCCGGGGGAAGGCGTTAATACCACGACGGTTGCGCTCGTGTGGCGGAAATCGGACGATTGTGACGCTATCCAGGACTTTGTTGGTATTACGAAGGGGAGAACTCCCAGGTCGTCGCGTACCGCGTCGCACCCCCGATCGGGTGGGAAGAAGACTCGACGTTCGCGCGGTGCCCATAATGGGCGACGCACCTAAATCAACATGAAAGGTATGACAAATTATGTTTTCCCGTAAGATCGCTGCTTCCGCCGCTGCTGTAGCCCTGGCTGCTACCGGGTTAGTTGCGTGCTCTAACGACGACGACACCGCGGCAGAGACCGAGGTTGTGGAGGCCACCGCTACTGAGACGAACGTAGAGACTGAGACTGCGGCTGCGAAGACGGAAACCGCTGACGCTTCCGCAACCGATTCCGCGGACTCCATCGGCGCTGCGGGCGAGGGCACCGAGGCGACCGAGGAGATTACAACTGCTGACGGCGGCACCGCAATGGTTCCGGCTGGCGTCGTTGCTGCCATGGATAAGTTTGCTGAGCCGTCCTGGGGCGAGCCGATGAAGGTTGAGCAGGTCGACGAAGGCTGGATCGTTACGTACGACCAGGAGCACTACGTCACCTGGAATGAGAACACCGGTGGCGCACCGACCTGGGGTCAGATTGCCAACGAGTGGATGACCGACGTCAACGTGGATAAGAAGCTGGGCTTCCCGCTGGCTCCGGAGGCTGCTAACCCGGACGAGTCCGGCTGGACCCAGGAGTTCGAGCGCGGCTCCATCAACTGGACCCGTGCTGGCGAAGGCGAGCCGTTCGCCGCGGTGATCACCGAGAAGTAAACCGCGCCCATGTAACGGCGTTCGGCCCGGCCCCATGTGAGGGGCCGGGCCGTTTTCGTTTCCCGGTTAGCTCAAATCTTCCTTGAGTGGGTCTTCCTTGACCGGCAGGAGTATCACGAACGCGATGATGGCCAGCGGCACCATGAGGAGGAACACGGGGGTAAGGCCGTCGTTGTAGCTCGACAGCACGACTTCCTTCACCGGCTGGGGCAGTTGCGCCACGCTGCTCGGGGTTAGCGAGTTCGCGGCACCCTCACCGAATTGCTTGCCTAGCGCAGCACCTTCTTCGCCGAGTTTCGCCAGAGCTTCCGGCAGGCGCTCCTCCAGCTTTTCGCGCATGTTGTGAATGAACAACGAGCCGGACAGGGAGGCGCCGATAGCGGAGCCGATCTGGCGGAAGAAGTTGTTCGTCGACGTTGCGGTGCCCACTTGGGCGAGTGGGAACGAGTTCTGCACGATGAGCACAAGAACCTGCATGACCAGACCAAGGCCGAAACCGAAGATGAACATGTAGATCCCGAGCACGGTCAGCGACGTGTCCACGCTCAGCCGAGAGAACAGGAACAGTCCCACGGTGGTAATGAGCATGCCGGACAGTGGGTACATCTTGTAGCGGCCGGTGCGAGAGATGATGAAGCCGACTGCCGTGCCGGTGCCGAGCATGCCGAGCACCATCGGCAGCATCATAAGGCCCGCGTCGGTCGGGGTCAGTTCGTGCACCATTTGCAAGTACGTCGGGAGGTAGGCGAGAGCACTGGTCATCCCGAGGCCAAGCACCGTGCCCGCCAGGGTGGTCAGCACCATGTTGCGGTTGCGGAACAGCCCCATGGGGATCAGCGGGTTAGTCGCGCGCAGCTCGACAATCACGAACAGCACGGCAGCGATCACAGCGATAGCGCTGGTGGCGATGATGGTCGGGGAGGTCCAGTCGTACTGCGTGCCACCCCATGTGGTGGTGAGGATCAGCGACGTGGTGGCCACGATCATCAGCGTGGTACCGATGTAGTCAAAGTTCATGCCCTTGGCGGATCCGCGGCGCAGCTTCAGCACCTTGGTGCATACCGTCATGGCGAGCAGGCCGAGCGGGATGTTCATCCAGAGCGCCCAACGCCAGCCGGGGCCGTCGGTAAACCAGCCGCCGAGGACCGGACCGAGCACCGAGGACACACCAAATACTGCGCCCATCACGCCCATGTACTTGCCGCGCTCGCGAGCAGGAACGACTTCCGCGATGATGGACTGCGAGTTCACCATCATGCCGCCCGCGCCGAGGCCTTGGATGGCGCGGCCGATGATGAGCAGCTCCATGGTGTTAGCAAAGCCGCCGATGGCGGAGCCGATTACGAACAGGCCGATGCCGGTGATGTAGAGCCACTTGCGGCCCAATACGTCGCCAAGTTTGCCGTTGATGGGCATCGCGATGGTCATCGTGACCAAGAACGAGGAGATGACCCAGCTCATGTGGTCCACGCCGCCGAGGTCACCAACAATGGTCGGCAGGGCCGTGGCGAAGATCATCTGGCCCAGCGAACTCATCAGCATGGTCAGCAGCAGGGCAGCGAACACGACGCCGACGTTCGGGGGAGTGGCTTGAAGTGGGTGGCGTCCCGCGCGGTTGTCTACCATGTCATGTCCTTTGCGTAATTCGTGATGTCTTTGGCGTATTCGATGAGCAGCTCGATTGGGTCTCCTTCATCAGGCGGTGCCCAGAGGTACCTGGTCACGACCCCTTGAAATAGCACGACGATGAATAGTGCTTCCGCCTCCAGCGATCCCGAATGCTTGCGGTCCTGCGGGAAGGTTTCAAAGTGGGCGTGGAGGGCGCGACCAATTTCGGTGAGGAATCCGCGCTTTCGGGCGGCTTCGGCGTGCATCAAGCCCGGGTTGTTCTCCAGTAATTGACGACGACACTTCGCCGCCGGACCATCAAACGTGCCCGGCTCAACCACGATGGAACGAATGACAAGCTCCAGCACGTTGTCGCTCTGGGTCGTGCGGATCGCGTCCAGCGCGTCCTCGTCGAGGGTGAACGGAAACGATCCCAAGATCGCCTCGTCCTTAGATTCCACATAGTTGAAGAAGGTTCGCCGGGAGATGCCTGCCTCGCGGCAGATGTCGTCGACGGTGACGTTGTCGTAGCCACGCTTGTCGACAAGCGCCGCCGCCTCGTTGCGGATGCGCTTTAGCGTCTCGCGGCGCTTCTGTTCCCGAATTCCCTCATTTTGCACGGGGTGCAATATTACACCCGGTGCATGTTAAGGCAAACCGGCGGAGAGTTCCCCTTCTACCAGCGCTTTTTCGCCTTCAAAGTACGTCAGTTTCACAATCCCGGGCTCTTGCTTTTCGACGACCCACCGCCCCGAACCATCCCCACACGGCTTCGTCAACGGCACCGACGCACCGTCCTCACCGATCAGTGCGGTGCATCCGGTCAACGGATACGTCACCGACGCGGTCCCACCACCGAAGGTTGCCACCGCTGGCCAGGCCTTCACTTTCGCGTTGTCCTCCAGGCTGTTCAGGGTGCCGGTGTAGGTGCCGGTGGGGGAGGTGGAGTCGTCGTCACGCAACTGCGGTTGTGCCGTCACCGTGACGGTTTCGGGCACCTCGTTGGTCGGCTCCGGCTTCGGGTTGGCGTACCAATATGCCGCAGCGAGCGCGACGCCGATCACGGCGACAATCAGCGCGAGCACACCACCGACGACCCACGGCTTGTTCGGGCCACCGGCAGTGCGAAGCTCGGAGAAAGAATCAGGCATGAAAAAGCCCCCAGCATGTTGAAGTGAAGTGCTGGGGGCAGATTCTAGCTAGGTGCGAGCTACGGCCTAGTTTCGGTCGGTGTTGGCCATGGACAGCACATCGAGGCGCTTGTCCAGCTCCTCCTCGGTGAGCTTCTCACCATCGACGAAACCAAGGTCGATGGTGGCCTGACGGATGGTGATGCCCTCCTTGATCGCATGCTTAGCAATCTTGGCTGCGTTCTCGTAACCAATTGCAGAGTTCAGCGGGGTCACGATCGACGGGGAAGACTCGGCAAGCTCGCGCATGTGCTCGACGTTCGGCTCGATGCCGTCGACAAGCCTGGTGGCGAACTGACGGGAAGTGTTCGCCAGCAGGCGGGAGGACTCGAGCACGTTGCGTGCCATCATCGGGATGAACACGTTGAGCTCGAACTGGCCCTGGGTGCCACCGAACGCCACAGCAGCGTCATTGCCGATGACCTGTGCGGAAACCTGAGTTGCGGTCTCGCATAGCACCGGGTTGACCTTGCCCGGCATGATCGAGGAGCCCGGCTGCAGATCCGGCAGGTGGATCTCAGCGAAACCAGCCAGCGGACCCGAGCCCATCAGGCGGATATCGTTCGCAATCTTGTACAGGGAGACCGCCACGGAACGCATCGCGCCGGAGAACTCCACCAGGCTGTCGCGGTTCGCCTGCGCCTCAAAGTGGTTCTTTGCCTCGGAGAGCTCATCCAGGCCGGTGAGCTTCTTGAGCTCCTCGGTAACCTTGCCGCCGAACTCAGCCGGAGTGTTGATGCCGGTGCCCACAGCGGTGCCGCCAATGGCCAGCTCGCCCAGACGGTGCAGGGTCGCCTCGACGCGCTCGACACCCAGCTCGATCTGGCGTGCGTAGCCGGAGAACTCCTGACCCAAGGTGACCGGGGTGGCATCCATCAAGTGGGTGCGGCCCGACTTCACAACCTCGTGCCACTCCTTCGCCTTCTTCTCCAGGGACTCCTGGAGCACCTTCAGCGCCGGGATGAGATCGTTTGCGGCAGCCTCGGTGGCAGCAACGTGAGTAGCGGTCGGGAAGGTGTCGTTAGAGGACTGGCCCATGTTCACATGGTCGTTCGGGTGAACCTCAACACCGTTCGCCTTCGCGATGGACGCGATAACCTCATTGGTGTTCATGTTCGACGACGTGCCGGAACCGGTCTGGAACACATCGATCGGGAACTGGTCGTCGTGCTTGCCGTCCGCAATCTCCTTCGCAGCAGCGATGATCGCGTCCGCCTTCTCAGCGTCCAGCTTGCCCAGGTCCTTGTTCACCTGAGCACACGCAGCCTTCAGCAGACCAAGTGCGCGAATCTGCTGGGCCTCAAGGCCGCGGCCGGAGATTGGGAAGTTCTCCACAGCACGCTGCGTCTGGGCGCGCCAGAGAGCGTCGACGGGCACCTTGACCTCGCCCATCGTGTCATGTTCGATGCGGTATTCCTGATCAGCCATGATTGTCCTTTACTTCTGTCCCATGCACGCCACGCACGCTAAAGTGCGCTCGTGCCTTTCCAAAGATCGATTATGCCCCAGATAACAAAAATGAGGAGCTGTAATGTCTGAAAACCGGACACAAAAGGCCCCCGCATTGAGGGATGCGCTGGTGGCGTTGGCGGCAATGGCCACTATGTACGCCCTTTTGGCGGGACAAGGTCTGCTGTTGGTGCACGCGAATGTGTCCCGCACCGTCGCGATCAGCATGCTGCCCCTTGCGGTTCTCATTGCCATCGTTGTGCCCTTGGTTCTGCTTATCCGCTACATGAAAAGTCGCGGACTCGAGCTGGGGTTTACGCGGCTGGGGAGTCGAGGCTGGCATGTGCTGTGGCAAGTTCCGGCAGTGATCGTCGGGGCCGCTGCGTCGAGCGCTATCGTCGGCTCGCTGATCGGGATGGAACCAGGCGGAGGCTCAACCGCAGATGACTTAGCCAAAGATGCCGGAAGTGTGGCGCCGGTGCTCATCTTGCTTGCCGGTTATCTGCTGCTCGGGCCAGTGATTGAAGAGATTGTGTTCCGCCGTGTGCTCATGGGCTACTTTGACACGCACATGCCGGCAGCAGCGAGCGTGCTGCTCACCTCCGCCATCTTTGCTGCAGCCCATATCGCGCCACCCGTGATCGTCTACACATTCTTCTGCGGCATCGGCCTCGCACTGGTCGCACGGTTCCACGGCGGCATCACTGCGAGTTTCATCGTGCACGTAGCCAACAACTTCGCGGCTAGCGCAGCAGTCATTGGAGCCTTGTTCTAGAACGACAAAGCCCCGCGCTCTTCGCTGAGAAGGCGCGGGGCAGCAGCCAGGGTTCTACTTGGTTGGCTCGGAGTAATCGACCACCGAGTAGTCCTGCAGCTTGGCCAGCTGGTGCTGGGATTCGACGTAGCGCACGGTGCCGGACTTCGAACGCATCACCAGCGAACGGGTGGTGGCGCCAGACTTGCGGTAGGTCACGCCACGCAGCATGTCACCGTTGGTCACGCCGGTAGCGGCGAAGTAGCAGTTATCAGAGGTGACCAGGTCGTTGATGCCAAGGACACGATCCAGGTCGTGGCCAGCGGCGAGTACCTTCTCGCGCTCCTCGTCGGACTGCGGGGCCAGCATGCCCTGAATGTCGCCCCCAAGGCACTTCAGCGCACATGCGGTGACAACACCTTCCGGGGTGCCGCCAATGCCCATAGCGATGTCGATGGAGCTGTTGTCTTGAGCGGCAGCAATTGCGCCGGCAACGTCGCCGTCCATGATGAAGCGAACCTTGGCGCCGGCGGCACGGATCTCCTCGACCAGCTTGTCGTGGCGCGGGCGATCCAACACAACAACCGTGATGTCAGCCGGACGAACGCCCTTCGCCTTGGCAACCGACTTGATGTTGTCCTCTACAGAAGCGGTGATATCAATCGCTCCGACCGCCTCCGGGCCGACAGCAATCTTGTTCATGTAGAACGCGTCCTGCGGGTTGAACATGGAGCCACGGTCTGCAGCAGCAATAACAGAAATCGCGTTCGGGCGGCCCTCTGCCATCAGGCGGGTGCCATCTACCGGGTCAACGGCGATATCCACCGCAGCGCCACGGCCGGTGCCAACCTGCTCGCCGTTGAACAGCATCGGGGCCTCGTCCTTCTCGCCTTCGCCGATCACGATCACGCCGTCCATCTCCACGGAGTTGATCATCTTGCGCATCGCGTTCACGGCGGCGCCGTCGCCCTCGTTCTTCTGTCCGCGACCCACCCAACGACCAGAGGCGAGCGCTGCTGCCTCCGTCACACGGACGAGCTCCATTGCTAGGTTGCGGTCAGGGACAAGATCAGACTGTTCAGTCATCGCGGGGGCCTTCCTCCAGAGGACAAAAATCGACCCCTCTATTCTGGCACTTCCACACGCCGAAGTGTTGGTATCGCCCACCTTTACGGGGGAGAAGCCCGCCCGTTCTGGGGTGCAGGTGGCTCATGACATACTGAAACGCGTGGCAAACGACAAGAAACCCCGCATCTTCCAAAACGGCCGAGACATGGCAATCAACGCCGTGCTCATTGTGGTGCTCATGCTCGTCGCTGTCGGCGCGACCGGGCTGTGCTCCTTCAACCCCGGCGCCCCCGAATCCGGCCCCGTGCAGGAGGTCGACGCAGAAGCGTTCCTCGACCTCGAGGCGCGTGCGGTGAACTACCCGGTGCGCTACCCGCAGATGCCAGAAGGCTGGACCACCAACTCGGCGCGCCGCAGCATGCTTGCCGGCAACTCGGCACCCGTCGTCGGGTGGGTCACCCCGAACCGTGGCTACCTGCAACTCACCCAGACTGGCGTCGATAAGGATGCGGCGCTCCAAGCCTCCAACACCGACAACCGTATGCTCGATCGCACAGTGCGTATCGACGACACCGACGTCGAGGTCTACACCAGCGACGAACGCGAGGTCCGCGACCTGTGGATTGTGGACGCCGGCGAC
Source organism: Corynebacterium sp. HMSC036E10 (assembly GCF_001836265.1). Taxonomy (NCBI): domain Bacteria; kingdom Bacillati; phylum Actinomycetota; class Actinomycetes; order Mycobacteriales; family Corynebacteriaceae; genus Corynebacterium; species Corynebacterium sp. HMSC036E10. The sequence continues at coordinate 19,733 of NZ_KV827992.1, forward strand.
GCACGCTTCGTCGTCACCGGCGCAGGCAGCACGGACGAGTTCGAAGAGCTCATCAGCGCAGCGCTGAAGGCTACTCCGATCACACCCCAGTAGCTTCTAGTACTTACTGCTCAGGAGCCTGCCCGCTGACCTGACGGGTGCTGATGGCTTCTTCGACGCGCTTCGAAGCGCCGTCGAGAAGCACCTCGCACCGCTTCGCCAGCGCCTCACCGCGCTCCCAATACTTCAACGACTCGTCCAAACTCATCTGGCCGAGCTCCAAAATCTTCACCGTCTCCACAAGCTCATCGCGAGCCTGCTCGTAGGTCAGCGTCTCCGGGTCCGGGAAAGCATTGTCGTTCGCCTGGCCGGATCCAAACGTGTTGTCTGTCATGAGTGTTCCTTAAACGTTCTTAGTTGACTTCAGCTGGTTGCATTAATCAGCGGGAGTGGTAGACATCGAAGCGGCGGTAATCGAGCCATCGCCGACACGGATACGCAGCTGCGCGCCGGGCTGAGCCTGATCAATAGAGGTCACAACCTCTGCGCCTGAGTGGTCGCGCGGAACCACCTGCACCACGGCGTAACCACGGGCCAAGGTTGCAGAGGGGCCGAGCGCCGACACCTGCGCGCGCAACGCCGAGACCTGCTGGTTCTCACGCTGCAGCACATGGGAAATGTCGCGGCGGATCAACGCCTGGGCGCGCTCCACTTCCTCGCGGCGGCGCGTGATCGCCATCATCGGATCCGCTAGGGCAGGACGGGTGCGAATCGACGCGAGGCCGTTTCGTTCCCGCTGCACCCATCCGCGCAGGGCGGCGGACATGCGGGCACGTGCTTCGTCGATAAGCGCACGCTCCTGCACAACATCCGGCACGGCACGCTTCGCAGCATCGGTCGGGGTGGCGGCGCGAACATCCGCCACATTGTCCAGCACCGGGTTATCCGGCTCGTGGCCAATCGCCGAAATGACAGGTGTGCCAGCGGCCGCCACCGCGCGTTGCAGGGCCTCCTCCGAAAACGGCAACAAGTCCTCAACCGAACCGCCGCCGCGGGCGATGATGATCACTTCCACGTCCGGATCGCGATCCAGCACCTGCAGTGCCTCGATCACCGCAGGCACGGTCGTCGGCCCCTGTACCGGCGTGTTGATGATCTCGAAGTTCACCTGTGGCCAACGTCCCTGCGCCACCGTGACCACGTCACGCTCAGCAGCCGAACCACGCCCCGTGATCAGGCCAACCTTTTTCGGAAGGTAGGGCAGCGGGCGCTTGCGTGCCGGATCGAACAGGCCCTCGGCCGCCAACTGCTTGCGCAACGCCTCAATGCGCGCCAACAGCTCGCCTGCGCCAACGTGGCGGATCTCCGCCACCTTCATCGAAAACGAGCCGCGGCCTTGATAAAACGTCGGCTTACCGTATGCGACCACGCGGTCGCCGTCCTTCAACGGCACAGCCATGCCCGTCAGCAACGACGTCTCCGCCGTCAACTGCACCGACACCTGCTCCTGCGTATCCCGCAACGTCATATACGACAACCGCCACGACGGCTTCGTATTAATCTGCGTGAGCTGGCCTTCAATCCACAGCCAACCCAACCGGTCAATCCAACTCTTCACGGAGTTATTGAGCTTGGCCACAGACCACGGCGATTCCGGCGTGCTCTTCGGCGGCGCCCCTTGCGCTTGTGCCATGCGATGCTCCTTTCTCCCCAGTACTTCTGCCAGGTAAACAGTACCCGGCGGGCACGAATTACCCGCCTACTGTTTTTGACGTAGATTCGTTAGGGTTGGTTCCATGACTGATCAGGGTAAGAAAGTGCTACTCGCGTCCCCACGCGGATACTGTGCAGGCGTGGATCGCGCCGTGGAGACCGTAGAAAAGGCGCTGGAGAAGTACGGCGCCCCCGTCTACGTGCGCAAGGAGATCGTGCACAACAAGTACGTGGTGGAGACGCTGCAGGACCGCGGCGTGATCTTTGTCGACGAAACCGACGAGGTCCCCGAAGGATCCCACCTCGTGTTCTCCGCCCACGGTGTGTCGCCCGCAGTGCGCGAATCCGCCAAGGAGCGCAGCTTGCACACCCTCGATGCATCCTGCCCGCTGGTGACTAAGGTGCACAACGAGGCGAAGCGCTTCGCCCGCGACGGCTACCACATCCTGCTCGTCGGCCACGAAGGCCACGAAGAGGTCGAAGGCACCGCAGGTGAGGCTCCGGACATCCCCCACCTCGTCGACGGCGTCGACGGCGTCGACCGCCTGCCGGACTTCCCGGAGGGGCAGAAGCTGGTGTGGCTGTCCCAGACGACGCTGTCTGTCGACGAGACCATGGAGATCGTCAACAAACTGCACGAGCGTTACCCGAACTTGGAGAACCCGCCGAGCGACGACATTTGTTACGCCACCCAAAACCGCCAGGCCGCGGTGAAGAAGATCGCGCCGCAAAGTGACCTGGTCATCGTGGTCGGCTCCCAGAACTCGTCCAACTCGAAGCGCCTCGTCGAGGTCGCGCTCGAGGCCGGCGCGCAGGAGTCCCACCTGGTCGATTACGCCCACCAAGTCGACGATGCCTGGTTCGAGGGTGTCAACACCGTTGGCGTGACCTCTGGCGCCTCGGTGCCGGACATCCTCGTGCGCGAACTGCTCGACTATCTGGGGGAGAAGGGCTACGGCGACGTGGAAGAGATCACCACCACCGTGGAGACCATCACCTTCTCGCTGCCGCGCGAACTGCGCCTGCCGCGCCGCGAGGCACCGCTCGAGGCATAAACCCCGCCGAGAACGACCAAAGGCCTTGCCCCGTTGACATCGGGACAAGGCCTTTAGCCTTTGTACAAGTCCTCGCCGAGGCGGTGAACCGCACGTGAAGAACCACCGGTTTCTCCGGATCTACGCGAGCCACTCGCATTTGCCTTGCGACGACGCGCCCCCTCCGACTTCGCCCGCTCCAACAACTCCTGCACAGGAACCGACCGAGCCTGCTCGCGAGCCCTCCGCCCTTGAGAATTTGTGCGACGGTTGCTGCGGTTCTGCGAGGTCCGCTGGGCGGTTTCGCGTCGGCGAATCGCATCGTTTTGCCGACGGATCAGTCGCAGCCGCACCGCAGCGATAAGCAGCGAGCCCGCGGTGGTGAAAAACAGCACCGGGAAGTACTCCGCCACCGGGTACGCGATACCGAGCAGTGCAGTCTTAGCGCTCGCGCCGCCAGCCGACAGGCTCTCGCGCGACATGAAGTAACCCGTGGCCACCAGCGCGGCGACAAACATTAATGGTGCGCTCGTCACCGTCAGGGAAAGCCCCTTCGGGTTCACCAACGTGGTCACCACGATGACCGCGAGGGCATACAGCGCAAGAAACGGCCACGAAATTACACCTGCGGACAGCGACAGCAGCACGCCGGTGAACAGGGCGGCGAACACGATGCCGAGGCCAGACCCCGTCGGCAACCCAACAAAGGTGGCGGACGTAGGGGAATGGCTCCGGCTCGAAAGATGTGACACGCTGACGCAGCTTACCTGTCATTGTCCTCCGCCATGTGCCGGGCACGCGTTGAAACCGGATTCAGCTCGGGCGCCTGCTCCCGCCGTACGGGAACGTTGGCCTCCTCAAGCTTGCGGGCCGTCACCATTACGCGGGAATCCATCGACGCCAACGTGGCGTTGTATGCCTCAACTGCCTTCTCCAATGAGGCGCCGACTTTGTTGTAGTGGCGGGCCATCGTCGATAAACGCTGATGCAGTTCCGCACCGAGGCGCTGCACCTCCTTCGCGGACGCGTTGATAGCTTCCTTCCGCCACCCCAGCGCCACTGTGCGTAGCAGCGCAAACAGTGTGGTCGGGGTGGCGATGACCACGTCGCGCGAAAACGCATAGTCAAGCAGTTCCGGATCGAGCCCGAGCGCGGCATCCAAAAACGGGTCAGCTGGCACAAACAACACGACGAACTCCGGGGTCGGCTGAAACGCGTTGATGTAGGTCTTGTTTGACAACGTATCCACATGCGAACGCAGCAAATGCGCATGGCGGCGCAGGTGGGCCTCGTGTTCCTCAGGATCGTCTGTGTTCAGCGCGTCGAGGTAAGAGCCGAACGGAACTTTCGCGTCCACCACGATGTTTCGGCCCTGGGTGAGGCGGATGATCATGTCGGGGCGGACCCGGGTGTCGTCGATACGCATGTGCGCCTGCGTATCAAAGTCGACATGTTCGAGCATGCCTCCGAGCTCCACGACGCGCTCCAGCTGCATCTCGCCCCAACGCCCGCGCGTCTGCGGGGAGCGCAGCGCAGTGATGAGTTGATCGGTGCGGTCACCGAGGCGCGCGGAGGTGCGCCCGATCGCCTGCACCTGCCCTGCGATTGCCGACGACGCCACCGCCTGCTGCTTATCCATCGCATCAAGCTGCTCACGCATGTCCTTCAACGCGCGAGCGACGGGGCGTAGATCCTGCGGCGGAGCTGGCTGTGGGGCAGAACGACGAAACCACGCCACGCCGGTGAACACCCCGACGATAAACCCGGCGAGGAGACCCGTTGCAAGGATGAGAAAGACCGTGGAGGTTTGCATGCCGGAGATCTAACCACCCCGGCACGACACACTACTCGTCGGGTTCGCTTTTATGTTCGAACTCCCTGCGGCGCAAGATGGTGCGATTGCCTACCTCGCGCAACTTCTTCAAGCTGTTCGACGCGAAGTGGGGCGACTCCTTGTCCTCATCACCTTCTTGCACGTCCTCTTCGGGGGTCTGCGGAGCGTTCACCCAGTCACGCTCGCCACGCCACGCCTCGCGCTTGTGTACAGACTCGGCCTCGTCGATTTCCGCAATGAGCTTGCCTTCCGGAGTGGCGAAGGTGAGGTCCTCGGCACGGACCTCGCCGGCGTTGATGCGCAGGATATCCAGCACGTAGCGGTACACCACAGCAATCATCGCCGCCGCTGGTACCGCGAGGAAGCCGCCCATGAGGCCGAAGAGGCCGCCGCCGACGGTCACGGAGATCAGCACGATCACCGGGTGCAGGTTCATCGCCTTGGACTGCAGCAGGGGAGAGAGCACGTTGCCCTCAAGCTGCTGGGTGGCCAGGACGATGCCGAGCACGATCAGGGCCTTGGTGAACCCGAGCGTGACCAGTGCGATCAGGACCGCCAGCGCGCCCGCGACCACCGCACCGACGATCGGGATGAAGCCTGCAACGAACGTAATAATCGCAAGCGTGAACGCCATGGGAACGCCGACGATGGCAATGCCGATGCCGATCACCAGCGCATCGATGAGGGAACACACCGCCTGCGCCCTGATGAAGCCCGACAGGGTGTTCCAAGCGCGGGTCAACAGTTCCGTGAAGTGGAGTCCCGTGCGTCCGCCCGTCGCGCCGCGCAGCCACGGCAGGAAGCGGTGGCCGTCCTTCAGGAAGAAGAAGGTCAGCACGAACAGCACCATCAGCGTCACCGACAGGCCTGCCGCGGTGTTGATGCCGGAGAACACGCCACCGGCGATGGCGCCGGCCTGGTTCTGGACCCACCGCGTGATTTCGTCGACACCCTCGTTCAGGTTCTCCGGATTCACGTTCAGCGGTGGACCCTGCGCCCACAACTGCAGGCGCTGCACACCCTCGAGCGCCTGGATGTACAGCAGCCGCGATTGGCCCACAATATCGGGGGCGACGATCATGCCGAGGGCTGCCAGCACGCCGAAGAACAGCAACATGGTCACCATGGCCGCGATGCCGTCGGTGAACTTATGGTTGCGCAGCCAGCTCGCAACCGGGGCAAGCACCGTGCACACAATCAGCGCGAGCACCGCAGGCAACACGCCGACCCAAAAGGCGCCGATGAGCTTGCCGATTGCGAAGAAAAACAGCGCGATGACCAGCAGGCGCAGCGTAAACTTCGCCCCGGAGGAAACCCAGGCGTTAAACACCACGATGCGATCGACGCGGTCGTCGCGCTTGTCTGCAGTCTGATTCGGAGCGGTCACGCGAACTATTGTGCCCCACTGCACATTGCTTTGCGACGAACCCCTCACAACCAGCGCCACAACGTGGGATAGGATGGAGCGCCGTGAGCCTTACTCTTGGAATTGTCGGTCTGCCCAACGTCGGTAAATCCACCTTGTTTAATGCGCTGACGCGCAACGAGGTGCTTGCCGCTAACTACCCGTTCGCCACCATCGAGCCGAACATCGGCCTGGTGGAGCTGCCGGATCCGCGCCTGGATCGGCTGGCGGAGATCTTCGACTCGGAGCGCGTGCTGCCAGCAACCGTGTCCTTCGTGGACATCGCCGGCATCGTCAAGGGCGCGTCCGAGGGCGAGGGCATGGGTAACGCCTTCTTGGCCAACATCCGTGAGGCGGACGCGATCTGCCAGGTGGTGCGTGCGTTTTCCGACGACAACGTCATCCACGTCGACGGCCAGGTCAACCCGTCCTCGGACATCGACGTGATTAACACCGAGCTGATCCTCGCGGACCTGCAGACCATCGAAAAGGCCCTGCCACGCCTGGAGAAGGAAGGCCGCAAGGACAAGGACGTCGCCGACCAGGCCGAGGAGGCTAAGAAGGCCCAGGCCATTCTCGAAGACGGCCGCACCCTCTTCGCCGCCTCCAAGACCGGCGATATCGACCTGGCACTGCTGCACCACCTGCACCTGATGACCGCCAAGCCGTTCCTCTACGTCTTCAACTCCGACGAAGCCGTGCTGACCGACGAGGCGAAGAAACAGGAACTGCGCGAACTCGTCGCCCCGGCCGAGGCTGTGTTCCTCGACGCCCAGACCGAAACCGAGCTGCTCGAACTTGACGACGAAGACGCAGCCGAGCTCCTCGCCGCCGTCGGCCAAAACGAACCAGGTTTGAAGACCCTGGCCAAGGCCGGCTTTGACACCCTCGGCCTGCAGACCTACCTCACCGCAGGCCCGAAGGAGGCTCGCGCCTGGACCATCCACAAGGGAGACACCGCCCCGAAGGCCGCAGGCGTGATCCACTCCGACTTTGAAAAGGGTTTCATCAAGGCCGAGATCGTCGGCTTCGAAGACCTGGACGCGCTCGGCTCCATGGCCGAGGCCCGCGCCGCCGGCAAGGTCCGCCAGGAAGGCAAGGACTACGTCATGGTCGACGGCGACGTGGTCGAGTTTCGTTTCAATGTAACCTAAATACGCTATGAATAGCGTATGACTACACGCGCTGCTATTTACCTCCGTATCTCGTTAGATGCTGCCATGGACGGCCTCGCCATCGACCGGCAGCGTCAGGACTGCGAAGCCCTCGCCGAGCAACGCGGCTGGGACGTCGTGCATACCTACGTCGATCAATCGATCTCTGCATCAAAGAAGGACGTGGACCGTCCCGACGAATCGGTGCCATACTTCGACTGTGACCGTCAACGGCAGAACGCAACGAAGCATCAACACCCGCGGCGGCCAGAAGTCGATCGCCGAGCTTTCGGCAACGAATTTGCCGGGCACTAAGGACAGCTACTACTACAACTTCTGCTAGAACTCATGCGCATTCGACCCCTAGTACTTGGGCTTTTGAGCCTACTTCTTGCTGCAGTCATCGCGACTACTGGGTGGCTGCTGACAGCCCTGGTTGACTCCACCAAGCCCTTGTCCTTAGGGGTCGAATCAACCTTTAGTCTTGACTACGTCGAGCCTAAGACTTCACTCGCGGAGGAACTTGAGTCAGACTACGCACCGACGGTAATCCGTAACTCACTGGTTTCATTGGCCGAGCAGAACGGCTACTCCATCTACCGGCTGACTGGCACCGATGACGCAAGCGGGACTTCCCACGAGGTTTTCATCCCGCTGGAGCAAAATTATCCAGCACCGGAACGCATTCCCCGGCTCAACCGGCCGGATGCCTTGAGCCAAGCGTCCAGTGAGCTTGGGTCGCTGGATTACCACGGTGACTACGTCTTGGTTCCCAAAGCAACGGGTGGCAATGCGAACCACTTCTACGAATCGGCCAGGAATGACGGGCTCAGGCTAAGCGAAAAGACGCAGTTCCTTCACCTCATCCAATCGGTCGTATTCCGCCTGCCCGCGTTGGTGGCGATCCTGTTTCTATTTGTCGTTTCCCTTTTTGCCCTGGTATTTGTTCTTCGGGTTTCCGGTCTTAGATTGGCAGCGCTGCGCACAATAAATGGCGGGCACCGCAGTCAAAAAGGCAATTGGCGGCAATGGGCCTTTGTCATCCTCCCACACCTAGTTCTCATTGGCCTTGCGAGTACATTCCTCGCCCGCCAAGGAAGCTATTCTTTTGCTTTCCTGTTCCTCAGGTTCTACGCCGCCGGGATAGGCTTGGCCCTGGCCACCACCGGTTTGGCCGTAGCCGTCACCGCCCCATTGTTGCGCCGCGCAGTAGCGCTGCTGGGGCAGCGTGCCCCCGCAGAGAAGGCGGCGGGAAAAGCGCTGAAAGTAATTTCGGTCTTTACCTGCGTGACCTTTGTAGCAGCGGGTCTTAGCTCAGCGGCTGCGCTCCGCTCCTACCAGCAGGAATCCGAGGCCCAGCAGACCTGGAAATCTCTCGCGGAGTTTGGAGCCTTGCATTTTTCAGCCAACTTCGACGGCCCTGCTGGCCGCGCGGAAGGAGGCGAGCTCTTGCCGCCCAGTGTGCAGCAGAACTTCCGCGACTTCGCGCTCAGCTGGGAACGGGAGCACGGGGCTGTCCTCAGCCATACTTTGCCGAAAGAAGGTACCGGTGTGCCGGACTCCTGCCCCGTGGCACTTGCTAACCGCCAATGGCACGATCTGCAGGATTATCAGTTCCGTCCCGGAGACGACAACCACTCGGTCGACTATTCCGCAGCCCAAGAGCATTTCGCAGCTTCCGTGGATCTGTGGGCTCAGGAATCCGGCGACCTGCTCCTTAAGTCTGCGCAAATTGGTCCGGTCAGTGCCGATCATGCGGTCGGATTCATTAGTGGAACAATGTCGGGGGAACTGGTTCCCGGCGATTGTTTTTACGTGCTTGAAACGGACGATCTATCCGGCTTCGACGCAGACTTCCTAAGCTCCACAGCTTCGAGTGAAAATTTGCTCTTCGCGGATTTCTCGGAACTGGGTCCAGAACTTACCGCTGCCGGCCTCGAAGGCTACGTGTACCCGGTACGCGCGGCCGATCGCGGTCTGGCCGAACTAGTAGCCAGCACGGCGCTGTTCTGGCTGAATATCCTGAGCGTCCTCGGAGCTTTGCTCGCCACGCTTGCGGCCTTGATAGTCCAGGCGCGCATCCAGCTCCGAGTTCACCGTCGCCTCCTGGTACTCCTCCACAGCGCTGGGCAATCACCGGACAAAACGATGTGGCGACTATTCAAAAGCCAACTGGTCAGCCTGACAGTTGTCGTCATATTGTCCGTCCTGGCTCCGCTACTGCTTCCCAACCCGTTCCTCTACACCTTCACCGCGCTAAGCTGCCTTGTCTTAATCGTCTACCTCGGTTTTGCCCGTCTCAGTATTTCTCAGCACATGTCCGCCTCCCCTAGGAGTCACAATGTCATTGGCTAGCCCCAATCAGTCCCCCACTCTGCCGCCGGAGATTTCCACCTCTCATCTCTGTCTCGCCGCGGAGTCGACTTTTTCTGTGGGGCGCAGCACGCGGATGGTGAAGAAGTCCCTCGTGGAAAATGCAACGTTTTCCCTACCCGGGCCAGGCTTTGTCGCCATCTGTGGAGCCAGCGGTTCCGGAAAGACTTTGCTGCTCAACACCTTGGCCGGGCTCCTGCCGCCGGCGGACGGCCTCCTCCGGATAGACGGTGAGAATGCCTCCGCGTGGAGGATGAAGCGGAGGCGGAGATTCTGGCGAGAACGCGCAGCGATAATCCACCAAGACCACGGAATCATTCCCGAACTAAGCTGCGAAGATAACCTCACCCTCGGACTATCCAGGAAGCAATACTCCAAAGAAGAATTGCTGCACTCCCTCGGCGAAGTCGGTCTTGATGTCCCCTTCGACGGGCCGGCAGCTATTCTCAGCGGAGGCGAGCAGCAGCGGCTGGCGATCGCCCGAGCCCTGCTCCGCGGCGCGGCTTATGTGTTCGCTGACGAGCCGACCGCCTCCCTCGACCCCACTAACCGCGACCAAGTTATCGCGCTCCTGCGGCGAGCTGCGGACGGGGGCGCACTCGTTCTGGCCGCCACGCACGATGCCGCAGTTATTGCTGCCGCTGACAGCACCTTGCGCATCAATGATCGCCAGGTCACAGTCTCCGGCTCTGCGCGGGATTAAATCGCGATGCCCGCGGCCTTGGCCACCTTCCGGTACCCGGCCGCATGGTCCGCGACGCTGGCGTGGGCGTTGAGTCCGCTGGGGTTGTCGAGCACGGGCCTGACCCCCGGAAAGTAGACACGTCGGGGGTTAGCTATGCTGCTTGGGCCAGCGTAGCTGATGTGAGTGCTTCGAAGTCATTGGGGGCTAGAAAGTTGCACCAGGAGTGCCGTCTGCGGGTGTTGTAGCGCATGCACCACCGGAAGACTTCTTGGCGACTGATGTCGAAGTGGTCGGGTTTTAAGTTCAATGTTAGCTAAGGGCCTTATTAAAAGCGTTTGGCAACACGCGCTCCTATTTACCTTCGTATCTCGCGAGACGCTGACGTGGATGGCCTCACCATCGACCGGCAGCGTCAGGACTGTGAAGCCATTGCAAAGCAGCGTGGCTTGGACGTTGGACATAGGACATAACTACGTCGATCAGTCCATTTCCGCGTCAAAGAAGAATGTGGCTCGCCCCGACTACGACGCCATGGTGGCATCCTTTGAACGCGGCGAAATCGACGCGATCATCTGCTGGGACCTCGAACTACCCGCCCCACGTCGGTGGGTAGTCCGATCAGTCGGACAAAACTACTCCCGCACCACAGCGTAATAAGGGGTGCACCTTAAAAACATCCGGAGGTGGGGGTAACTCCCCCTCGTTGCCCAGAGACAAAATACGCCAGTGGCGTCTGTACGACGAGCCGAAGGTAGGACAAATTCCAATCCAGAGAGGTCTTGCACTGTTGCGGTGCGGTTGTCTTCTTTCTCACCGTATTGGACCCTGCGAAATTAATTGGATACGATAGGCCCATGTTGATTTCAGGTTCCGTTTTCATGCGGCCGCTCACCAGCCGCTAAGGCGGTTTTCTCCCTCCCGCAGGTTAGAAACCGCTCCGGTCCTTTAGCCGGGCGGCCATTTGCCATGCCCGGCTCCGTTTCAACTCCACGGAGCACACCTGATGTCTACATACGGATACGGCCGTCACGAACATGGCCAAAATTTTCTCACAGACCACAAGATCATCAACTCCATCGTCGATCTTGTAAAACAAACCTCCGGCCCCATCATTGAGATCGGGCCAGGAAGCGGTGCCCTCACCCACCCGATATCCCACTTGGGGAGGGCAATAACGGCAGTTGAGGTAGACGCAAAACTAGCTGCCAAACTCACAAAAAAGACCGCCTCGGCGTCGGTCGAAGTGGTCCATGATGATTTCCTCAACTTCCCGTTACCCGCCACTCCCTGCGTCATTGTGGGAAACATTCCCTTTCACCTCACCACTGCCATTCTTCGAAAGTTGTTGCATGCGCCGGCATGGACTGACGCTGTACTCCTCATGCAGTGGGAAGTCGCTCGCCGCCGGGCCGGGGTAGGTGCAAGCACGATGATGACAGCTCAGTGGTCCCCATGGTTCACGTTTCACCTTGGTTCCCGAGTACCAAGGTTTGCTTTCCGGCCACAGCCAAACGTTGACGGGGGGATCTTAGTGATCCGCCGGGTGGGTGACCCGAAGATCCCGATAGAGCAACGCAAAGCCTTTCAGGCGATGGTGCACACCGTTTTCACCGCCCGGGGACGCGGGATAGGGGAAATTCTCCGAAGGGCAGGGTTGTTTTCATCACGTTCAGAGACACAATCATGGTTGCGCTCGCGAGGAATCGACCCCGCAACCCTACCTCCCAGATTGCACACCAGCGACTGGATCGATCTCTTCCAGGTGACTGGTTCCTCTTCACCGCGCCATCGGCCCATTTCACAATCGGGAAGTAGTCAACGCCCTCCTCAACGGAAAAATCGAGGCCGGCGGCGGTAATCCCCCCACCACCAAAACCGAAATCCACCAGTAGTAGTGAACGACCCATGTTCGTCTACCGTGAGCCGCGTTATGGCAGTGACGTGTTCTCGTCGGGCACAGTCATAGTTCCCGGCGTTGCCAGCGACAGGGTTCTACACCCAGCAGCGGGACCGATCAAAATCACCCGCACGGGGAACGACCCTGCTGGTGGTTTCGATTTTGATGAAAGCGAGGAGACATAGCCCCTCGCCAACTCCCCGTAGCTGGCGAACAGTAGCTCCTGGCGCTGGCGCTCGTTGGTGAGTTTGCGTGCCACATCGAAAGCCTTATCGACTTCCCGGTCCAAGTTGTTGTGAGCCTTGAGCAGAATTGGGTCCATCGATAACGGGTTGTAGTGCTCCGCGAGTGACCGCTGGGGGTGCCGCTCGCGTGCCCGCAGCACCAACTGTCCAGCGTCGATGATTCGCTGCTGCGCCTTCTCATCTAGTTCACACAGAGCTGGTCCGCAGTTGTAGCTCCCGATGTACTCCGAAAAACGGAAAAAAAAATAGTGGGGATACATCAACCTTCCACTTTCCATTCTTCCGGCTCAGAGTATTGAGGGGTCTGGGACCGGGTCCGTAAACCCTTTATGTTTTTCGCGCACAGCGGTTTTTAGCGACGCACCCTATAGGTTTTCCGCAGAACTTATATGTGTTTCTGTGCACCCCATATGTTGTCTGTTTTAGCGGTATTTCGTTGTTAATTCCGCACGCGCGCATCAAATGGTTATTTATCGACGACACTCCGTCGAGTTCAAGTTCAACGTGTAGTGCTTAACCTCTGCGATGAACTCTTTGATCCCGGGACGTGATGAAGACTGGGGCTATTGTGCTCCCCCGAACGCTACGGCCCGGGGGCACGAGGCTGTGTCGCAGGTGCAGGCGAGAGGACCACTAGCGAAACACAGACCGCTGAGTCGACGCAGTCACGGTAAAGACGGAGCCGTCTAGGCGGTGCTCGAGGTTGCGCGGGATACGGTGACGCTGGGCGTCGGTAAGCGATGCGCATTCCGCGACATCGATGGAAAGCTGGACTTTGCCGTCCGTCGTGTTGACGCCCTGGCCGCCCGGAGTCGACGATTTCGCGAAACGCTCCGCGAGATCGGCGGCGATGACCGCACCGTCGGGGATCCCCGGGCCGGGCGCAATGGTCATGTCGTTCATGCCGCCCAGCCTAGGTGCCCACAACCCTTTCTCGTCTCGGCGGAAGCGGAGACCGCGTCGCGACGGCCGGGATCCAGCCTCAGTATTATCCTCGTCACCGGGTGATTCGAACGCTTTTGGCTCCTCCTTCTCCCGTCGGGCTTCGATTTCAGCGGCCTCCGCAGGTGGCAGTGATCGCTGGATCCGCTCGAACTACCGGTTCCGATCAGCGGTCGAAGGATTTTCGCAGCAGCCGGACCTGCGGCGCCGGTGCCGCCGCCGTAGCCTGACGAGCATCCCCGCCATGACGGCCATCACGACGGCGGTCCCGGCACCGATGATCCAGGGATTACCGAGGAGCCCACCGACGCCTGCGAGTGCTCCGCCCGCCGCGATGAACGGCAGGCCGCAGCAGAGCAGCGACGGAAGCGCGCAGCATGCCAGCAAGAGCAGCCCGGTCACTGCAGCGACGACGGGACCGGCGCGCCATTCGTCGCGGTCCTGATCGGCGCTCATCGTCTGCTTCAGGATGAGATCTCCCCGATTGCCTGCGTTGCCGTTCATGCGCAGCACGACAGCAGCGACGGGTCGGTGGTGAAGGCCTTCGCGGCGATCCGGATGCCCTCGGCCATGGTCAGGTAGGGGGCCCAGGCGTTGGCGACCTCGGCGACGGTCCTGCCGAGCACGTGGACGCCTGCGGCGGCGAGCTCCCCGGCGTCCTTGGCGACGGCGGTCAGGCCGAGGATCTCTTTCGTCTCGGCGTTCACGACGATCTTGATGAACCCGCGGGTGTCGCGGTTGACCAAGGCGCGGGGCACGTGGTGCAGGGGCAGGACGCGGCAGTCGCAGCGGATCCCCGCGGCGAGGACGTCCTTCTCGGTCATCCCGACCGCGCCGATCGCGGGCCCGGTGAACGTCACCCGCGGCAGGCGGGCGTAGTCGACGGACCGGTCGGCGTCGGCGAACGCGTTCTCGGCGACGAGGGTGCCGTGGTGGGCGGCGACGTAGACGAACTCGGGGTGCCCGGTCACGTCGCCCGCGGCCCAGACCCGCGGGTTCGAGGACTGCAGCCGGTCGGAGACGACCACCTCGCCGGAGTCTCCGGTATTCACCCCGACCGCATCGAGGTTCAGGCCATCGGTGACGGGACGGCGTCCGAGGGCGACCAGGACCTGGTCGGCGCGGAACTCCTGCGAGCCACCGGACAAGGCGGCGGTCACGACGGCCTCGCCTCCCGTGCCGCGGGAGACCCGGGTGGGCACTGCGCGGCTGACGACGCGGATGCCCCCGTCGGCGAACACCTCCTGGAGCGCCTTCGACACCTCCGGCTCCTCCTTCGAGGCGAGCCGGGACCGCACGAGCAGCGTGACCTGCGAGCCGAGGCGGGCGAACAGCTGCGCCTGCTCCAGGGCGACGTAGCCGCCGCCGAGCACCAGCAGCGACTCGGGGACCTCCGTCAGCTCCATCGCCGTGGTCGAGGTCAGGTATCCGGTCTCCTTCAGGCCGTCGATCGGCGGTGCCCACGGGCGAGAACCAGTCGCGACCAGGTAGTGGTGGGCCTCGATGGTCTCGACGCTTCCGTCGGATCCGGCAACATCGAGAACCGGCGCATCAGGGGTGCCCACGAACGAGGCGTCGCCGCGGAGGACCTGCCAGCCGTAGGAGTCGGCGACGTCGGCGTACTTCTCGCCGCGCAGCGACTCCACCAACGCTTGCTTCCCAGCGATCAGCGCGGGCATGTCGACGGGATCCGCCGTCGTCGCGATCCCGGGGAACCGGGTTGCGGCATCGACCGCGACGTGCCGCGCGCCGGCCGCGGCAATGAGCGCCTTCGACGGGACGCAGCCCGTGTTCACGCAGGTGCCGCCGAGCGTCCCGCGCTCGATCATCACCACCGACTTCCCGAGCGTGCTGGCGCGGATCGCAGCGGCGAACGCGCCGCCTCCCGATCCGATGATGGCGAGATCGTACTTCGTAGGCATCGCTACTCCTGTCAACTCTTGGCTTTCTGCTCTGTCTCAGCCATACTGGACCTTCCAGTGCAGGGGAAGGTCAAGCGCGGCCACGGAGGGAGACAGCAATGTGGATCGGAGAACTCGCCGAGAGGGCGGGCACTACCGCGAAGACCCTTCGCTTCTACGAGGAACAGGGCCTTCTGCCCCCGACCGAGCGCACGCCGTCCGGATACCGCGACTACGCGCCCGAGACGGTCGCTCGGATCGACTTCATCCACCGCGGCCAGGCCGCGGGTCTCACTCTCGCCCAGATCCGCCAGATCCTCGACATCCGCGACGGCGGCCATGCGCCCTGCGAGCACGTGCGCGACCTGCTTGACGTGCGCCTCGCTGAGATCGAGCAGCAGATCGCGCAGCTCTCCGTGCTGCGCGACACTATCGCGGACCTTAGCCAGGACGCCGCGCACCCGGATCCTGAAACGTGCAGCACCGATCAAGTGTGTAGATACTTGTAGACGGCGGGAGTCAATGACTCAAACGCTACAACCCCGATATGCGCTAGCGCATGTCGATGCCGCCGGTGCCCACCTCGATGATTTTGGTGGTGGCCGCGATAGCACACAGCAGCGGCATCGGGGCGGAGGCCTGCAGTGCGAAGTGGTGGACTCGGAAGGACGCGTTGTTCACGCCGATTTCGTCCCCAGCCTGGGTGATCTCCAGACGAGTCTTGGCGATCTTTTCCGCAGATGGCCCGCACTAGCTGCCGAAGGCGTAATGCCCGAAGCTTAAGAAGCCGAACGCTTTCATTGGATAACACTCCTTTTGATGGTGTTAACAAGAGGGGGTAACTTTGCAACGACATACCGTTGAATTTAAGTTCAATGTGTAGGTTAGCCGAATAAGAAGCTCTGACAGATGGTGGGGTAATCCTGCTCTGACATCTTATTCCAGCTTGGATGCGCTGGGATTAGGACTGGTCACGTGTGAGAAGGTTTCGTGTACAACTAGTGACATGAACTTTTTATTGCTCGGTGGTACCGGTTTCCTTGGAGGACACATTGCGGCGGCAGCAATCGACCGAGGACATCAAGTTACTTGCCTCGCGCGGGGTAACGGGAAGGTTCCCAACGGAGCCGAATTTGTGAGTTCAGACCGTGACCGTGACGGTGCGTACGATGAGGTTGCGGGGAAAACTTGGGACACCATTGTGGATCTGACGAGTCAGCCGAAGCATGCGCGGGATGCGGCGACGAAACTCCAGGCCAAGCATCGTATATTTCTGTCTTCGAGCAGCGTATATGAGGACCAAGGAAGTATTTCTTCCGAGTCTGATTCCGTAGTCACTCCGCTTGAAATTGACTACATGGAGAACATGGGGCAGTACCCGGCCGCAAAGTCTGCTTGCGAAACGATTTATCGCAACATAAATAGGTCGGTAATGGTAGTTCGACCCGGTCTGATCGCCGGCTACGGCGACGAAACAGGGCGCAGTGGTTACTATCCGTGGCGCTTCGCGCATCCCACGGGTGAGAACGTGATCGTCCCAGACCCGGCGTTTCCCGTCGCTATGATTGATGTGAAAGACCTTGCAGACTGGATAGTTGAGTCTGCAGAAGTTGGAACTTTCGGAACCTTTAACGCCACGGGGTTTGCTACTTCCTTGTCCGATGTGTTCAAGATTTCGCGTGAGTTAACCGCATCGGAGGCTACGGAGCGACCTTGCTCTGATGAACTGCTTCTCGCTAATGATGTAACCCCGTGGATGGGCCCAACATCGTTGCCGTTGTGGGTACCAGGTGAACAGTTTCGCAACATCGCGCTACTCGATTGCGCCACAGCCTACGAAGCTGGCCTGCAGATTCGCCCGTTGAAAGAAACATTGGCGGATGCGCTGCGATTCGAAGAAGAACAGCAGGGGGAAAGACTCGCTGGGCTCAGCGATGAAGAGGAAGTCGTGCTTCGCCAGCGGTTAGAAGATGGTATTTAGTTTCGGCAGGAACAGTTTTAGTTGCAGTCGGGACCGTACTACGTTGGGTTTCGTTCCGCGACTGACTGTGAGAATGAGTCCGAATCTGACTTGAGGGGAACTTCGGCGGTGCTAGCTCTTCATGACGCGGAACGATCTAGCCTGCAGAGGCTGCCTTTCCGAGCAGGAAACGCCTTGCGGCACACTTTTCGGCTTCTCGAATCGCTTGCAACTGAGTGAGGTAGCCTTCTTTCGCCACTCCGTGGAGTTCCGTTTCAATAACTAGTGAGATTCGTTGATGATTCTCGTCGAGTGTTGAGTCAGGACTAGTGCCCGGCGCTTTTGCCAGGGACCTACCCGCGTAGTTGTACATCGTCCGTCGTGCGCCGCTCCGCGGTGGGGAGGAGCCCGATGGGGCGCGGGACTATGCCCATGGAGACGTAGGTCGTGTCCGCCTCGGGGTGATGCGCCGCTAGTTCGGCTCGCCTCCACGACAGAACGAGGAGCCGGCGCAACGATCGACGTGGACGACGGCTCCGCCCAAGGGGACTGCTGCACGATCAGGCAACAACTTCAAATTCGTGTCACTAGGCGCCCCCGAACTGTATAGAGTGACGCCTACCGGGAGGGAGATTTGAGTGTCGGAAAGCGGACCAGAGAAGAGACTGAAGTTCTTCGGCCTCAGCGACTACGGAACCTTCTGGCAGGCCGACCGCCTCCTAGAGCTCGTCCGTGAATTCGATGCTACTCGTGGCGATCAAGGCATAAACGACATCGTTGAGTTGCATCATCTCGCGTTGTTCCTAGAACACAAAGTTCTCCCGAAGGACCTGGCCGAAGCAGAGCGAGACGCGCCTCTGGCGCACGTCCCCGAGATCCGGGAAGTCATCGGCAGGTTTTTCGGCAAAGTGACTGACGCCACCTTCTCAACGCTCGTTCAGGACGTTGACTTTCAGTACCGCACAGACGTCCTCGATCTCCTCGGAAAGAACAAGGTCTTCGAGCGCTGCACTGACTCGATCGTGCTTGCTGCACTTCAAGAGCAGAGTTTCCACCCGCACGATCTGCTCTCATGCCAGACACTCGTGCGTGCCTACGACCAGGAGATTCGGGCCCTGCTACTCGATGAGCCGCGCAATGCTGAGCTGCTTGCGCGGAAGTTCCTCCAGTCCGAGGGGCGGGATCCAATCCATCTTCCGAAGAGCTTTACTCCCGCGGATCAGCGTGGCCTGTTTGACCGATATCTCGATGAGGAAGAGCCTAACCTCAACTTCGTCAAGCTGATCGCATCCGCACGAGCTGACAAGAACACCGGCGTCGATGCTCGACTGAAGCTAAAGGCTCGTCGCAAGGCAGATGCGCTCACGAAGAAGATGTTCGAGTCCACGGAGGGGATCAAGACCGGCTGCGAAGTGGGCATCTCGGCCGATCAGGTCGAAGAGGTCGTCCAGTCTTTGGACGGCATGGTTGGCAAGTACTCCTACAGTCGAACCTGGCTCACGGAGAACCTCGACTACCCGACTATCCTGAATAACTTTGTTCACCTGTTCCAGTTCGCCAACGACCACATGCTCCTGGAACTCCCTTCCTACGGAGCGCAACTTGGCGTCTTCGAGCGGTTCATGGGTACGCCGGGCAAGGGCGACTACCGGACGGGGGCGGTGTTCAGGCTCAAGGATCAGGCGTCCTTGCTCCAGACCTTGATGTACGAGCGCTTCCTCAGCTCCGAAGGTATAGAGCTCGAGTTGGTCATCGCTTGGTTCTTCACGGACTACCTTGAGCAGGAGTTCGGTGCCAAGGGGCTGAAGTACCGCGCCTCCAGCCCGACCGCTACCTACCTTGAGAAGAGCCGCCATCTGTTCTCAGAGATGGAGAGCGTCCTCAAGCAGTTCACGCTGCATGTCGACTACGGCGAGGTTGACCCGGAGCTGCTGACAATCACATCGGAGCAGCTTTCCTACGGCGACATCCCGAGTCAGGTTGTGGATAAGTACGCCTACGTTGCCAACAACGCGGACATCCAAGGAATTCAGCACCTGCTCTTCTCGGACCAATCCGGATTGGTGCACATCAGCAGCGATCTGGAGGCAGAGAGCTTCCTCCACTTGGTCATCGCCAATGACATCGCCTACGACCAGTTCCACGAGTACCAACAGCGCAACATCGACTTCCTGGTCGAGAAGGGCATCCTGAACGGAGATCGTGACCGAATTGCGTTTGCAAGCGCGCCACAATTGCATGTGCTCAAGGAACTCTGGGAGTACGAGGTGACGAGCTGTCTCCATCATTCGGCGGCCGGCCAGAAAGCCATTGACGAGATGGTGAGCGCCGGATGGCTGGTGCATCGATCAACGCTGCTCAGCGCCGCGGAGGTCAGCTACTTCAACTACTTCCTTAACGATAAGGAGTTCAGCAACGGACCTAGCCTGCGCAACCGCTACCTCCATGGATCACAGGCAGACGGTGACGACGACCGCGTTCACCGCCACACGTATCTAACAGCGCTCCGCCTACTCGTTGCGCTGGTCATCAAGATCAACGATGACTTCTGCCTGACGGATAACGCCGTGCTCGCGAAGGAATAGGGGCCGACCGCTGGCATGGTCGAGCCCTCTTCAGATCCCTAGTATGTGGCGTCTCAGCCGGGTTCCCTGCCGGCGTGATGGCGCGGTACCTCCTTCGTGGCGTCCTGCAGGCTGACCCACGTCGAGGGTGAGCCTGTGTCCCCTGATCAGTAGCGAGCACTGACCGTGGGGAGGGGGAGCACGTGAACCCTGTGTTCAGATGTACCTATGTGCCGGAACTCGGTGGAGTTTAGATTCAACGTGTGATCGACGGCCGATTATCGGGCACGCTGGACTTCAGTTCATCTGTGGTCGAGCGGCCCAGGCGTTGACATTGCATTGCTGCTCGGTGTGGTCGCCCGCAGCCACGACTGTTTCGTCGGCCCGCAGCCACGACTGTTCCGTCGGCGCGCAGCCCGAGCGAGTGTCTCGCTCCGGCTGCGATCGCTGTGATGCCGGTCCATGACTGGACATCGCACTGGCCGAACTGGTTGTCGCCCGTTCCGAAGACCCTTCCGGTCTGGCTCAGCGCGAGCGTATGGACGGAGCCGGCTGCCACTGAGGTGATGCTTCTCCACGATGACACCTCGCACTGGCCTCTGCTGTCGTCGCTGACGGCGACGACGGTGCCGTCGTCGTGTAAGCCGACGGTGTGCAGGTAGCCGGCAGAGACCTCGGACACGTGTGTCCACCGGGCGACGTCGGTCTGCCCTCGCTGATTGTTGCCAGTTGCGAGGGCTGTGCCGTCGCGTCGAACTGCGATTGTGTGCCAGTCGCCGCATCCGATCTCAGTTGACCATGATCTCGCTGTAGATTGTCCTACGTGGGGGGCATGTGGTGGAGTAAAGATTTTCGACCTGACATCTGGCCGCAAGACAGGAAGGAGCCCGGACCGGGAGCACGATGCCTAATGATCCTCTCAACCTCGACAAGGCCGGCGAGTGGGCTGGCGTGTGGTGGCTGCCGGAAGCCCCTAGCGAGAAGGTCCCGGGTGTCCTACGGTACGACCCGGAAGATGGTCTCTCTCTGTCGCTGATCGGCACCTTCGAGGATCGGATCTTAACGACGGACTCGTCTGGATGGACTGCTGTTCACGAAGGAACCCGCACCTGGGAAGTCATGCACGGTGTGGCCGAGCTCAGGGAGATCACACTGCTCGGCTGTGTTCCTAGGAGCACCAGAAGGACCATGGGTGCGCGAGTGGCGAGCCCTGATAAGCAGACCGTGACCGCGACGGTCGCCATCATCGGCGCGCATGTCAGCGGTGACGCGGATCCGGCGTTCGCTAGGGCAGAAGTCTCAGTCGAGGATCTGAGTCTCTGGGCGGTGTCTTCTGTGTTCGAAGGATCCCTCGGGGCTCCCGACGGCAAGATCGACGGGACCGGGCGTATCTCGGTGAAGCCGGTCAAGGCGCAATCGGTCGTAGTCGACGACACTGAGTATCGCCTTCAGCACACGCACACGCTTCCATTCTTCGACCAGCGCAAGGGAGGAAGCGTCGGACGTGTGCGGGACACGGTGTCCATCTGCGTCGTGCCAGCCGAACCATTCTCTCTGAGTGTTGCTCTGCAGGAGGCGAGCCTGGTGCAGGACCTGATCTCCCTGGCGACGCATCGCGCGGCCGGAGTGATCTGGCTCCGACTGGAAGTTGCCGGGACCGAGTCGCACTTCCCTGATGGCCGCCCGCTGCCGCGCCGACGTGCCGATGTGCTCTACTCACCGGCCGCGCTTGGAAAACACGACGCGAAAGCCGTCGATCACCACCGAATGTTCTTCACCTGCGGCACGATCCCATTTGAGGAGGTCATGCCCCGATGGTGCGACGCCCATGGCCGCCTGGAGGCAGCGACAAACATGATCTTGGGCTTGCGCTACGCACCGGCCCGTTTTGTTGAGAACAATCTTCTGACGGCAGTCGGTGCTGCCGAGGTGTTGCACCGCAACCTCCGCATCGACGAGAAACCGTTCCCCAACGCGGAGTTCAGGGCGATGCGAGAGGCGATGCTGGCGCAGGTTCCCGATGAGCACCGAAACAGGTTCAAGGGAGCGATCCGCAACGACCCGACCCTCCGTGATCGGCTCCATGCCCTCGCCGCGCGACCCGATCAGGAAGCGATCGCACAGCTCTTACCGGATGTCGACCATTGGGCGAAGTGGACGACGCGCGCCCGCAATGACCTCGCGCACGAGGGCAGAACGCCCAACCATTCCATCGAGGAGCTGATCGCCGTCGTCGAGGTGACGACCGCGGTCGTAATCCTCAACGTCTTGCACGAGCTCGGGTTGCCGGCAGAGCGACAGCGAGAGATCGTGCGGGAGCACCCGCAACTGAGGGCTACGTTTCGTACCGCTGCCGAATGGCTGGTTCCCTCACCAAACCCTTAGGTGCACTGCGATAGCCGCTACTTCGGAACCTCCGTGACGCTGCTGCCCGGTCGTTTAGTGCGAGACGCGTGTAAGCCTGCTCTATCGCTCGTTCGTTGAGTGCGTCATGGCGGGCGGGCGAGACGACCGGCTGTAAGTGGTGGCAGCGCGTCAGTGCCGCCTGGTGCGGCGGTGAGACGGGAGAATGTCGTCGGCCCTTAAGAACGCGGTGGAGTTCCGCTTCAGTGTCAAAGCTCCATGTCGACGTGCTGCCGGGCCCGTTACCCCCGGAAGCATGTCTGAGACCGTCATGACGCCTGAGACGCTTGCCCTACGCGAGATTCTCGTTGCGCGTCTTGACGAGTTCCAGGTGCTCCTCGATCGGTACGGTGCGACCAACCCGAAGTTGTTCGGGTCCGTCGCGCGCGGCACCGCGTCTGCAGGATCGGACATCGACATCCTCGTCGGGATGGACCCTGCGGAGGGACGTCTCCTGATGCGTGCGTCTGGTCTGCTCGAGGAGAGTCGCGCTCTGTTCGGGCGCGATGGCATCGATGTGTTTCCTGCCCAGTTGCTCAGGCACCCGGTATCCGCTTCGACGCTCGCCGAGGCGGTGCCGCTGTGAGTCGCAGTCCGGCGAAGCCGTGAACCATCTTCCCGATGAGATCACCGGCGCGCACCCTGAGATCGTCTGGCCTCAGATTCGGGATCTCCGCAACATCCTGGTGCACCAGTATTTCGGCGTCGACATCGACGTGGTCCGCGATGTCGTCGATACTCATCTGCCTCCTCTTGCCTAGGCGCTGCGGTGCCACATCTCTGCTGACTGACGGCACGGCTCCAAAGGTTATTCGGCTACGGAACGGGGTCGAGTTCAAGTTCAATGTGTAGCTAGGCCCCGGGGATACTCACGCAGAACTCGTTGCCTTCCGGGTCCTGCATGACAGTCCACACCAATCCCGGCGCCTCGTGGGTGATGAGTTCGGTAGCGCCTAGGTCTTTGAGGCGTTCTATTAAAGTTTCGCGCTCCGCCCCGCCAACGTCGATGTGCATGCGGTTTTCCCAGGTATCGGATCCTTAACGCGCTGAAATCCCAGCGCCGGGGTGGAATCAACCATCACAAAATCGCCGTAATCCGCGGCGATTTCGCAACCGGTTGCGGCGGACCAAAACTCGCCGAGTTTTGAGACACTTGCAATGCCTTGGCGAGCGCATGATTGCTGTATCCGGTAAGCACACCGGGTTTCTTCGAAGGTATTCGTGCCTAGTCGAGCAGGGCGCGGTACTGTTTGCGTGCCTTCATGGAGTGAATGATCGTTTCGGTGCCGTCATCCCAGATGAGTACGACAATCTCGAGTAATCTCATTGAGCCGTCGAACCCGAGGCGCAGTTCCCTTTGAGGGTGTTCCTCATCGAGTGGGGTCTTAAAAACGCAGCCTGAAGTCGCGGCAGTAACGGAGTCGTCTGGCTTGATGCCGTGTTTCGTGGCGCTTCGGCGTACGTCCATTTCTAAATAGCATTCTTTAGCGCTTCGCGGATTGCCTGAGAGCGTGACCATCCGTTTTCAGCCGCAAACTTGTCGAGGTCCGATATCTCGCCGGGGGAAAGCCGAATGGAGATAACCTTCGCAGCATCTTCGTTTCGAGGTTTCCTTCCACGTCGACGAAGTGTCTCTACGTCGTAGCCTTTCTCGGCTTCGGTTACCCACGCATCGATTTGCTCTTCGCTGACTAGCTTCCCGTTGATAGTTTTCATGCACGTAATCGTAATACGGAAAAGGCTTGGCGGCTAGGGGGAGGTTATATTCTTTCGACAATCCGTCGAGTTCAAATTTAACGTGTAGCGTTATTGACGCTTCGCGTTATGGGGGGGATAAGGTGAAGCATGATCCAGTCGTTCGCTGACAAGGACACCGAGCGTTTGTGGAATCGAGAGCGGGTTCGCTCGATCGATTCCCGCATTCACTCAGTAGCGCTGCGCAAGCTTCGCCAGCTTGGGCACGCGCAGACTCTTGATGAGTTACGGAATCCCCCGGAGAACCGGCTTGAGGCGTTGAAAGGTGATCGGCGGGGTCAGTTCAGCATTCGAATCAATGACCAGTGGCGGATCTGTTTTCGGTGGTCCGCCGCGAGGCCAGAGGAGGTTGAGATCGTTGACGACCACTGACAAGCTCCCTCCGGTTCACCCCGGTGAGATCCTCATGGAGGACTTTCTCAAGGAAATGGGGATCACCCAGCACAAGCTCGCCGTCTCCATCGGCGTTCCGCCCCGCCGGATCAACGAAATTGTTCACGGTAAGCGCGCTGTAACCGCTGACACGGCCCTTCGTCTAGCGAAGTTCTTCGGAATGAGCCCCCAGTTCTGGCTCGGGTTACAGACCCAGTACGACCTGGATGTGGCAGAAGACAAAATCCTCGCCGAGATCGAGAGGATTCAGCCGATTCACGCTGTCTCGACGTAGCGGTTACCCGAACCAGGTCCGTCAGCGTGAGGATATGCACGCGGATGGTTCGAACTAGGGAATTTGGGGTCGCCGTCGCGTGGACTTGAGTTCCGAGCGCCGCTTTTTCGCTTCGAGACGGCGCCGCACCGATCCGCGCGTCGGCTTCGTTTTCCGCCGCGGGGGAGGCGGTGGGGCGAGCGCCTCGCGCAACAAGATGGCCATGCGTTCCCGCGCCTCGGCACGGTTGCGGACCTGCGAGCGCTGCGTCGATGCGCTCACGGTGAGCACCGTGCCGTCCAGGCGGTGTTCGAGGTTGTGGAGGGCGCGGCGACGCTGGGCGTCGGAAAGCGATGCGCATTCCGCGATGTCGATGGAGAGCTGCACCTTACTGTCGGTGGTGTTGACGCCCTGGCCGCCCGGGCCCGATGCCTTCGCGAACCGCTCCGACAGGTCCGCCGCGGCGACGACGAGGCCACCGGGGATCCCCGGGCCGGGCGCGATGGTCAGGTCGTTCATACCGCCCAGCGTAGTTAGAGTTGTTTCCGGATCAGACCCGCCGTGCGAGATCAGGGTAATGTACGACCCCTCCGTCACCGTCGACCTCCAACTCGACGTCGACTCCCCGTGTTCCGCTTTCGTATCGGACAGTTTCAGCATCGACGGAGCTGTAGTACTGGTCTGATGCGATCACCTGGAGGGACGGTATATCAATCCAAGCCCTGATTGCGCCCCACGCCAACCCGAGGACCTTCTCGGCCGTCCACGTCAACCCCGAGCTCTGCCAGCACGCCGACGACGAGCACATTCCCAGCACCGGTCGATGTGCCAGAAGACATTGGGTTCGGCGATACGCGACGCTAGGAGATCGTGAACCCAGACGCCGGCGCTTCCGTATCAACGGGGGCGCCGTTGTCATCGACGTACCACTTCATTTCCAGCTCGAGTTCGCGCTCGATGCCGCGACGCTTTTGTGCGTCGGTGACCTCCATCGTGGTGCGGAACGTACCTGGCAGTTCCATCGCTAGGGCGGATTCTCCGGCATCAAGTGTGATGTCGCCGGCCCGGATGCGGGTGGCGAGGGATTCAAACAGGTCGGCCAGCTGGTCGCGGCTGAAGTCGGTCTTGCTCTTGAGTAGCTTCCGGCTCTTGCGGGAAGTATTCGCGTTTTGTGTCATTGTGACCCCATCCTTTCTCACCCAGCCCGATCGAACTTTACGGGCAACCGCCACCAGTATAGCGAATAAAAAAGGCGCGAACTGGGAAAATGGTGGTTAGTAGGGATCGTCGCCACGCCGTGGCAGCACAACAGTGGGGTACTTGCGCACGTATCCCACCGCGATGATCGCCAAAGCGGCCACTGCGCCGAGCATGGTTTCTGCGGTGCGGGCGAGCAGCATCGGGCCGACTGGGGCGGCGTCGACAGCTTGCACCATGAGCAGCGCTGTTGGGGTGATGAAGCTGGCGGCGATGGTGTAGTTGCGGGTCACGTACATCTCGGTCAGGTACTGCAGTACGACGATCCAGACCACAATCTGCCAGCCCTGCGGATGGTGCGACAGTAGGAAGCCGGTCACAGCGATGCCGGTCAGGGTGCCAAGAACGCGCTCGATGGCACGGAAGTACTGCACCTTAAACCGGGAGTTCACCAGGGGAGCGGCGGCAGCGACCATGGCCCAGTAGGAGTGGGAGAGGGGGTCGACAAGCGTCACTGAGATCAGTCCCAAGGTGCCGGCGAGCAGCGGGGCGAAGAAGAACCGGTTCGCCTCAACCGCAAGGCGGCGGCGCGGCACGCGGCCTGCGTCGGGGGCCCGGGTGGGGATTTCGCTTTCCTTCGCGTCGCCACCCGGCCCTTCGCCGATGAGGTGGGAGAACAAACCTAAAACAAGGCACACCAGCGCCGCGCCGCCCGCGATGGCAAAGGCGAGCAGCGGATGGACCGGGTTGCTTAAGGAACCGACGGCAGCGACGGCAAAAATCACAAACACGGAGCCAGTCGGCTTCATGTCGGTGGCCAGCGCGATCGTCGCCCACACAGACGAGGCAATAGAGGTGACAATCAGCAGGACCCATGGGCTGAGATCAAACCACGCAATGGTCGCGCCGAGCGTCACCATCAAGGTCAGTGCGGTGCCGGCAAGAATGTGGTGCTTGAGGCGAACCTCGCGGGTGGCGTGGCGGCCATACACCCCGGTAAATGCCCCGAAGTTTGCGTAGATAGCAAGGTCGAGCCGGCCGAGCGCCAACAGGGTAAACATCGGGATGGCCACGCCGAGCGCGGTGCGGAAGGCAGGGATGTGGTCGCGTCGTGCAGGTCCCATCGTGAATAGTGGGCTGAAATGACGCAACCGTGACCTCCTCGATATCGAAATTTTCTCGTGCTGCCCTGCCGGGACACTCGCGACACTTTAATGGTCACTTCAAAACTTCGTCGAGTCGGGCTCCTGCGCGCTGCTTTGTTTAGGCCGGAAGCGATAGCTTTGCGACGAGCCCACCACCGGCCCGCGGCGCAAGCACCAGGGATCCGCCATGGGCGTTCGCGATCGCATCGACGAGTGCCAACCCGAGCCCGTGGCCGGCACCTGCGGTGCGCTCGGCGCGCGCGAATGGTTCGGTCCAGGTTGCAACCTCGGCCGCGGAGTAGGTCTCGCCGCCGGATTCCACGGTGACCTCAGCGAAGTTGCCCACCTTGCGCAGGGTGAGCGCAGGATCGTGGCCGTGGGTGATCGCGTTGCGCACCAGGTTGTCCACGGCCTGGCGGGTCAGGGTGGGGGAGGCATCCACGGTCACGTCCACAGTGTCGGCGGGGACGTTGCGGTCGGTGCACACCTCGCGGCACAGTTCTGCTAGGTCGAGGCGCTGCCGGTCGCGCACGTCCACGTTGGCCAGCTGGAGTAGGGCGGCCACGGTGTCGGCGCTGCGGGCGTTGACCTCGCGCACGCGAGAAAGGGTGGGGCGCAACCCGGCGTCGTCGCCAGTGAGTGCCACGTCCGCCATGGTCTGGATGGTCGCGATCGGGGTCTTCAACTCATGTGACGCATTGGAGGCGAACCGGCGCTGGCGCTCCACTGCGCCCGCCAACTCGTCGAGCATCACGTTGAGCGCGTCGGCGAGTTCGCCGACCTCGTCATCGGGACCATGGTGGGTGATGCGGGCTGAGAGGTCGCCGCGGGTGACGATGGCGGCGTCGTCGGCAATGTCGCGAAGAGGTTTGATCACCAGGCCTGCCACGAACCAGCCGATCACACCCGCAAGCAGGGTCAACAGGGCAAGTACCGACAGGGAGGCGAGGAGGACGCGGCGCAGGATCTCGCTGGTAATTGGCACGGCGCCGTCGATGATGACACCGTCCTCCACCGTGGGGAAGGTGGCCGTTACCGGCACCGGGGTGAGCTTCAGGTAGGCATACACCAGCCCGATCAGCGCCAACCCCATCCCAAGCACCGTGGCCACGAACATCACCGTGATGCGGGCCCGCAAACTCAGCCTCATCGTTCCTCCTCCGCCACGTAGTAGCCGGCGCCGGCCACGGTGTGCACGATGCGCGGCTCGCCTAGTTTCTTGCGCAGGTGCGACACCGTCACGCGCGGGGAGTTAGTGAACGGGTCCGCGTTTTCGTCCCCCGCCTCCGCGAGCAGGTCCTCGGCAGAGATCACCCCGCCGTCGGCCTCCATGAGTACCTCGAGCACAGCGAACTCTTTCGGGCTCAGCGGTACCGTCTCTCCACCACGCGTAACTTCGCGCCTAAAGGTGTCCAGGCGCACATCCCCGCACCGATATACCTCGCCGCGCGCCGGGGCGTTGCGCTTCGCCAACGCATTAACCCGCGCGATCAGCTCCGGGACCTCGAACGGCTTGGGCAGATAATCGTCGGCGCCGAGCCCGAACCCTTCCAGCCGGTCGTCCAGGGATCCGGATGCGGTCAGCATGATCACCCGGGTCGCAGGATGCGTATCGACGACCCACCTGCACACCTCATCACCATGCAACCCCGGCAGGTCCCGGTCGAGGACGACAACGTCGGGGCGGGTGTCGTCGATACGCGAACGCGCTTCTAACCCGTCGTACACGGCGCTAGCCTGCATGTTCGCGTTGTTGAGCGCGGTGGCGATGGCGTCGGCGAGATAGGCTTCGTCGTCGACCACAAGTACCCGAATTGTCATGGCCCCGATCGTATCGGCGGGGGTGTTGCGTCCACGTTAACGTCACCGCAACATCTGGCTGCGTAACTTTCGCAGCCATGCAGACCCGAAACGTAGGAATCGACGCCGCCCGCGCGGTGGCACTCGTCGCCATGATGGTCGCGCACCTCACCGTCCAAGACGGCATCACCGCACAGGTGCTGTTCGGCTTCCCGGCCGCACTGTTCGCCTTCATCGCCGGTGTCTCAATGGGGTACATGCGCGCCCAGCCCGCCGAGTTCATCGTGCGCGGCATCCTTCTGATCGCCCTGCATTTTGCGCTCGCCCCATTTTCGGGGTCGATCGTGGTGGTGCTCGGCACCATCGGGGTCTGCATGGCGCTGCTCGCCTGGGCGCCACGCTGGGACACACCACTGTTGCTCTGGCTTGCGTGCGCCCTCGCCTTCGGATCGGCGGTGCTCGCGCCGTCGTCCTGGCCGTACCCGCCCATGATGTGGGCCACGCTCATGATCGCCGGCATCCTGTTCAAACGCCACATGCCGTTGTGGCCCGGCCTCGTGGTCGGCGGGGCGCTGTTTGCCCTGGATGTGGCGCTGCGCTGGACCACACCGTTGCCACCGCTTCTCGACGCCACCGGACACACCGGCGGGCTCATAGACGTTGTGGGCAGCGTGGGGGCGTCGATAAGCATCTGCTCCCTGTGCTGCCTGGCGCAACGGTGGCTCGGATGGCTCGCGCCGCTGGGGCGGATGCCGCTGACCCTGTACTGCATCCACGTGCTCACCGCCGAGTGGCTCAATGTCTGGGTGACCGTGGGCGGCGCCATCGTGATCGCTTACGCCTGGCTCGCGATATTTAAGCGCGGGCCGCTTGAAACTGTAATTCGCCGCATCACCGCGGTAGTGAAGGAGAACAATCGTGAAAAAGTACGTAGCTAGCCTCGCCGTCGCAGGCGCCCTCGTCGCCCAACCCGCATGGGCGATGGAAAGCACCACCTTCGCCGGTGATGCCGACGAGGCCAAGCCCGTGGTCTCCGTGCGTGTCGACGACTCTGACCCCGACGACGGCGTCTGCACCGGCACCGCCATCGACCCCCACTGGGTAATCACCGCCCGCCACTGCGTCGAGGCTGCCGCCAAGCCGGGCGGATCGGTGCGCACCGGCCAGGGCGACGACCAGCGCGTTTACAAGGTCGACCGCCACGAGATCGCCCCGCGCGGCGACATCGCCCTGCTCCACACCGAAGAGGAAATGCAGCTAGACACGTTTGCAGAGGTTGCCGACGAGATCCCCGCTGGCGCAGTCAACATCTACGGCTGGTCCTCCGACGGCTCGGGCGGCTCCACCAAGCTGCCCTCCGCCGAGGCCGAGGTGCGTGGCGATTCCCCGCTCGCCCTTTTCGACGCCCCAACCGCCCTCGAGGTCGCCCTCAAGAACGGCGCCCGCATCCAGCCGGGCGACTCCGGCGGCGCCATCTTCGCCGACGGCAAGGTCGCTGGCGTCATGTCGGCCGGTCTGTTTGAGGATCCCGAGAACCCGACCGAGGAGGAAATGACCTCCAACGCCGCCGTCGCGGTGGCGCCGGTCGCTGAGCAGGCCGAGTGGATCCGCAGCGTTGTTGGTGGTGAGGCGGCAGACTCTTCCGCGACCGCCTCTCCGGAATCGCAGGCTGAGCCATCGGCGTCCTGGCGTAACGTTGCCATCGGCCTGGGCGTTTTGGCCCTCGTGGTTGCTGGCTTCCTGGTGCTGCTGCGCCGCCGTTCTAACTAATCGCACCCGCTAGCCACTCTCGCTAGAGCACAGGGTTAAAACTCGAGGTGCGCTACTCGGTTTCTTGTGCCGGGTAGCGCACCTTTTTGTCGTCGCCGACGGTGGCGCCGTCGTTGAGCTTTGCGGGGGTCAGGGTGGGGCCATGCTGGGTCATGCCCATGATGTGCTGCACGTCGTCGCCGTGGGCGAGGAGGTGGTCGGCGATGATGCGGCGATGGCAGCGCCACCACACTGCTTCCGAGCACATGATCGCCGTTGGGGTTTCCGCGGCCTGGTCTCTGAGTTCTGCGAGGGCTTGCACGAACTCGCTACCAAGCGCGTGGTCCGCGTAATTGTGGAAGCTGCGGTTGCGCCAGTTTCCGTTGACCTCAAAGGGGATGGTCTTGGAGACGTTGCGCCGCCCGGTAAGGCCTTCGCTTCGGGAGTAGGCGATGCCGTGCTCGGGTAGGTGTGTGGCGAGGTGGTCGTCGTTGAACCAGGGGTACTTCCTGGAGCCGGGGAGTTTGCGCACGTCCACAATGGCGCGCACGCCGGAAGCCTCGAGCATGCCAGTGAACTGGTCAAACTCGAGGTTGGAATGGCCGACGGTGAAAATACGCATGCCTTCGAGGGTAGGCACCGTTAGGCACCTTTGGGCATCGGTGGGCTACCAGGTGGGTGGCCCGGTGGGTAAAAGGCAGGGTCGAGTGTCCCGGTCCGGGCGCAGTCGCATCTTCCTTTGGCTGCGTAAATTCTGCTGACTGCGGAGTGTTTCGCGGGTACTGATTGGTTGTATTTCAGCGGGTCAAAGGGGTGTTTTCGGTACCCGGCTTTGCCTGTTTGGGGGTCGTAATCCATGTACCCCTTGTTCAAGGAGCCGTCTCTGTTGTCGTTGTTGCACCTGTGATGTTCGCGGCACAGTCCGGTGAGGTTTTCGATGTCGGTGTTGCCGCCCTTGATCCACGCGAGGATGTGGTGGGCTTCGCACTCCGTCATTGGGGTGGTGCAGCCCAGCCAGGAGCACACGCCTTGGATGGCGAACATTGCGATGCGCTGTTCGACCGAGGCGAGTCGTGTGGTCCGGCCCATCCACAGCGGCACTGAGGTGACGCCGTCGACTTGGAGGAGGAAGTCGGTGGTTCCGTCCATGCCAAGGCGGATGAGGTCGAAGCAGTCGACTTCGATGCCGGTGTTGGTGTCGTAGAGCATGGAGGCGTCGCCGTCGGCAAGGTCGTCGAGCGTCATCGAGATCACCACCGAGGCCGCGCCACCGTTTTTCTTCTGGCAGTCCTGTTCGTACTGCTGGAAGATGGCGAAGAACTGGTCGAAGCGTCGCTGTTGTGGGGTGCGGGAATCGACCTCGTTGTGTTGGTCGGCGGGGAGGTTGGAGTTCGGCGCGAGACCTTTGTCCGCGTGCGCCTTGATCAACGCGGCGGCGCCGGCGGTGGCGTTGATGAGGATGTCTACGGTGCCATCTGCTTTACGACGACCAAACGACAAACCTCGGTTTTCATACCCCGCATTCGGGTTCGAATGGGGAGCGTGCTTCCGGTTCGCTTCGGCCACGGCGCGGCGGACGTACTGCCGGAGGTCTTCCGGGCTGCGCAGGAGCGCTTCGGCCATGGCGTCGGCGTAGATGCGGGTGCGCTCGCCGGCGGCGGCCTTGAGAAGTTTGTCCAGTTCGCGCCGGATGATGTCTTGCTTTTCGGCGCTGACTTGGGAGGAGTTCTTGCGGGCGTCGTCTTGCTGCTGCTTCTGACGGTCCTGTTCCCGCTGCTGCTCTTGCTGCTCCTGCTGCTCCTGACGGTCCTCGTCCGCAGCACCAAAAAGGTCGTCATCCTGGTCTTCCTCAACCGGGGGAGCAGCAGGCTCCGGCGGTGGGCCAAACAGCAAGCGGCCGCGCTCGAGACGGTTGTAGGCTTCGCCCTTCGACAGGTCGAGGTATTGCTGGAGGTACGCGTTGGGGTAGTTGGCGCCGACGATGCGGCCGGCGTCGTCGCGTTCGGCAATAAAAGCGAACGCGGCGTCGATGGTTGCCTTCTTCTTAAATTGTTCTTCCAGGCGTTCCATGTCGCGGCGGATGTCGTCGAACGCGAGGGTGGAGGGGTCGTCGAAAAGCGTGCTCAATGTGCGAAGCGCAGCGGAAATATCGTTGACGCATTGGGTGATTTCGCTGGTCATGACCCCTCCTTTCGTGAGTTGCCATAAACCTATCAACCCCTCAAGACATCAACCCGACCCATTCGAACACGCATTCGAACGTTTAAAGAATCTCCACACTCTCGTAGCGCCCAACGCGAAGCGCACCAACCGGCATTCCAGCGTCGGTCTGGAAGTGCATGTACTGCGGCGCAACGGTCAGTCGGGCGCGTTGTCCAACGACCTTCTCCCACTCGAGGTTTTGGAGGTACTGGTGGCCACGGGCGCCGATTTCCCGACGCCCCAGGGCCACGGAATCCGTGGACTTTGTGTACACGGATCCGGCGTGGTTGTAATCCGTGAACTCCTGGGGAGAATCCAGCTCAAGCAGGAAGTATTCACTCGAGGGGTCCTCGCCGTTTGGCATGCCTTCGGGTTGCAGCTCGGCACCAGTTTTCATCACCACAGTGCCCTCGATAACAACGTCCTCGCCACCGACGCGCTCGACAGTGCTTTCCTCCAGGTGAACGGTAAGTTCGCCAGTTTCAAGCGGTGCTCGGTCTTCGAGTGTCATCCAGTCAATGACCAGGTGTAGCGGAGACGGATTCATAGCGTAGAAATCAGAGGATTCCTGCGATGCAACCAACGAGGCGCCCTCCAGATCCACCCAGGTACTTTGGCCCTCGCCCGTGCCCGAAGAGTGCGTGGTCTGGTACAGGCCACGCTCGAGCTGGGAGGCATAGAGACCAGCCCGGAAACCCCCGGCACCAGCAGCGCCGTATACGAGTGATTGGTTAGCAACTTCCAGCGACCCGCCATCGGTCGTGAACACCAACACACTGGCATAACGGTCCGAGTACATGTTGTCGCCCCACTGGCTGAGCAGCAGTTCCGGGTTGCCGCCACCGTTGGCTTCGACGAGCGCGTAGTTGTAATTGCCGTTCAGCGTGAAATCGAGCTCGCCATCCGTGGCCAGCGGAACGTCGAAATTCTGCTCGCCTGACGCGTCAAGGACTGTCGCGTACAGCTCGCGCCAATTGCTTGTCGACGACCCCTTCTCACCATCCGGGCCATCCTCCCCTTCAATCTCCGAGCCATCGGGGTTGACCCACTTCACGGAGGTCTCGACCACGGTCTCCCGCGAATCCCCACCCGCGCAGGCGGAGACGAACGCAACGGAACTGGCAGCAACAAGCGCAAGGGCGCGACGCAATATCATGCGTCAACTCTAACCGCCGTGCACAGGAAATATCCGGCTATTTCCCAAGTTCTTTGCGGCGTTCGTACGCGAGCTTGAGGCGCTTCGCGCGTTCCTTCTTGTCCTTTTGTAGCAGCTCTTCGAGGACTTCATCCTCCTCTTCGGAGATGTTGAATACGGGGAACCAGGTGATCATCAGAACGCCCGTTATTGGCCAGACCGCCCACGCGTAATCCCAGTCGAAGCCGAGTTGGAGGATGAAGTATGTGAGGGCGCCGAGGACACCGGTTGCGACCATGGCGGCATCCATCTTCTTTTTCGCCGCGAGTTTTTGCTCCAGTTCGATCTCAGAAACGGACGGCTTTGCGGGGGCTGCAGGTTGGTCTGGGAGATCGTCGAAAAGCGTTGCAAGCTCGCCGCGTGTGCGGGCGACTGCGGCTTGAGCTGTGCGTTCATCGAACTCGCTGACCTCCAGGTAGCCGTCCGCAAACAGCGTGCCTAGGCGGTCGAGTGCTTCCGAGCGCTCAGCGTCGCCTACGCGAATCTCGTCCATGTTTGCCTCCAATTTGTGCTTGCCCCTGCGGCAACCTGTTCAATCACATGCATGACAGAGGATAACGAGTACACGATCGGCGAAGCAGCACAGGCGCTTGGCGTATCCACGAAAGCCCTACGTCACTGGGAAACCCTCGGGCTCATCGAACCGGAGCGCACGTGGGCGGACCACCGCATCTACACCGAGGCGGATCTTGAACGTGGCGCAGCTATTGCGCTTTACCGCGGCGTTGGCGTGCCACTCGCGGAGATTGCATCGCTTCTCGACGCCTCCCCGCACACCCTCGCAAACGCCCTCAAACACCACAAACAGGCACTTGCTTCTCGACGAGACGCCCTCGAGGAACAACTCGCCTCTGTCGAACAACTCATCAACGAATCAACACAAGGAGCGATCAACATGGACGCAATGAAGAAGTACCTCGGCGAGAACATGCCCGCCTACCAGGAGGAAGCACAGCAGCGCTGGGGCGATACGCCCGAGTGGGCGCAGTCCCAGGAGAAGCTGGCGCAGATGGGGGACGGCGACTTCAAACGCCTCCAGGAAGAGCAAGACGCGCTGGCCAAGGACCTGGTTGCGGCCCGCGATGCCGGCGTCGCGCCGGGTTCGACGGAAGCCGAGGCATTGGTGGAGCGCCACCGCGCGAGCATCGGTCAGTGGTACGACGTCACCCCGGCGCGCCAGCTCATCCTGGCCCGTATGTACGTTGGCGACGACCGCTTCCACGCCGCCTACGATGGCGCGCAGGATTACCTGCTCGAACTGATCACCGCGCACGCAAAGAATGCCGGCGTGGATGTGGACAACCCGCAGTGGGGGTAATCCGTATCTTCAACTCCCATGATTGCCCCGGACCTGCCCTGGATCTGTGCCGGCACCTACACCGGGCAAATGACAGGAACGTTGCCGTCGTGGAGCACTTTGGCGCGGATGCCGTAGACCTGCTCCAACAGTTCGGGTGTGAACGCATCGTTGGGTGAGTCGTGGGTGATCGTCTTGCCGCCTTTCATAACGAGTAGCTCGTCGCAGTAGCGGGCAGCGAGGTTGAGGTCATGGATGGCGACGATTGCCAGCTTGTCGGTGCCTGCGATGACCTCTCGGACCAGCTGGAGGACGTCGACTTGGTGGCGGAGGTCGAGGGCGGAGGTGGGCTCGTCGAGAAGCAAGATGCGAGGCTCGCGTACCAACATCTGTGCGATGCCGACGAGTTGTCGCTGGCCGCCTGACATGGCGGACATCATGCGGTCTGCAAGCGCTGTGATTCCGAGCCGGCTCATGATGCGTGCTGTGGCTTCGACGGGATTTTCGGTGGAGCCACCGCCGCGCCGGGCTGCGATCACGATGGACTCGAACGCGGTGAGCGAGGCTCCAGTGAGCAGATCCTGTGGTACATAGCCGACGACGTGAGGGCGGTTAGCGTCGGAGACAGTCGCACCGTCGAGAGTGATTGTGCAGGTGCCGGACGTTGGCGTTTTAATGCCTGCCAGGGTCTTGATCAGCGTTGATTTTCCGGCGGCGTTTGGGCCGAGCAGGCCGATTACGTTGCCTTCAGTTAGCGGGCCGAACGACATGGAGTCGAGGATGGTGCTGCGCCCGTATTTCACTGTCAGGTCGTCTACTTGGACTGCCATGGTTTCAGCCTTTCCGCCGGTTGCGGGTGAAAATGAGGAAGATGAAGAATGGCACGCCGACGAGCGCCGTGATGATGCCGATCGGGATCGCCACGCCCGGGATGATGGAAAGGGATACGGCGTAAGCGACGCTGAGCAGCATTGCCCCAGCTGCAGCTGAGGCGGGTAGGAAGAACTTTTGGTCTTCGCCGACCAGCATCCTGGCCACGTGGGGGCCGACGAGACCGATAAAACCGATGATGCCGGTGAACGCCACCGAGGCTGCTGCGAGCACTGAAGCGACGAGCAGGGTGGTGATGCGGAGCCGGGCGACATTGATACCGAGGGCGGCGGCTCGGTCGTCGCCAAGCCGAAGCGCTGTAAGCCGCCATGAATTGGCAACGCAAAACGGGATGGCGACTGCAATAACCACGGCAAGAATGGACGTGGTGGTCCAGTTCGCGCGTTGCAGCGAGCCCATTGTCCAGAACACAATCTGTTGGAGCGCTTCGGTGTTCGCGCCGTATTGCAACAGCGAAAGTAGCGCCTGGAAGAGGAACGATAGGGCGATGCCGAGCAGGATCATCGACTCGGCGTTCGCACCTTTCCACACTGCGGCCGCAGCAACGATGGCGACTGCGACAAGTGCCGACAATGCTGCGGTGAACGCCAAGTTGAGTTGAGCGTTCGGCAACACCACCCAACCGATGACGATGGACATTGCCGCGCCGAAGGCTGCCGCTGCGGAGATACCGAGGGTGAACGGTTCCGCTAGCGGGTTGTCCAGGATTGTCTGCATCTGCGCGCCTGCGAGCGACAGTGCTACGCCGACGAGGACTGCCATGATCGCAGCCGGAAGGCGTAGGGTGCGGATGACGGTGCGCGTTTGCTCGTCGACAAGTTCAGGGCGGAAAACCGCATTCCAAACCTGGCCGAGCGAAATGTCCAACGGACCGACGATGACTGCGATGAGGAAGCTCACAACCGCGGCGAGGGTGAGCCCCGCAATCGCGATTGCTTTGCGACGACCCCGTTGCCGGTACGTCGCAATCGCCTCCATTGCCTCTGTCTCGTCATACATGACTGGAGGTGTTACCGCTGTAGCCATTAGGAGTTAGCGTCCGACGCGTTGACGAAGAAGGTGCCGCTGTAGTCGTACGGCAGCCATTCGTCGTGGAACTCTTCGAACTCTTTTGCCGGATCGAGGTCCTTGAACTCCTCGGGGTGCAGCCACTTCGCAATCGCTTCGAGGGCGAACACGTTGAACGGGTTGTCGTAGAACTGGTGGTAGATGGCGTAGTAGTTGCCGTTCTTCGGGGCGTCGAGCAGCTCGATGCCGGGGATCTCCAACGGACCAGAGCAGGTTTTAAGTGCTGTGTTGGCGTCGGCCTGGTAGCCGAGTTCGACATGTTGGAACTGCTCGGTCTTGTTCGGGTCGCGGGCCCACTCACCACCAGTGACGATGAGCTTCTCCGGGTTGATCTCTACCAGCTTCTCTGCGGTGAGCTTTGGAGAGTCAACGCTGATGACATCAGGTCCGAGGTTATGCCCGCCTGCAGCGGTGACCAGGGTGCCCAGGTGGACATCGCCTGCGACGCTGCAGCAGTCGGTGAACCCGGCTGCAGTCCACACCAAGGTGTCGGGGCGGTCCTTGATGGTTGCGACACGGTCTGTCACAGTCCGGACCTTAGTGTCGTAGAAGTCGTTGAACTTCGCTGCCCGATCTTCCTTGTCCAGCAGGGCGCCGAGCAGGGACATGGAAACCGTAGTGTTTTCCAGTGGCTTTTGGCGGAAGTCGATGAAGGCGTACGTGATGCCGGCGGCGTCCATGTCCGCCAGGAAGCCGCTTTCTTCGGTAGCTTTCTTCTGGTCGAGCGTCATGATGACTACGTCCGGATCCTGAGCGAGCAGGTTTTCCACCGTGACGTCACCCTTTTGAATCGAGCCGATCATGGGCATGTCGATGGCTTCCGGGAACTGCTGGAAAAGCTTCTCGCGGAATGCGGGTGCGGCTTTAAACAGGTCTTGGCCGTAGGCGACGATGTTGTCGAATGGGTCATCTTGCAGAGCAGAGGTAGCAAAGACCGCGCGTCCTTCGGCGAGGACGATGCGGTCGGGGTGCTCGTCGAATTCGAGAGTGCGTCCCGCAGCGTCTGTGACGTGGACGCTACCGTCCGCCTTGCGTGTCGAGGACGCCGTGGCGGATGTCGCCGACGTTGCGGTGGTGTCTTGTGGTTGGGTCTCGCCGGAGCATGCGACGAGGCCGAGAACTGTTGCAGCGGAGACAATGGCTACCCCTGCGCGCTGGATGAGCTTCAACCCAGTACCTTTCTAAATATTGATTAGGCTTACCTTACAAGCCTCGGAGGTAAGGTAAGGCACGCC
This sequence comes from Corynebacterium sp. HMSC036E10, assembly GCF_001836265.1. Taxonomy (NCBI): domain Bacteria; kingdom Bacillati; phylum Actinomycetota; class Actinomycetes; order Mycobacteriales; family Corynebacteriaceae; genus Corynebacterium; species Corynebacterium sp. HMSC036E10. Next base: position 58,002 of record NZ_KV827992.1, read on the forward strand.
TGGCTTGGCGTCAAGTATCTGGGAGTGAGGTAAGGGGATGCTGGGGGATCGCCTAAAGCGCCCCGTGCTCCAACACGAGGTCAGCGAAGTCCAAGTCGCCGTCCGGCATGGCAACCTCGGTCACGTACAGCAGGCTGAGTGCATAGTGGCGTGGGCAGAACAGCAACGTTTCACCCGCATGTGCGGAGCCGTGCTCGGGGCATGGGTAGGACACGAAGTACTGTGCGGTGTCGCCACACGGAGCGTTGGTCCAGTTGCACCCCTTGTGGGACCAGCCGTCGTCGCTATCTAACGGTGGCAGCGAATCGACGGTGTCGGTTGTGAAGCGTGTGCTCACTATTTACCCCCAATGGCTTCGAGCGCGGTTGCGATTGCGGCGTCGATTTCGGCGTCGGTGTGCGGGATGGAGTCGTCGGCAAGGTGGCCCCACCTGCGCTGGAATCGTTCCTGGAGTTCGTGGCGTTTTGCGTACGGCCCCTGGTGCCTATTTTCGACGACCACACTTCCGCCGTTGTTATCCACCGTGATGTACAGCAGCGTGGCGTCGGGCGAGACCTTGAGCATGAAGTTTAGGTCCGGGAAACACAGTGCCCACCAGTTGTATTCGGGCGACGGCTCAAAGGTGACGTACTCCGGCAGGTCAGAGATCCGGTACGCGGTCGCGGCACCGCACTGGGTTGGTTGGGTGCTTGCGGCGGCGTCCATGTATTGGGCGTAGACGTAGGAGGCGTAGCCCATGTCCTGCAGGATCTCGTACCATTGGTTGGGTTCGATCGAGGTGGTGTAGGGGCCCGGCGAGTACGCGTCGGGGTGGCCGGTGTCGGCGATCAGGCTGGCATCCCCAAGCCCGGTTTGTGTCGCATTGCCTGGCCAGGACAGCTCGCGCACCTCGACTCGCACTGGGCTGGAGGAAAGGACACGGTTGAGGTAGTCCTCGCAGGCCTTCGGGTCGGCGAACGCTTCCAGGCGCACCGGGGTGTAGGACACCTCGACCACGTTGTGCTCGGCGCGCTGAAGTTCGGAATCCAGATCGTCGCCGTGCCAGCGCGGATCCTGCCGGTCGGCTTCGCGCCCGCAGCCGTCGAGGTAGACGATGGCGTCGTACCAGTCCAGAAGCGTCACCGGTCGCTGCGGCAACTCGGGGATATCACGGGTGAGAACACCGTTGATGGTCACGGATTCCACAGTGTCGTCCTCGCCGAGGCGCAAGCCGTACACGGCGTCGCCGCCGGTGTAGGTGCGGGCGTGGATCTGCCAGGTGTCGCCTATAAGCGAAAAGTCCCCCGGTGAAACCTTGGATAAATACGACGGAACGTAATCGGGTGCGGCGGCCAGCGCGCGCTCGAAAGGATTCATGCAGCCACAATACGCATGTAAATAGGTACGCTACTGGCGTGTCACCCGAGAATATTTTGTTGCGCATCCCGGAGGAGGAAGAACGCGCAGTTCGGCAGATCTACGCGGAGCTCGCGGAGCGGGGCTTCCCGCAGCAGCACCAACGGCCGCACATCTCGGTTACCTTCGCACCGACAATGCACCGCAACGCTATCGGGGAGGCGGCAGTCATCCTGCCGCCAGAATTGCCAGCTGCTTTACGACGAACCGGGGTCGTCGTCTTCGGCACCAAATCCAAACAAACCGTGGCCTGGCTGCTTGAAGCCCCCGAATCCCTCGACACGGCAGCCCAGCGCGTCAGCGCCGCCAACCCGGACGGTCGCGGCGCTCGCTGGATCCCGCACCTGACCATGGGACTGCGTATTCCCAAGGCCATGGTGCCGGACTACATCGCAGCGTTAGCCGAGGTCACATCCCCGCACTTCAAAGAACTCACCGCGGAATACGCCGCGCTCTACCAGCCGTCGCTGGGCACTGAGTTACGGCTCTGAAGTCCCTTGCGGTGGGTTAGTCGTGGTGGGGCGGGGTGTCGTCGATAAGCAATTGCCCCAACTTCGACGGCACGTCAGCACAACACCGCAACGGCTGATCAGACGCCGCGACCACCACGTTGCCGTATGCGCCGCCGGCGAGCACCGGCGCACTTGCCGCCACCATGGTGTGGCGAAACACCTCGCTCAAACCCGCCAACTCCGCACGCGTGCGCGCAAGGCCAGCAGCATCTCCGATGTTCGCCACAAACAACCCGCCCGGACGCAACGCCCGATGCACAGCGCGGTAAAACTCCACCGTGGTCAACGGTCGGGGAGTGTCCGGGCCAGCGAACACATCGCGCACAATCACATCCACCGAACCTTCCAGCAACGCATGCGTAAACGCGCGCGCCTCCGCCACCTTGATCGCCACCGGCGGATCAAACGCATCGCGCACCAACCGCGCCAACTGACCATCCAGCTCCACCGCAACGTTGCTGCTCGGCCACCGATGCTGCACATAACTCGGTAGCGCGCACCCCGCAGCGCCCAAATGCACCGCAGAGAACTGCGCGAGCGATCGATCCTCCACAAACCCCTGGATAAACCCCGCGATCCACCGCATGTAGTCGTACTCCAACACCTCGGGCGCGCCGGGCACCACATACGACGACGGGACGTTATTCACCTCTAACGTGTAGCCGCCGTCGCGTTCCGGATCCGCGATGATGGCCGCGTGGCCTGAAGCAATGGGGTAGGTGCCCGTGATGCGTCGCTTTGGCGCACGAGGTTTACGCCGTGAGGAGTTCATAAGGGAAATACCAGCACAGGGTCGGACCAGTTGTTACGATCGCTGCATGATCTACTTGTCGCAGGATTATATCGGTGAGCTACCCAAGCAACATATCTCGCTGGGAAAGTTTGATCCCGACAATATTCCTGCCGACCCGAACGAACTGTTTGCCACGTGGTTTAAAGAAGCCGTTGAGAACGAAGTCGGCGACCCTACTGCGGTCACCGTGGCCACGGTGGACGACAACGGTCAGCCCGATGCGCGAGTCGTCGACCTTCTGTACCTCAACTCCGACGGCTTCCACTTCGGAACCGCGACAGGAACGGCGAAGGTAGACCAGCTTGAAAAGAGCTGGGCCGCTGCGCTGAATTTCTGGTGGCAGCCCATGCGCCGGGCAGTGCGCATCCGCGGCGCTGCGTCGCGCGTTGTCGATGGTGACCGCTTCAACCTCTGGCGGGTGGAGCCGAACCACTTCGAATTCTTCAACCTTTGGGACGACCGCTCGAACTCGGATCGCGTGGCCTACGTGCTCAATGACCACGGTGACTGGGACCGCGTTCGCATCATGCCGCGCCCTTAAGCGCACCAACCTAGGCGCTGTTCCGCTACGGTCCTACCTCTCTAGGCGCTGCCCCAGGACTTGGTTTTTGCAAAGAAGCAGGCAGTCAGAGCGCCGGTGGCGATAACGAGGCACGGCAACCAAATCGACGTTGCCATCGCAGCCGCAAACGGCTCGTGCAAAAACTCCGGAAGGGGGCCGGAAACCTGCGTTGGCGATGCAGTTGGCGATGCTGGCGGTGTCTCCGCGGCGCCGCCGTTCGCACCCGCGTGTGTACCCAACCGCGAATCGAGCTGCGCGGACATCATCGCGGCAATTGCTGCCGATCCGATCACTGCACCAATCTGGCGGGTGGTGTTGTACACACTCGAACCGGCACCCGCCAACTTTGGGTCCAGGTTGCGGGTGGCAATCATGGAAAGTGGCCCCCACATCATCGAGTTGGCCACGCCGTACACCACCGAAATGGCATACATCCAGTTCGGGTCAACCCCAGGTGTTGTGATCAGTGCGGTTGCGCCGATGCTTAGCGCCGCCAGCGTCATTCCCGCTATGGCGAACGGCTTCGGGTCGTGCGTGTTGGTGAGTCTGCCGATGTACGGCGACAACACCCCGGAGACCAAGCCGGACGGCAAGATCAGCAGCGCGGCGTGGGTAGGGGAGAGCTCGCCGACGGTTTGGATGTAGATCATCCACGGAATGACATAAGTGGATACCGCGAAGCCGACGGTGGAGATGGTGAAGGCGGCGAGGGAGAAGTTGCGGTCGTCGAAAAGTGCAAGCGGCACCAATGCGTTCGTGGATTGGCGTGACTGCCAGCGGAAGAAGAACACCATCGCAACAACGCCAACGACGAGCAGGGTCCACACGCGCCAGTCCCAACCGAACTGCTGGGCCTCCTGCACGCCGAAGACCAGGCAGAACATGCCAAGCGCACTGAGCACCACGCCAAGCAAGTCAAAGTGGCGGTTATTCTGCTCCAGCTTCGGCACAAATACCCAGGCCAGGATGAGTCCGATGATGCCGATTGGGACGTTGACGTAGAAGATCCAGGGCCACCCGGCGGCGTCGACAAGCACCCCGCCCAGCAGAGGTCCGGTCACCGTGGCAAGGCCGGCAGTCGCACCCCACACACCCATGGCGCCGCCGCGTTCCTTCGGTGCAAACGTGCGGATCATCACCGACATCGTCTGCGGCGTTACCAGCGCGCCACCCAAACCTTGGAAGGCCCGGGCGGCGATGAGCGCAGCCGAACTTCCCGCCAAGCCACACGCCAGCGAAGAAACAGTAAAGATTGTCAGGCCGATCAGATAGATCGTGCGCGGCCCGAAGCGGTCCCCGAGACGCCCCGTGATCAGCAGCGGCACCGCGTAGGCGAGCAGGTAAGCACTGTTGACCCACAACACCTCGTTATATGACGCCTCCAACCCGTCAGAGATCGCCGGGATGGCTACGGAGACGATGGTGGAATCCACCAAAATCATGAAAAAGCCCAGCATCATGCTCCACAGAGCAGGCCACGGCGAGCGCTTTACAGGGACAGTCACTGCCGAGATGATACTGGGCTTTCCCAGGGGTGGCTAGAGGCCGAGCATCTGTCGAATCTGAGGCGGAAGCATATCGACGACCTGCTGCGGGATCTGGTCCTTCACATACGGGAACACCAGCATGCCAGCCGCGCCAAGTGCGGCGACGACGCCCAACACGATGCCTGTGGTGCGCAGCGCGTCGTTGTCCTCGGAGGACAGGAGCGTCTCCGGCTTGCTCTGGACCAGGTTTTCCTCGGATTGCATGTCCGGAGTGTCGGTGGCGGCGTGCTCTTCGACCTCCAGGACCTTGTCGTCCTCGATAGCCTCATCCATGTTGATGCCGAAGAAGGTGTCCAGGCCCTTCACGTTGAACTGGGTGGACATGTAGCGGTCGTTCGTGCCGGTGTTCCACTGGGAGACGACGATGTCCATGTTGTCAATCGTGGACCCAGGCACGATGTAGCCGCCGTAAGGCTGCGACCAGTTCTTGGGATTTTGCGGCCTGAGCCAGGAGCCGTGCTTGGCAATCGTCGCCACGGGCACGTTGTCCCAGTTTTGCTCAAGCGTGTCGGAGATGCGTACCTCGATGGCCAGCTTCTCCTCGTTGAACATCACGAGCACCCAGTGACCGTTGATGTAGCGCAGGTTCATCTCGCCGGCCTTGACACCGTCCGACAGAATTGGGGCAGCGACGTTGCTCCACTTCTTGTCGGCGTCGGGTTCGGAGTAGTCGTAGAGCTCCCACTTGCTGCGATCCGCAATGTCCTGCGGCTTAAAACGCGAAAGGAAAACCTTTTCCTTGCGGGTGAAGGCACTCGACATCACGTACACGTAGCCGTCCGGGCCCTTCTCCCAGGTGATCAGGTCGCCGAGGCCTCCCGGAATGTAATTCGTTGGGGTTTTGGAAATCGACTTCCAGGTCTGGCCGTTGTCGGTGGACTTCCAGATCTCCGTGTAGAGCACGTTACCGATGCCCTTGTTCCACATGCCCTGCATGTACAAGGTGCCGTCGAGGTTGATCACATCCGACGGGATAAGCGTCAGGTTGTCGGTGTGGTGGTACGACACCAGGCTTTCCACTCGGCGTCCGTTGTTCAGGGGGCGGACGATTTCAATAAAACCGTCGTCGTTCATCTTCGCCACAACACCAACCGGGCTCAACCATTCGTTCTTGGGGCCCTTGATGGATTCGCGGAAGGAGTCGCCGAAGATCATGGCAAACTCCTTGCTGTTGTTCAGCGGCGCCATCGCACCCAGGTCGCCGTCCTTAAACCCGACGTGCTTCGAATACTTGCCCAGCACATCGTCCATCACCTGCACGATTGTGCCGTCGGGCATGGTCACAGGGTCGGACGCGCGCTTCTCAGGTGGTTTCGGGAAGGTGTAGGACTCGTTCGACGGCGATGAGGGGCGCGACGAGCCGGACGAACCAGACGAGCTAGAAGAGCTCAGGCTGGACTGGGCGTGCGCGGGGGCGCATACGGAACCGGCGAGAAGCAAGCTGCCTGCGGTGGTAGCACACAGCAAAGCGTTGCGACGAGAGGAGAAACGCATGGGAGGGCCTTCTTAAACAAAGATGTCGAATTGCGTGTGAATAAGCCCTTAGAATGTAGCAAACGAAAACGGCCCCGGCAGGTGCTCGGGGCCGTGACGTTATTACTGTACGTTGCCTGTGTTTGGCTTAGACAGCGTCGTGTTCATCCGGGTCGTTATCCGCGTCCGCCTTGGTTTCGTGGCGGGTGCCCGGCTTGTGCTCTGGCGGTGCGTAAATGGAGTACAGCTTTGCCGGCTTGTCGGACTCGTTGACAAAGTTGTGCCACTTGCCGCCCGGGACGAATGCTGCCCAATCATCCTTGATCACTTCGTCGACTTCGAGGTCGTCCTCGGATGCGCCGATCATTGCGCGCAGCTCGCCTTCTTCGAGGCGCAGGAACTGGTCATGACCGTCGTGGATCTCAGCGCCGATCTCGCCGCCCGGCGGGATGGTCATGACGGTCAGCTGCAGGAACTTGCCGGTCCACAGGGTGTCGCGGAACGCCTCGTTATCAAGCGTCGCCTTTTCAATGTCAACGACGTACGGATTCGGTCCATGGTCAGCCATGATCGCTCCTTAAACTTCGGGTTCGTTACGGTTTCCACCATAGGAGCTTTTGCTTATCGACGATGCCTTCCGCCACGACGACGCTTCCGGTTCCGCCTCCTGAGCTGGACCTTCTCCACCTCGGTGAGGTAGCCCTCTGGGCGGTCGTTCTGCGCAACTCGTGTTGCGTCCGGGCGCTTCGCGGGCGCTGCAGGCGCTGCGGGCTTGTCGGGTGTTTCGGTCTCGTCGAGACGCGCGAACATCTCCGTCGGTGCGTCGAGCTCGTCTGGGCGGCCTTTGCCCTCGAGCGAGACATAGCGTGCGGTGTGCTTCGGGTGCACCGTGTCTTGGGGGTCGATCGCTGCGTCGCGCTCCACGGTGATGGCCCAGCTGCCGTCCGGAAAGTCGATCACTTGCCACGGCGTGATCTGGCGCACCGGCGCCGCCGATAGCGGCGGGACGGTGTCGGTGCCTTCGTCCGGGCTTGCGGCATCCAGCGCCGCCATGCCGTCGAGCAGGATCGCGCGTGCCCAAAGGTTGCCGTGCTCGTAGGAGCGAACCCATTCGACGACCTCGGGCTCCGCAAGCGAGCCGAGCACCTTGCCATCCAGGGTCGCGACGGCGGTGTCGCCGAGCGCTTGCAATCCGACGAACCATTGGCCAGGGGAGCGGTGTGCTAGATCTGCCGCGTTAAATTCCCCTTCGGTGGTGTCGATGACCAACATGTCGCCGGCACGCAGGACAGAGGCAGTCTCAGGTGCGTTGTTGCGCGGAACCGCCAACTGGGGCTCGGGCAGCAACAAGTTGACCTCGAATTGGCCGATGTCGCGTTCCAACTTCACTGCCGCCAGGGCAACGGGTTTCAGGATTGAGGAGTGGACGCGCTCCACCTCGTCGAAAAGCGAACGCCACTGCGGCGAAACCTCCCCAAGCACTGGTCCAGCCAGCATGCTGTTTTGCGATGCTGCATTGTGTAGCCGCACACGCCACGACGCGTTGAGGGGGTTCGCCTCAAGCACGACGGGCACATAGGAGGTGCCTCGCTTACCAGCGAAATCCGAGAACAACGCCGCTTGGGAGACGTGATCTACGGGGATTTCAACGGCCGCACCCCATGTGGATGGAGCCAGTGGGTAAAGCTTTTGTGCCATGGGCGCATTGTAGGCGCAGCCTACGCAGCGTCCGTCGGGGCAGTCTCTTGGGAGCGCTCGGATGCGTCACCACCGCGCAGTTTGCCCACAGCAGTGACGATGCCGACGATGATGAAGCCGACGATCAGGCCAACGACGAGCGAGACGCCGGTGTCCACGAACCAGCCAAGCACACCGCCACCGACGAGTTCCTGACCCTTTTCGATGATGTGGTGTGGCCAGTCAATGCCGAAGACCTCGTCGAGGCCACGAACAATGAGGTGACCGCCGACCCAGAGCATCGCAACAGTGCCGATAACGCCGATGGTGCTAAGCACGTACGGCATGCCTTTCACCAGTGCGTGACCGGTTTTCGGTGCGTTGCCACGCTTGATCATGCCGTGGCCGATGTCATCGATCTTCACCAGTAGTGCCACAGCGCCGTAGACGGCAAACGTGATGAAAATGCCAACCGCGAGCAGTACTGCGGCCTCTATCCAAATTGACTGGTCCTTGACCTCGTCCAACGCGATGATCATGATCTCCGCAGAAAGGATCAAGTCCGTGCGGATCGCGCTGTTGACCAGGGAATCCTCGTCCTGCTCTGTTCTATTGACCGCTTGTTCTTGCTGCTCCTCGGCGTCGGAGGAAAGCTTATGGGCGATCTTCTCCGCGCCCTCGAAGCACAGGTACGCGCCACCAAGCATGAGGATCGGGACCAAAGCCCACGGTGCAATCGCGTTGAGCAGCAGCGCGATCGGCAGAATAAACAGCAGCTTGTTGCGCAGGGATCCTTTGGTGATGCGCCAGATCATCGGAAGCTCACGCGCCGGAGTAACACCGGAGACGTATTGCGGGGTGACCGCGGCATCGTCGATTACAACCCCGGCTGCTTTCGTGGATGTTTTTGCGGTCAAGGTGGCGACATCGTCGACGCTTGCCGCGGCTTGTCGTGCGATCAGTGCGACATCGTCGAGAAGTGCGAGGAGGCCACCGGCCATGAGGGTCCTTTCATACAGGTGCAACTGCTTTGCGACGCAAACGCCACGGGCCTCGAGTGTATTGCACGTACCTCCTGACACACGATGCTCACAGCGTTTCAAAAGATATTTGTGAAACTCCCCACGGGCGACCGTCAAGTGTGGTGAAATACATGGACATCCAAATTGTGAGCCACAGGACATTCCTTGGCTCCATACTTGGTCGAAGGAGAACACATGCAACTGAAGAAGACAGCGGCGATTCTTGGCGCCGGTGCTCTGACGCTCGGTCTGGTCGCCTGCGGTGACTCAAACGATTCTGCAGACGGTGGCGCTGAAGGCACCAACAACGGCGGTGGCGACAACTACGTTCTTGTCAACGGCTCGGAGCCGCAGAACCCGCTCGTACCGGGCAACATCAACGAGACCGGTGGCGGCCGCATCATCGACCAGATCTTCGCAGGCCTGGTCTATTACGACGGCGACGGCGAAGTGCAAAACGATATCGCCGAGTCCATCGAGCCGGAAGGCGACGCAGGCTACCGCGTCACCCTGAAGGACGCGAAGTGGTCCGACGGCACCGCAGTGACCGCCAAGGACTTCGTCGACGCATGGAACTACACGGTAGAAAATTCGCTGCTCGGCGCGTACCACCTCGAGCCGATCAAGGGCTTCGAGGAGGGCAAGAAGCTCGAAGGCCTCGAAGTTGTCGACGACAAGACCTTCACCATCGAGCTGACCCAGCCGGAGTCTGACTTCCCGAGCCGCCTTGGCTACACGGCGTTCTTCCCGATGCACCCGTCCGCATACGACGACATCGAGGCGTACGGTGAGAAGCCGATCTCCAATGGCCCGTACACGCTGTCCGAGTGGAACCACAACCAGAACGCAGTTGTTGTCCCGAACGCTGAGTACGACGGCCCGCGCAAGGCCCAGAACGACGGCCTGGACTACGTCTTCTACGCGCAGCAGGACGCCGCCTACGCCGACCTGCTCTCCGGCAACCTGGACGTCCTCGACGCCATCCCGGACTCTGCATTCGCCACCTTCGAAGACGAGCTCGGCGACCGTGCAGTGAACCAGCCGGCAGCGATCTTCCAGTCCATGACGATCGGTGAGAAGGCCGACCACTTCAGCGGTGAGGAGGGTGCGCTTCGTCGTCAAGCAATCTCGCGTGCGATCAACCGCGAGGAGATCACGGCAACGATTTTCGACGGCACCCGCACCCCGGCCACGGACTTCACCTCCCCGGTGCTGCCGGGCCACTCCGACAGCCTCAACGGTGTTGAGGTACTGAAGTACGACCCGGAAGAGGCGAAGCGTCTGTGGGCTGAAGCCGACGCAATCGCACCGTTCACCGGCGAGTTCACCATCTCCTACAACGCTGACGGTGGCCACCAGGCATGGGTCGATGCTGTTGCGAACTCCATCCGCAACACCCTCGGCATCGAGGCAGTGGGCAACGCGTACCCGGACTTCAAGTCCCTGCGCGATGACGTGACCAACCGCACCATCGAAGGCGCATTCCGTACCGGCTGGCAGGCAGACTACCCGCTGCTGAGCAACTTCCTTGGCCCGTTGTACGGCACCGGCGCAGGCTCGAACGACGGCGACTACTCCAACGCTGAGTTCGACGACCTGCTGAAGAAGGCCAACGGTGCAGCAGACCAGGAAGCAGCCGTGAAGGACCTCAACGCGGCGCAGGAGATCCTGCTGAAGGATCTGCCAGCAATCCCGCTGTGGTACTCGAACCTGACCGGTGGCTACTCCGAGGACGTTGACAACGTTGTCTTCGGCTGGAACCAGGTACCGCTCTACTACCAGATCACCAAGAAGTAACACCCCGCTGTTGGCGAATTAGATTCGCAACAACGACAACGACCGCGCCGTCCACATCCCCCCTGGGTTGTGGCGGCGCAGTTTCTATTTTTCGGTCCATTGGACCGCACGCGCGGGGCGGCCGGATTATGGGAGGTTACGTTTATTGTGGTGGACTCCTTAGAGCACGCTGAGTGTTTGACAGCACAACATGCGAAAACATGAAAAGACACAAGGAGTCAAGGTGCATATCAAGAAAGCAGTTGCCGCCCTCGGCGCCGGCGCACTGGCGCTCGGCCTTGCCGCATGTGGTGGCTCCGCCGACAATTCTGCCGACGGAGCTGGAAACTACGTTCTGACCAACGGTTCCGAGCCACAGCGTCCGTTGCTGCCCGCAGATACGAATGAGACTGGCGGCGGCCGCATCGTCGATGTCCTGTACGCAGGTTTGACCTACTACGACAAGGACGGCGAAAGCCACAACGAGCTCGCAGAGTCCATCGATCTCGAGGGTGAGAAGACCTACCGTGTCACGCTGAAGGACACGAAGTGGGCCGATGGTACCCCGGTGACGGCGAAGGACTTCGTCGACGCGTGGAACTACGCAGTCGAGAACTCCCAGATGAACTCGTACTTCTTCGAGCCGATCAAGGGCTACGAGGACGGAAAGCCGCTCGAGGGCCTGGAGGTTATCGACGACAAGACCTTCACCATCGAGCTCGAGCAGCCGGAGGCTGACTTCCCGCAGCGTCTCGGCTACACGGCATTCTCGCCGCTTCACCCGTCTGCGTTCGACGACATGGAAGCGTACGGCGAAAACCCGATCTCGAACGGCCCTTACAAGCTGCTGGAGTGGAACCACAACCAGGACGCCATCGTGGTGCCGAACGAGGAGTACCAGGGTGATCGCAAGGCGCAGAACGACGGCGTGAACTTCATCTTCTACGCCCAGCAGGACGCGGCCTATGCCGACCTGCTCTCCGGAAATCTCGACGTGCTCGATGCTGTGCCGGATTCTGCACTGGCCAACTTCGAAGACGAGCTTGGCGAGCGCGCTGTGAACCAGCCAGCCGCTGCATTCCAGTCGATCACGATCAACGAGAACGAAGAGCACTTCGGCGGCGAGGAAGGCAAGCTTCGTCGCCAGGCAATCTCTAAGGCGATCGACCGCGAGCAGATCACCAAGACCATTTTCGACGGCACCCGCACCCCGGCGACCGACTTTGCCGCACCGGTGATCCCGGGACACTCCGACAACCTTGAGGGCGTCGACGTGCTCAAGTACGACCCGGAGGAGGCAAAGCGCCTGTGGGAGGAAGCCGACAAGATCAACCCGTACACCGGTGACCTGGAGATCTCCTACAACTCCGATGGTGGCCACCAGGCATGGGTCGATGCTGTTGCGAACTCCATCCGCAACGCCATCGGCATCGAGGCAGTGGGCAACGCCTACCCGGACTTCAAGTCCATGCTCGACGATATGGACAACGACGCCGTCAAGGGCGCATTCCGTACCGGCTGGAGCGCTGACTACCCGTCGCTGGGTAACTTCCTGATCCCGCTGTACGGCACGGGCGCTTCCTCGAACTATGCGCGTTACTCCAACCCGGCAGTCGACGCACTGCTGGAAGAAGCAGCAACCGCAGCTTCTCCGGAAGCTGCTGCTGAAAAGTACAACGAGGTGCAGAAGGTTCTGTTTGAGGATCTGCCAGCGATCCCGCTGTGGTACTCCAACGTTGCAGGTGGCTACTCCGAAAACGTAGAGAACGTCGCGTTCTCCTGGCGCTCACTTCCGGTGCTGCATCAGATCACCAAAAACTAGGTGGTAACCTAAGCAACCACGCAAAGTGGCCCGTTCGCATTTTGCGGCGGGTCATTACTCGTTTCACACTCAAAATTGGTTTTCGTCCCGACTCACATGGAAAAGGAGAGCCCGGAACCATGCTGCGTTATATCGGGCGGCGGCTGCTCCAAATGATCCCCGTCTTCTTCGGGGCCACTCTGTTGCTTTACGCCCTCGTGTTCCTCATGCCGGGCGACCCCGTACAGGCGCTTGGCGGAGACCGCGGCCTGTCCGAGGCCGCCCGCGCCCGCATCGAAGCGGAATACAACCTTGATAAACCATTTATCGTCCAATACCTGCTCTACATCAAGGGCATTTTCATGGGCGATTTTGGCAAGACCTTCTCCGGCCAGCCCGTCGCGTCGGTGATGGCTAACGCGTTCCCGGTGACCATCAAGCTCGGTTTGATGGCGCTGGCGTTTGAGGCTGTGTTCGGCATCATCTTCGGCGTGATCGCCGGTGTGCGCCGCGGCGGTGTCTTCGACTCCACGATTCTCGTCGCATCGCTGATCGTCATCGCCGTCCCGTCGTTCGTGATCGGCTTTGTCATGCAGTACCTCTTCGGCGTGAAGTGGGGACTGTTGCCTGCAACGGTGGGGCGCAATGAGTCATTTGAAGCGTTGCTCATGCCTGCGATCGTGCTTGGTGCGCTGTCGTGCGCGTACGTGATCAGGCTGACGCGTCAGTCCGTGAGCGAAAACCTTCGCGCAGACTACGTCCGTACCGCGCGAGCTAAGGGTCTGAGCGACGGTACCGTGATGACTCGCCACGTGCTTCGCAATTCCATGATCCCGGTCGTGACTTTCCTTGGCGCTGACCTTGGTGCGCTGATGGGTGGCGCGATTGTGACCGAAGGCATCTTCGGCATTAACGGTATCGGTGGCACGATCTACCAGTCGATCATTAAGGGCGAGCCCGCGACCGTCGTGTCGATCACCACTGTGCTGGTGATTATCTACATCGTTGCCAACCTCATCGTTGACCTGCTTTACGCAGTACTCGACCCAAGGATCCGCTATGACTAATTCCATTCCACAACCTGAAATGTCGGCTGATCGCACGATGGCCAATGCTGGGGTGCTGCGCGGTCAGGAATACTACGTCGCAGAGACCGATGAGACTGGCCTCGGCGCAGTTGATGCTGTGCCGGATGCCGGTACACCCACCAGCCAGTGGGCTGAAGCTTGGAACTACCTGCGTCGCAGGCCGCTGTTCTGGTTCTCTGCAGTATTGATCCTGCTTGCCGTCACCGTCGCTGTGTTCCCTGGTCTGTTCACCAGCGTCGATCCGCGCGAGTGCATGCTGTCGCGCTCGCTGAACGGGCCGACGGACGGGCACATCTTCGGCTTTGACCGTCAAGGCTGCGATATTTACTCGCGCATGATGTACGGTGCTCGCGCATCGGTTACGGTCGGCGTGCTGACTACACTGATCGTGACCGTGCTTGGTGGCCTCATCGGTGCGATCGCCGGTTACTTCGGCGGCATCTGGGACACACTGCTGTCGCGTCTGACTGACATCTTCTTCGCGGTGCCGCTCGTGCTGGCCGCGATCGTCGTCATGTCCATGTTCCAGAACAAGCGCTCGATCTGGATGGTGGTATTCGCGCTGTCCATGTTCGGCTGGACTCAGATCGCCCGCATCACCCGCGGTGCAGTGATGGGGATTAAGAACGACGAGTTCGTCACCGCCGCCCGCGCGGTGGGGGCGAGCGACTGGAAGATCATCACCTCCCACATCCTGCCGAACGCCGCGGCGCCCGTGATCGTGTACGCCACGGTTGCGCTCGGCCAGTTCATCGTGGCCGAAGCGACCCTGTCCTTCCTGGGCATCGGTCTGCCGTCCACGGTGGTGTCGTGGGGTGGCGATATTTCGGCTGCGCAGGCGTCGCTACGCACCCAGCCGATGGTGCTGTTCTACCCGGCAATTGCGCTCGCACTGACGGTGCTGAGCTTCATCATGATGGGCGACGTTGTGCGCGACGCCCTTGATCCGAAGGCGAGGAAGCGATGACCACCGCAATCGGTAAAGACAACAACACTGGCGCGCCCGATCCGCTGCTTGAGGTGACCGACCTCCGCATCACGTTCGAGTCCTCCACGGGTGTGGTTGAGGCTGTGCGTGACTTCGATATGACGATCTACCCGGGCCAGAAGGTCGCGATCGTGGGCGAGTCCGGTTCGGGCAAGTCCACCTCTGCCATGGCGGTGCTCGGCCTGCTGCCTGGCACCGGCAAGGTCACTGGCGGCTCGATCAAGCTGCGCGGCGAGGAACTGACCAATCTCGATGAGAAGGGCTGGCAGAAGATTCGCGGCAACAGGATTGGTCTGGTGCCGCAGGATCCGATGTCTAACCTGAACCCGGTGTGGCGTATCGGTACCCAGGTGGAGGAGTCGCTGAAGGCGAACAACATCGTCGAAGGTTCCGAGCGCCACCAGCGCGTCATCGAGTTGCTTGAGCATGCAGGCCTGCCGGACGCGGAGCGTCGTGCGGGCCAGTTCCCGCACGAGTTCTCCGGTGGCATGCGCCAGCGCGCACTCATCGCGATGGGCTTGGCTGCGAACCCGGAGCTGCTCATTGCCGACGAGCCCACGTCTGCCCTCGATGTGACTGTGCAGAAGCGCATCCTGGACCACCTTGAGATGCTCACCCAGGAATCCCAGACCGCGCTGCTGTTCATCACCCACGACCTGGGGCTTGCAGCAGAGCGCGCTGACCACCTGCTGGTTATGCACCGCGGCCGTGTGGTTGAGCGCGGACCGAGCCTGGATATTTTGCGCAACCCGAAGCACCCGTACACCCGCAGGCTGGTTAACGCGGCTCCGTCGCTGGCAGCCGCGCGTACGCACGCTGCGCTGAAGGATGAAGACATCACGGTGGCCGAGACCAAGCCGGAGGATGTCGTCATCCGGGTGGATAACCTGGTCAAGGAGTTCGACGTCCGTGGCCAAAAGGGTGCGAAGAAGACACTGCGCGCGGTCGACGAGGTGTCCTTCGATCTTCGCCGCGGCACCACGCTTGCGCTGGTGGGTGAGTCTGGCTCCGGCAAGTCCACTGTGGCCAACATGGCGCTAAGCCTGCTTGAGCCGACCAGCGGCACCGTGTACTTCGAGGGCCGCGACATCTCGGAGTTAAACCGCAAGGAACTGTTCAAACTGCGTCGCAAGATGCAGGTGGTGTTCCAGAACCCGTACGGTTCGCTCGACCCGATGTACTCGATCTACCGCTGCATCGAGGAGCCGTTGCGCCTGCACAAGGTGGGCTCGCGTAAGGAGCGCGACGCTCGCGTGGCGGAGCTGCTGGACATGGTGCAGATGCCGAGGTCCGCGATGCGTCGCTACCCGAACGAGCTCTCTGGCGGTCAGCGTCAGCGCATCGCGATTGCACGTGCGATGGCGTTGGGCCCGGAGGTCATCGTCCTCGACGAGGCGGTCTCGGCCCTCGACGTGCTCGTGCAGGACCAGATTCTGCAGTTGCTCAAGGGCCTGCAGGCCGAGATGAACCTGTCCTACCTGTTCATCACCCACGACTTGGCTGTGGTCCGCGAGACCGCAGACGACATTGTGGTGATGCGCCAGGGCAAGGTTGTGGAGCAGGGGCCGGCGGATGCGATCTTCGCCGACCCGCAGGCGGATTACACCCGCAACCTGATCGATTCCGTGCCGGGTCTCCACATCGAGTTGGGGCGCGGCTAGGAGCATAAATGCTTATCGACGACGCCACCGCACCGATGCGGGACGTCGTCGATAAGCATGTCTGGGGCGTGTTGTAGCATCGCCTCCGAGAACTGAACACACACGGGTGCTGCATTCGCAGCTGAGATGCCTTCGGGCGGACCGTTGAACCTGATCCGGGTAATGCCGGCGATAGGAAGGAAAGCACATGACTGTGCCTGTTAAAAACAATTCTTGGCGTGTAATCGATATTGTCACCGCCGCCGTCCTCGGTGTGGCGTGTGGTCTGCTGTTTTGGGTGTGGAACAGCGTTGGCTACGCAGGGTTTAAGGCGCTGGATACGCTCACGCCGGGCCTTGGTGGCCTGGTCACCGGTATCTGGTTCACCGGCGGAGTGCTTGGCGGGCTGATCATCCGCAAGCCTGGCGCAGCCGTGTTCGTCGAGGTCATCGCGGCGTCGGTTTCAGCGTTGATCGGCAGCCAGTGGGGCATTGAGACGCTCTACTCGGGCCTTGCACAGGGTCTTGGCGCAGGGCTGATCTTCCTGCTCTTCGCGTACCGTCGCTTCGATCTGACGGTGGCAATCTTGGCCGGTATCGGCTCCGCTGTCGGCGCGTTCATCCTCGAGCTGTTCCTGTCGGCGAACCTGGCGATGAGCCTGCAGTTCAACATCATCTACCTGACCTGCATGGTCATCTCCGGCGCGATCCTTGGCGGCGTGCTGTGCCACTACCTGGTCAAGGCACTCGCGAAGACCGGTGCGCTGGACCGCTTCGGCGCAGGCCGTGAGCGTTTCAACCAGGCTGCGTAAATGACGCTGGCGATTCGTGCTCGAGGGTTGACGTACCAGCACGCCACGCGTCCCCAACCTGCGTTTACTGGCGTTGATCTCGACGTCGAGCGCGGCGAGCGCATCCTCATCTCCGGCGACTCTGGTTCCGGCAAGTCCACGTTGCTCGCGGTCATCGCGAAACTTATCGACGACTCCGAGGACGGCAGCAAAACCGGCATCCTCGAGGTCAACGGCACGGTAGGCATGGTGCTGCAGGACCCGGAGGCGCAAACAATCCTGTCGCGCGTGGGCGACGATGTCGCGTTCGGCGCCGAAAATCTTGGGGTGCCGCGCGACGAGATCTGGCGCCGCGTGGAGGCCTCCCTGGGCGCCGTCGGCTTGGACCTGCCGCTCGATCACCCCACGTCACGCCTGTCCGGTGGACAGAAGCAACGCCTTGCACTGGCCGGGGTGTTGGCCATGGGAGCGGATATTTTGGTGCTCGACGAGCCGACCGCGAACCTCGACCCGCGTGGCCGCGACGAGGTCATCAACGCCGTCGACCGCGTCTGCAAACGCACCGGTGCGACCCTGATTGTGGTGGAGCACCGCCCCAAGCACTGGTCGCACGTGGTGGACACCTACTACCGCTTGGATGCGGACGGTCTTCGCCGCATTACAGAGGACGAATTACCGCAGCTACCCGCGCTGCCACCGACAAAGCAGGTGCCTGCTGGCACGCCGGCTGCGGTATCGACACAGAACCTGCTGACACGCTTCGGCCCACCGCGCACTGTGTACGCTCCGGAGGGCTTTTCCACCGTGATTACGGGCGAGAACGGTTCCGGCAAAACCACCCTCGTACAGGTGCTTGCCGGGCTCACACCGCCGAAGCAGGGGCGGGTGGAGTATTCCGACACCATTCGGCAGGGGCTGACGAAGCCGTCAATCGAGTGGGCATCGGCTGATCTGGCGCAACGCATCGGGTATGTGTTCCAGGAACCGGAACACCAATTTGTCACTGCCACCGTGCGCGAGGAGATGGCACTGTCCGGCGCCCCGCAGGAACGTATCGACGATCTCTTGCGGCGCCTTCGCTTAACCCACCTTTTCGACGCCAACCCGTTTACACTCTCCGGCGGGGAGAAGCGTCGGCTTTCGGTGGCCACAGCGTTGGTCAACGCGCCGAAGCTGCTTATCTTGGACGAGCCGACCTTCGGCCAGGATGATCGCACCTTCGTCGAACTCGTCGGCCTGATCCGCGAACTCACGCACAAGGGCGTCACGGTCATCTCGATCACCCATGACGAGGCGTTTATCGCATCGCTCGGCGACCACACCGAGCACATCACGGCAGGGGAGAGGTAGCCATGAACCTGCTGGCAAACATCAACCCCGTCACCCGCATTCTCGGCTTGGCGCTGCTGACCACGCCGCTGATGTTCACCGTGGACTGGGTTTCCGCCACCGTTGTGCTCGCGTTCACGCTGCTCATGGTGCCGTTGTGCGGGTTGAGCTACGGACGGTTTTTCAAACGCGCGGTGCCGATCTTCATCGTCGCGCCCCTGGCTGGCATTCCGATGGCACTCTACGGCCAGGCAGGCGGGGAGACGTACCTGAACTGGGGCTTGGTTCACGTCACGGAACTCTCCGTCTCCCTGGCTGGTGCGATGGTGCTGCGCGTGCTCGCCATCGCGCTGCCGGTAGTGCTGCTGTCCGCCGACGTTGACCCGACCGATCTCGGTGACGGCCTTTCCCAAGTCCTTCGCCTGCCCGAGCGCTTTGTCATCGGCACCGTTGCGGCGCTTCGTATGCTCACACTGCTTCGCGACGACCTGGACGCCATGCGTCGCTCCCGCCGCGCCCGCGGCATCGCAGACCAGGGCAAGATCAAATACTGGTTCACGTTGTCATTCGGGTTGCTGGTGATGTCGCTGCGCCGCGCCGGAAAGCTCGCCACCGCGATGGAGGCCCGTGGTTTCGGTGGACCGACGAAACGCTCCTGGGCCCGAGAATCCAAACTGCGCAGCCGCGACTGGGGCGTCATGGTTGTGTGCCTTGGCGTGGCGCTCGTTGCACTTGGCATCGCGTGGCTCACAGGCGACCTGCGCCCAGTGTGGTCAGTGCGATGACCTACACCCTGCTCATCGATGGCCCATCTGGCTCCGGCAAGACCACCCTGGCCAACCAGATCGGCGACGCGCTCGGTATCCGGGTGGTGCACCTCGACGATTTTTACCCCGGTTGGTACGGCCTCGAAGAAGGCGCGGCGATGGTCGCCCGCGACGTGCTGCACCCTGCGAGGCCAGGGTTTTGGCGGTGGGATTGGATCAATCACAAACGCGCGGAATGGGTGGCGCTCGACCCTGCAGAGGATCTTGTGGTGGAAGGGGTTGGGGCGGTAACGGAGTCGTCGATAAGCGCTGCCCGGGCTCGTGGAACGGTGAACACCATCCGTGTGACCGCCGATCTAGTAACGCGAAAAACCCGGGCCCTGCGCAGGGACCCGGGCTATGCACCCTGGTGGCAGATGTGGGCAGCGCAGGAGAAGAAACTGCCGACACTGCCCGTCGATGTGACTGTTAGGAGGTAACCTCCTCCGGCTTGTACACCGTGCGCACGCGGGAGCGCTCCGCATCTGGATCAGGGATCGGAATTGCCGACAGCAGCGCCTTCGTGTACGGGTGCTGCGGGTTGTCGAAGACGTCGTCGGTCTCGCCGAACTCCACAAAGTCACCCTTGTACATCACGGCCACGCGGTCCGACAGGTGGCGCACCACCGACAAATCGTGGGCGACGAACAGGTAGGACAGGCCAAGTTTGCGCTTGAGCGAATCCAGCAGGTTGATCACGCCAGCCTGGATGGATACGTCGAGCGCGGACACCGGCTCGTCGAGCACAATCACCGCAGGGTTCGTCGCAAGTGCACGCGCCAAACCGATGCGCTGACGCTGACCGCCAGAGAAGTGGCCAGGGAAGCGGTCTAGCTGCTTCTCGTCCAGGCCCACTGTGCGCATGAGCTCAGAGATACGGGCATCCTTGTCGCCCTCGTAGCCCAACGCATCCAACGGCTCTTGGATGATCTCCTTGACCGTCATACGCGGATTCAGCGAGCTCATCGGATCCTGGAACACCATCTGAATATTGCGACGTGCTTGACGACGATCCGACGCACTCATCTTCGCCGCATCCTTGCCACAGATCACGATGCGGGAATCACCCTGTGGATCCAGGCCCATGATCTCTAGCAGGGTCGTGGTCTTACCGGAACCGGACTCACCCACAATGGCCATGCACTCACCGGCGCGAACATCGAAGGAGATGTTCTTCACAGCCTCCACGGTGCCGATGCGGCGCTTCACCAGCGCGCCCTTGGTCAGTGGGAACGCACGGTAGAGGTTCTCTACCTCGAGGGTGACTTCGCGCTCCTCGCGCGGGATGCCCGCGAACTTGTTCTCCGGCAGGACAGGTGCGGGGAACAACGGCTTACCGTCGAGAGTGCCGTTTTCAATCTCATCGTGGCGTACGCACGCAACCATGTGGTTCTCGTCGCCCTTGTTCGGCACCAGCGGCGGCTCCTGCGTCAGGCAGGCCTCGGTGGCGATGGGGCAGCGTGGTGCGAACTGGCAGCGGTCGGCGACGTCGATGAGCATCGGCGGGTTGCCGTCAATGAACGTCAGCGGCTCGTTCGACGGCTGATCCACACGTGGAGTGGAACCCAGCAGACCCACTGAGTACGGCATCTTCGGGTTGCCGAAAAGCTGGTGGACCTCGGCGCGTTCCACCGGTCGGCCGCCGTACATCACCAGCACGTCATCGGCGGTGCCTGCGACCACACCCATGTCGTGGGTAATCATGATGCAGGCAGCGCCGGTCTCACGCTGCGCCTTCTTGATCACTTCCAGAATCTGAGCCTGGATGGTTACGTCGAGGGCGGTGGTGGGCTCGTCGGCAATAAGCACCTTCGGGTTGTTCGCAATCGCAATTGCGATCACCACACGCTGACGCATGCCGCCCGAGAACTCGTGCGGGAAGGAACGCAGGCGCTTCTTCGGCTCGGGGATACCCACCAGGTCGAGCAACTCCGCGGCACGGTCCATCGCCTTCGACTTAGAGATGTTCGTGTGCGCCTGGATGGCTTCCACCAACTGCGTGCCGATGTCGTACACCGGGGTCAGAGCGGACAGCGGATCCTGGAAGATCATGCCGATACCGTTGCCACGAATCTTCGACATTGCGGCATCCGACTTGCCCAGGAGCTCCTCGCCCTCAAACTTCACAGAACCGGTGACCTTGGCGTAATCCGGCAACAGGCCCATGACAGCGAGAGAGGTGACGGACTTGCCGGAACCTGACTCGCCCACGATGCCGAGGGTACGGCCTGGGAGGAGATCGAAATCCACGCCTCGCACCGCGCGGACCACACCGGCTTCCGACGGGAACGACACGTTGAGGTCGCGTACCGAAAGCACCGGGGAACCCGAGTTGTTGATGCTGGTTGTCATGCTGCAGAACCTCCAGAGTTCGAGTTCGGGTCGAGTGCGTCACGCAGACCATCGGCGATGAACGCCATGGACACGGTGAGCAAGGTCAGGACGAGGGCAGGGAAGTAGAACTGCCACGGAGCGGTCACCAGGGTTGCGGTACCAGACTGCAACAACGTACCCAGGGACACGTCCGGAAGCTTCACACCGAGGCCCAAGAACGACAGGGCGGTCTCAGACATGATCGTGGACACGATGCCCAACATCAGCTGGATAATCAGCAGCGACGCGACGTTCGGGATGATGTGGCGCACGATCGTCTTGGAGTTGGACACGCCCATGAACTTGGCGGCACGCACATAGTCGTTTTCGCGGATGGACAACGACAAGGACCAAATCACACGTGCTGAGTACATCCAGCCAAACGCGATGAGCACGACGGTGAGCACCTTCCAGTCGCCGCCCGAGCCGGATACCAGCAGGGCGATGATGAGGAACGTCGGCACAGCCAGCAGGAAGTGGATCACTGCCAGCACAATCTTCTCCAAGCTTCCGCCAAACAGGGCAGCACCTGCACCGACAATCGCGGAGATCACCGTCGTGGCAATCGATGCCGGCACAGCGATCGACAGCGAGCGACCGAGGCCGTGCACCACCTGTGCAAACAGGTCGTTGCCGGAGTCAGTAGTGCCAAACCAGTGCTCGCCGGAAGGTGCGACGGACAGGTTCATGAAGTCCGGGTCGTCGTAGCTCCACGGTGTCATGAACTTGCCAAAGAGCGCGAGCAGTACCATCAGGAAGAAAATCACCAGGCCGACAACCGCGGCCTTGTTACGCATGAAGCGGCGCAGGTAAATCTTCGACTTACGCGTTGCGCGCATCGTCTGCTGATCTTCGACGCTGTCGCCCTGCTTCGGCTGGATCGGGCGCGTGTTCTTGTCTTTACTCATCACGCCGTCGGCCTGGCGGCCGGTCTCAGAGATGGCGGTCATGTCGTTGACCGGCATTGCGGCGTGCAGCGCCAGCTCGCTCGAGGTGGCGTGGGCGCGGGGGTCACTGAGCTTGCGGGATGTACCGCGTGGTGGCTTGTTTGTCATGGCTGTGATCTCCTTAGCTCACGCGCACGCGCGGGTCGAGGGCAACAACGATGAGGTCGGCCAAGATAGCGGACACTGCGGTCATTGCGGCACCGAATGCGGCCACAACGACGACACCGTGGACGTCGTTACGCGCAATCGTTTGGATGAAGTACTGGCCCATGCCTTGCCAGGCGAAGATGCGCTCCGTCATCACGGCACCGGTGAAGATGCCGGGCACCGAGAACGCCACCGAGGTAGCAACCGGAATTAGCGAGGTTCGCAGCGCGTGTTTGCGCACTGCTTGCGCCTTGGTTAGGCCCTTCGCGCGGGCGGTGCGGACGTAATCGGCGTTCAAGTTATCCAACAGCAGTGTTCTCTGCATGAAGTGATAGCCCGCATACGAAATGATCAACAGTGACAAGGTGGGGAGCACGAGGTGTTGGGCGTAGTCGACCATCTTCGGGAAGAACCCTTCAACGCCCGGGTTGGAAGCACCGGTGACGTAGAAGACGCGCTTGCCGGTCCACTCGTTGACCTTCAGACCGAACCACACCACGGCGATCGAGGCGACGACCACGTGAATGTTCATCGTGATGATCGAGATGCCCTGCCACATGCGGTCGGCGCGCTTGTACTGGCGCGACGCAGTGTACACACCGAGGGCGACACCGAGGAGGATCGACAGCAGGGTGGCAAACAGGGTCAGCTGCGCGGAGACCCAGATGCGGTAGGAGACTTGTTCATTGACGGAGTCGCCGATCGGGGATTTACCCCAGTCCCAACGCGTCAGGACGCCAGTAAGCCACGTCCACCAACGCTCGAAGATTGGTGTGTTTGGGTTCAAGTTCAACGGATCGAGCAGTGCATCGATCTGCTCTTCTGGCAGAGGTGGTCGGCGGCCAAAGTAGTTGGCGCGGGGATCGAGGAAAAAGCTGGCGAGAAAAAACGTGAGGTTGGTGGCAAGAAAAACAATCAAGCCCCAGCTCAGTGTCTTCCGGATCAGGTATCGAAACATAGTGTCTCTCAGTTCCGTGGTGGGCGGACGGGGGAGTTATTGAGAAAGATTGGAAGCCCGCCCAGCGTGGGAATGCTGGGCGGGCTCGCACTCAGTTCGTGGATTTCACGTGCGTCGAACCGTTACGGTTACTTCGCCCAGCCCACGTTCTCGATCGGGAGGATCGCAAAGGAGTTAGCACCGAAGTTTGCCAGGCCCTTCTTCACGGCGACGATGGCCGGGCCGTTGGCGTACGGCATGATGCCGTACTGAGCCAGGGCTTCCTTCTCAAGCTCGTTTGCGCGCTTGATCTGCTCGTCAGCATCCGGGAGCTGCTGCAGTTCCTCAATCTTCTTGTCCATCTCCGGGGTGCCGGTGCCGGACTTGTTCAGCTCGGAATCGGACTTGTAGATCTGGCCGAAGTACGCCACACCGAACGGGTCGGAGGAGCGGAAGCCGGACATGAACAGGTCGAAGTCGCGCTCGGAGACGACCTTGGAGAAGTCGGAGCTCGGACGCTCCTCAACCTGGACGTCGATGCCAATGTTGCGCAGCATTGCCTGCAGGGCAGTGGTGGTCGCCTGGATCATCGGGGAGTCACCCAGGGTGACGTAGCGCACGGACAGCGGGTTGGACTCGTCGTAGCCTGCTTCCTTGAGCAGCTCCTTGGCCTTCTCCGGGTCGTACTGGATGACCTCGCCGAAGTTGTCCTCGTAGCCCGGCTGGGTCTGGTACAGGTTGAACGAACCTGGCAGATCCTCGGTGTAGCCGAGGCCCTGGAAGCGGATCGCGGCGAGCTGCTCGCGGTCAACGCCGCGCATGATGGCCTCGCGGACCTTGATGTCGTCCAGGCCCGGGGCGGTGGAGTTGATCGTCATCAGGTAGTTCGCCGGGTTCAGGGCGGTGCGGATCTCGATGGAGTCGCCCATCTCCTTCGCCGTTGCCAGACGGTCACGGGAAGAAACGCCGGTTGCGTCGATCTCGCCTGCGCGGAAGGCGTTCAGGGATGCCTGGTCTTCCATCTGGCGGTAGGTGATCTTGTCCAGCTTCGGCTTCTCGCCCCACCAGTTCTCGTTCGGGACGAAGGAGGCGGTGCCGCCTTCGAAGTCAACGTTCTCAACCTTGAACGGGCCAGCGCCCCACTCCGGGTTGACCTTCTTCAGGTAAGCGTTCATGAACGTGTCCGCGTCCTTGACCTGCGGCGGCACGAGGGTGCCGAAGAGGCCCTCCCACCACGGGTATGCCTGCTTGAAGGTGACAACGGCCTGCTTGTCGTCCTCGCCGCGCTCGACGGACTCGATGAGCTCGTAGCCGTCGGTGGAGTTGACCTGGACATCCGGGTTGGAGCCGTTGTTGAACTTGAAGGTGTTCTCGAAGGCGGTCCAGTCAAGCGGGGTGCCGTCGTTGTACACGGCGTCCGGGTTGATGGTGTAGGTGACCACGGTCTTGCCGTCGACGGTCTCATCCTTCACGTCGGTCAGATAAGCCGGGTTCGGGTGATAGGTGCCGTCGCCGTCGAAAAGCGTGAGCTGCGGGTTGTACTTGCTCCAGATGGTGTCCGTGTAGGACGTCATGTTCGCGTGGAACACGTTCTGCTGCTCAGCAATTTCGGTAATCGCGAGAGTGAGCTCGCCGCCATCCTGGATCTGGTCGCGCTCGAGCGGGTTGTAGTCACCGGCAGCGTTGACTTCGAGCTGCTCGCCCGAGTTGTCAGCGTCCTTGGAGTTCGCGGAGTCCTGTCCGGCCTGGTTTGCGGTGGTCTCTTCGGTTCCGCCATCCGAGGAGCAGGAGGCGAGGACGAGGGACAGGGAGGAGAGTCCGGCGAGAGCGGCGACACGGAGGCGTTTGCTCATGGTCTGGGTCCTTTCAGTGATCGTCCGTACGCAGAGAACTTTGCGACGGTTGCCCGTGTTTGGGCGGTACGACGAAATGGGTATTTCGACGACCCCTGCACCACGATTGGGCCCACCAAAACTTGAAGCTCAGGTGAACACGACGTAATCAGGTTGCACAAAAACTTACATGAAGTGTTAGGCAGTTCACAGTGTTTGTGAAAAGTAATTTACGGCGAAATGCACGCTGCCTCACAGGGCTATGACAGGAATGGGTGTTTCTGCACGCTGATAGGCATCTGTAGCCATCGCAACGCTTTCTCAGCTTCTTCACGGATCGTGAATGTTATTCGCATAAAACGACCCCACCTGCGGGGTGCAGGTGGGGTGCAGTACGGGAATTGGGGTGTTATGCCACAGGAGTTAACTCGACTTCGTCCGCCCACGTCAGTTCAATACCCAGGGCGCGCAGCCACTCCATGGCATCGTCGCCGTGCCGAGTAATGCCCTCAACGGCGTTGAGGGTGACGTCCATGGCCTTCTCTGCCTCCTCGGCAGTGATCAAGCCTGCAGACGTCGCGGCTGCGAGTTCGTCGATATCAAGCACGTCGATCGGGTTGCCTGTCAGCGACACAATGTCGACGTACAGGTCGCGTGTGCGCCAGATATCGCCATCAACGTCAATGTCGGCGATGTCGAAGTAGAAGTCCTGATCGCGCTCTGCGCCCTCGCGGTAGTGGAAGATGTTTACCCGCAGGCCGAGTTCCGGCAGCAGCCAGCTTTCTAGGTAGCCGAACTCGGGGTGATTCGCCCCGCGTGCCATGTAGAGGCCAAAGTCGGTGACCTGGTACGTGTCTACCTCGCGCAGGAATCCCTTTGGGTCCGTGTTGATGTTCGCGGACGTGTCAAAGGTCTCTTGCTTTACCGGGTGTAGGTCGACGGTCATCGGTTACCTCACGTTGATCGAAGCGGCGGTCGGGGCAAATGCGCAGGTCTTGTCGGTGGTGCGTACTGCACCGTCGACGACTGCGAGGACGCGGCCCTTGCCTGTGTTCGCGGTGGCGGACAGGGTGGACGGTCCTGTTGGGTTTATCCCGTTGTTATCTAAAGGTGTTACGCCGGTGCGAAAAGTGTTGAGGTTAACCCAGTACACCTTCATGAGCCCCTGGTCCTTGGCGGCGGCCGGGGTGCCCAGTGCGGTGAATACAAACGTGGTCTGTCCCGCGCCTGCGCCTGGCGCTGGTGTTTTGGTCGGTCCCGGTACCGCAATTGCGGACGCGGTCGAGTGCAGCCCCTTGCCCATGCAGTGCCCGGAGACCGTCGGCCAGGCGAACTGCGTGAAGGCCGGGGCGTCCTCTGGCAGTGGAGGGCCGCCGAGCTCGCCGGTACCAGCGAAGAAGTTCACGGCGGTGCGAAGCGCGTTGCCGACCTGTTCCGGCACCTGTGGTTGGTCCGCGAACGCGTGAACTCGGGCGACGGTCTCGGGGGTGGGGCGGCCAAGGCTATCGAGCGGGTTCGATGATTTGGCATGAGCCATTTGCGTATCGACGACACCGGCTACCAGCATGCCGGCAGCGCAAACCGCCGCGACGGCGGAGCGTGCAAAAGATCGGGGAGTGCGCACGGCTGTCCTTTATTACATAGGGGCCACGGACATTAACTCAAGCAACATTAGTCACATAAGTAACAGCGTCAAGTGGAAACCGTTGATTTTGCAAGGAAAATTGCCGGGAAACTCCAGGCGTGCCCACAGTTACACCTGATTACGATTGTGAGCACGGGCACATTTAAGGCCTGTGAGAACGTGAGATCCGTTGTCCCCAACACTGAAAGGACTGATCGCAATGGATACCCAGACGTTCACCACCAACCTGTCACTGCAAGAGATTGAGCAGCGGCTGTCCGGACTGGACAAGTTCAACGTCAAGGACAAAACCGCCAGCGAACTGGCTGTCAACGTCGGCAGTGCACTGAAGTTCCGTCTTATCGGTGTGTATTTGAATAAGGACTACCAGGCGCCGCTGGCTATCGATGCCGCAGATAACGGCGATGGCACCACCACCGTCGAGCTCTCCGCGCGAGGGACGGAAGGGGCTGTCATTACTACTGGAACGGCCGAACAGTTTTTTAATGACGCGTTTGCAGAGCTCCGCGCCACGTTGGAGGGGTAGCGGAGAGGTGCGCTCAACTTAGCTGGGGAGTATCGTGTAACCGTTATTTCCGACAATGTAAAAGGATCTGTTGAGTGTCGCACCCTGAATTTCGCAACGTAGCCATCGTCGCCCACGTTGACCACGGCAAAACCACCCTGGTCAACGCCATGCTGGAGCAGTCCGGCGTCTTCGGCGACCACGGCGAGCACGGCGACCGCGTGATGGACTCCGGCGAGCTCGAGTCCGAGCGTGGCATCACCATTTTGGCCAAGAACACCGCCATCCGTCGCGCCGGTAAAGGCAAGGACGGTGCGGACCTGGTCATCAACGTTATCGATACCCCGGGCCACGCCGACTTCGGTGGCGAGGTCGAGCGCGGCCTGTCCATGGTTGATGGTGTCGTGCTGCTGATCGATGCTTCCGAAGGCCCGCTTCCGCAAACCCGATTCGTCCTGGGCAAGGCCCTCGAAGCGAAGAAGCCGGTCATCATCTGTGTGAACAAGACTGACCGTCCGGACGCACGTATCGACGAAGTCGTGGAGGAAGCACAGGACCTCCTCCTCGAACTCGGCGCTGGCCTGGAGGACCCGGAGGCTGCAGAGGCTGCTGAGAACCTCCTCGAGCTGCCGGTGCTGTACACCTCAGGCCGTGCAGGCCGCGCGTCCCTGGAGAACCCAGGCAACGGCAACCTGCCGGACAACGAGGACCTGCAGCCGCTGTTCGACGTTATTTACGACGTCCTGCCGGAGCCGTCCGCTGAGATCGACGCTCCGTTCCAGGCACAGGTGACCAACCTGGACTCCTCCTCCTTCCTGGGCCGCATCGGCTTGATCCGTGTGTTCAAGGGCTCGGTAAAGAAGGGCCAGCAGGTCGCATGGGTCCACTACGACGAGGACGGCAACCAGCAGGTTAAGAACGTCAAGATCGCTGAGCTGCTCGTCACCGAAGGTCTCGACCGTGTTCCGGCTGAAGGCGACGTTGTCGCAGGTGACATTGCCGCTGTCTCCGGTGTGGAAAACATCATGATCGGTGACACGCTGTGCGATCCGGAGCACGTCGAGCCGCTGCCGCGCATCGCCATCGACGATCCGGCAATTTCCATGACCATCGGCGTGAACACCTCGCCGATGGCTGGCCGTAACGGTGGCGACAAGCTCACCGCCCGCATGGTCAAGGCTCGTCTGGATCAGGAGCTCATCGGTAACGTCTCCATCAAGGTGCTGCCGACCGAGCGTCCGGACGCGTGGGAGGTCCAGGGCCGTGGCGAGATGGCGCTGACCGTGCTGATTGAGACGATGCGTCGAGAAGGCTTCGAGCTCACCGTTGGCAAGCCGCAGGTAGTGACCAAGGAGATCGACGGCAAGACCTACGAGCCGTACGACCATATGATCATCGACGTCCCGTCGGAGCACCAGGGTGCCGTCACCCAGCTCATGGCAAACCGCAAGGGTCAGATGACCGCAATGTCCAACGCGGGTTCCGGCGATTGGGTCCGCATGGAGTTCGACGTCCCGTCGCGTGGCCTGATCGGTTTCCGTACGACCTTCCTCACTGAGACCCGTGGTGCCGGTATTGCCAACTCCTACTCGATCGAGCACCGTCCGTGGGCCGGCGAGATCAAGGGCCGCCCGACCGGTTCGCTCGTCGCCGACCGTTCCGGCCAGGTCACCGCGTACGCCCTGCAGCAGCTTGCAGACCGCGGCGATTTCTTCGTCGAGCCGGGTGCCGAGACCTACGAAGGCATGGTCGTTGGTGCGAACTCGCGCGACGAGGACATGGACGTCAACATCACCAAGGAAAAGAAGCTGACCAATATGCGCTCCGCCACCGCGGATGCGACTGTCACGCTGCAGAAGGCCCGTACCCTCTCCCTGGATGAGGCCATCGAGTTCTGTGACGAGGACGAGTGCGTCGAGGTCGCCCCTGAGGCGATGCGTGTGCGCAAGCTCATCCTGAACGCTACCGAGCGTGGCCGTGCCCGCTCCCGTGCGAAGCAGAAGAACAGCTAGCCTGTTCTTCATGCAGCCTCCTCGATCGCGCCGCCCAGCCACCCGTGCTGCGGCGGCGCTTTCCGCGCTTTGCCTCGTCGCGTCGTGCTCGGCGAACCCGGGCCCACCGCCGCTCGTTGAGCCGGAATCCGCCCAAAGCGAGACATCTGGCGTATCGACGACACCTTCCGACGACAACCCGCGCCGCAGCGACCGCACCCAGGTACAAGTGGGCGTCGACCCTGTACGAGGAGGCTTTAACCCGCACCTGATTGCGGACGATTCCTCGACGGTGCGTGCCATCGCAGACCTCACCCTGCCTAGCGCATATGTGGGCACGAGCCCGAACAGGGACCTGCTGGTGGGGGTTTCAACACTGCCGACCTCGCCCGCGGCCCAAACCGTGCGCTACGTCATCGCACCGGAGGCGCAGTGGTCTGACGGTACCCCGATTACCGGATCCGACTTTGCCTACCTGTGGCGCGGGATGGTGACCACCGCCGGAACCGTCAACCCTGCGGCCTACCGGGCAATTCAGGCGATCCGCATTTCTGGTCAAGGCGGCAAGGTCGTCGATGTGGACTTTGAGCGCCCCGTGGCCAACCGCGAGGAGCTCTTTGCCTACCTGCTGCCGTCGCACCTGTTCGCCGCTGACGCCAGCGATTTCCCGTTCGCACTGCGCAACATGGTCCCTGCGTCTGCCGGGCGTTTCCTCATGGCAGATGTCGGCCGGGCCCGCGGCACGGTAGTGCTGAATAGAAACGACAGGTTTTGGGGTACTGAGCCAGCAAGCGTGGACATTTTGACGCTGACCGCCGCGCGCGATACAACACAAACCGCCGACCAGTTGCGCTCCGGCCAGCTCGCGTTCGCCGACGTCACGCCGCAGGAAACCACGGAAGAGGTCTTTCGCCGGGTGCCGGGGGTGGAGGTGCGCGAGGCGTCGTCGTCACGCGTGCTTGGCGTCGTCATCTCCGCGACAAGCGGGCTCGACCAAGCAATGCGCGAGCAAGTGCGATCGCTTATCGACGTCCCCCTGCTCGCCCACATCGCCGCCGGCCGCAGCACCAACCTGGCCGTAGCAGAGCATGCGTTCACGCCGGGGGAGAAGGACACCGCAGCGCTACGAGCGCGCACCGTGCCCATCCGCGTCGGGGCGGATGCGATGGACCCGGCGGCGGCCGCTGCGGCGCGCACCCTTGTCGACATCCTCAACGGCGCCGGCATTCCCGCAAAACTCACCTCTACCGACGCGACGACGCTCGCCGGGCGCAGCCTGCCATCGTCGGAAGTTGACCTGGCAGTGGTGTGGCAGCGCAACTCCACGTCCATGACCACGCTTGCCAGCCGCATGGCGTGTCCGTCCAAAACTTCGCGTGCTGGCAACCTCTCCGGCCTGTGCTCCGTGGGCAACGAAGCGCTCGCCGGGCGAATCCTGGACGGGACCATGAGTGCGACCGAGGCCCGAGCAGCCGTGGCCGAAGCCGAAGAGCGCGACGCCGTATGGGTGCCCATCCTCAACGAAACACGCATCGCAGCATCCTCCGGTGGCGTCGCCATCCCAGGCGTCTCCACCTGGCCCGGGGGTATCAGCGACGCCGCCCGCTGGCAACTGGCCGATACAGTAGGCCCGACACCGAAGGAGAAACCATGACAACGCGCGACCTCACCGGCTACCGAGTAGTGGCCGTCCACGCCCACCCTGACGACGAAGCCATCACCACCGCAGGCGTCATCGCCGATCTGACCCGACGTGGCGCCGACGTCCTCGTCGTCACCTGCACACTCGGCGAAGAAGGCGAAGTTATCGGCGAGCCGTACCAGCACCTCGTCGTCGACGAAGCCGACCAGCTAGGCGGCTTCCGCATCGGCGAACTACGCGAGTCGTTGGCCGCCATCGGCGCGCGCGGCACCTTCCTCGGCGGAGCTGGCCGCTTCCGCGACTCCGGCATGGCCGGCTCGCCCGCAAGCCGCAACCCGCGCGCTTTTGTCAACTCCGGCGACGCCGCAGTAGCCGAACTCGCCGCGATCTTCGACGCCGAGCGCCCCCACCTTGTCATCACCTACGGCCCCGACGGCGGCTACGGCCACCCGGACCACATCCGCGCCCACGAAATCACCCACACCGCCGCCGAACGCGTCGCTATCCCGCGCATCCTGTGGGCCGTGCGCCTCGCCGAAGAAACCGCAGCGCTTACGCCCGAGACCGCCCCCGACGGCTGGCGCCTTGCCCAACCCGGCGAACTCGACGGAGTCGCCACCTCCGACATCGCCGTCTCCCTTGACGACCACGCCTACAGCGCCAAAATCGCCGCCATGCGTGCCCACGCCACCCAACTCTGGATCGCCGACGGCCGCACCACCGACGTCAACCCCCACGCCGCCATCGCCCAAGGTCCCGTCGTCTACTACGCCCTGTCCAACCTCATCACCCAGCCCATCCAACGCGTCGAACACTTCCAACTCGGCGCAGGCACGCCACTTCACGACGACGCCACCCACGTCCTATCCGGAATCCCCAAATGAGCCACCCCGTCATCCGAACCGAATTTTCACGCGGGGAAGCCATCGCCGGCATCACCTGGCTGAGCGTCGGCGCCCTCGGCTCGCTCATCCTGGAAGTGGCGTACCTGAACTGGTTCTGGGTCATCATCGCAGCGGTGTTTAATGCGGTGTTGGCGAAGACGGCGCGGCTGTGGTCGTCGAAAAGCATGATTGTTCCGCTTGCCGTCTGGGCAGCAGCACTGTTCGCCTCCATGGTCATCCTCCCTCCAACCGGGTGGACCCTCGCACTCCTTATCGCGGGGCTAGCGGGAGGCGTTTGGCCACTACTCAAGGCGAAGTGACATACTGTTTCCCATGACTTACGTGATTGCTCAACCGTGCGTCGACGTCATGGACCGCGGCTGCGTCGAAGAATGCCCCGTTGACTGCATCTACGAGGGCAAGCGCATGCTCTACATCCACCCCGACGAATGCGTCGACTGCGGCGCCTGCGAACCTGCCTGCCCCGTCGAAGCCATCTTCTACGAAGATGACACCCCCGACGAGTGGAGTGAATACTACGACGCCAACGTCGGCTTCTTCGACGAACTCGGCTCGCCAGGCGGCGCCGCCAAGACCGGCCCACAGGACTTCGACCACCCCTTCGTCGCAGCACTGCCGCCGCAGAACCAGGACTAAACCGTGGCACGCACCCCACTCGGATCACAGCTGCCCGACTTCCCATGGGACACCATCGCCGACGTGCGCAAGCACGCCGCATCCCATGAGGACGGCCTGATCGACCTTTCCGTCGGCGGCCCCGTCGACCCAGTCGCCCCGTCCATCCAACTCGCACTGTCCGAAGCTGCCGCAACGCCCGGCTACCCGCAAACCGCGGGTACGCCGGAACTGCGCGAAACGATCGTGGCCTCCCACGCCCGCCGCTTCGGCATCGCAGGGTTGACCGAACGCTCCGTGCTGCCCGTGATCGGGCTCAAAGAAGCCGTCGCGTGGCTGCCCACATTGTTGGGCCTGCGCGGCGAGAAAGTTGTGATCCCCGAGGTCGCGTACCCCACCTACGAAGTCGGCGCGCTGATGGCAGGCTGCGAAGTTATTCGTTGCGACGACCCCGCCACCGCACCCCGCGACGCCGCCTTCGTCTTCATCAACTCGCCGTCGAACCCAACCGGCGCAGTCCTTGGCGTCGAGCAGATGCGCGCCTGGGTGGAATTCTCCCGCGAAACCGGCGCAATCATCGCCTCCGACGAGTGCTACCTCTACCTCGGCTGGTCCGCCGAACCGGTATCCATCCTGCACCCGTCCGTCACCGACGGCGACAACACTGGCCTGCTCGCCCTGCATTCGCTGTCCAAGACGTCCAACCTGGCGTCGTATCGCGCCGGCACCATCTCCGGCGACGAAGCCCTAGTGCAAGAACTTCTGCTTATCCGCAAGCACTCCGGCCTCATCGTGCCCGGCCCAATCCAAGCCGCCATGGTGGCCGCCCTCGGCGACGACCTGCACGAACAAATGCAGCGCACTACCTACGCCACGCGCCACGCTGTGTTGATGAAGGGCCTTAAAAACGCAGGCCTTACTATCGACGACTCCGATGCCGGCCTCTACCTCTGGGTCCACCACGACGGCATGGATTCCCGCGAACTCCTCAACTGGTTCGCCGACCACGGCATCCTCGGCGCCCCCGGCGACTTCTACGGCCCCGCCGGCGCCCAACACGTGCGCATCTCGCTCACCGCACCCGACGAGCGCATCGAAGCGGCAGTCGCCCGCCTAGGAAACACCGTTGACTAACCCCACTCATCCGTCGCCGGCCGCCGGCGACCAACACGCCGCCGCGCCCGAAAGCGGCAGCACTGCCGTACGCCTCGTTGCCGGGCTGCGCCAATTTTTGCGCTTCGGCATCGTCGGTGGCTCCGGCGTGCTCGTCAACTTCGTCGTGTTCTACCTGGCCAACAAAGCCCTAGAGAACGGCTTTGATCTGCACGCCAACGACGTGTTCATGCAACTCGGCTCCACCCGTTGGAACATCCGCTGGTACCACCTCATGTCCACCCTGGCGTTCCTCCTGGCCAACACGTGGAACTACCAGCTCAACCGCTCCTGGACATTCCGTGGGGTGCACGCGCGCTCCTGGCTGCGCGGGTTCTTCCCCTTCTTGGCCACCGGCGCGCTCGCGTTCGCGGTGTCGCTGACATGCATGACGTTGCTCATGAACCCGACGACTCCCATCGGACTCTCCGATTCACTTTTCGACGACTCCACCGGCCTGCGCACCAAATCCTACTGGGCCCAAGCCATCTCCACACTGATCGCGATGCCGGTGAACTTTGTCATCAACAAGGTCTGGACCTTCGGAAAACCGAAAACGCCAAAAACCGTCTAACCAGTGGTTTGTGGAATTTGGTGTTGGAGTTATCCACAATTTTGCGGTGGGTCTTGTGCGGTGGTTGATCGCTTCGTAGCGTTTATGTCATGGCATTTGTAGACCTTCTCGGCTTCCGGCTTTCGGACATCGCCGACTTCGACCGCGACACAGCCCTTGCTGCCGGGCTGAACCCGTCGCGCATCCGAGAATGGTCACGCGTACACGACGTCTACTTCGGGACGACGAAATTCACGCGGAAACAATCCGACGCACGCCACATGGCAGCAGACACACCCTTGGATCAGTTGTGTTTGATTGAACGCAAACTTGCCGTGGTTGAGGATGCGGCGAAGCGTTGGCGGTTGCGTTTTACCCTGCTGAAGTTTCAGGGCCGCTTCGATGCGCTCTCGCGCTATGCCGATCAGGTTATTGATGCGAAGAAACCCGCGCCTGAAAAACAAGTACGGTTTTCTCGTGCTCGCGAAGGGATGGCCACGCTGCACTTGACGCATTCGGCACGCAATATTGCTGATATTGAGCACACGCTGCGTGGGCTGATCGATACGGAACTGCCACCAGCCGGCCAGATGGCTGATGCGCTTATGGGTATCTTGCGCGGTGATGGCGACGGTGGTGGGGTGCCGCATGCAG
>NZ_KV827992.1:93198-159549 GCF_001836265.1 Corynebacterium sp. HMSC036E10
AGTCAACCTGTATCGCACCCAGCGGTTTGCCAATGGCAAGCAACGCGCGTTGGCATCCATGATGTCGCCGACGTGTCCGGTGCCGGATTGCCGGCATGGGGCTGACAACTGCGAAATGCACCACATCCAGGCCTGGCGGTATGGCGGGGAAACCAACCTGGCCAACCTCGTGCCGTTGTGTCGGTTCCATAACGGGCGCAACGATGATGACCCGCGTGAAAACCGCTACGGGCGAATACAGATACGTGATGGGATACCGGTGTGGGTATCGCCGGGAGGGTCGGTCGTCGAGAAGCATCCGCCCGGAGCCATGCAACAACTCTTCAACTAGTCAATAACCCGCCAACGAGCGGGCTATTCGGCATGCCTGACATACTCCACGTGGCCGTCGCGCTCGCCGGCAAAGGCGAAACCGCTAACCTCCGCGACGTGGCGCGAGGCAGCATTGCCCGGCAGCGCACGAATAATCAGCAGGGGAGCCCCCTCGGCGAAAGCGTGATCGGTCACCAGGCGCACGGCACGAGTCATCAGGCCACGCCCGCGGGCCCACGGGGCAGTGTTGTAACCAAAATCGGCACCACCGGAATCATCGGGGCGCAGCTCGATGCTGCCGCAGTACCGGTCATCGACGACAAGCGCCCACCGTGCACACCCGTCACCTGAGTCGCCGAGGAACGCCTCGGCCATCTCGACGGTGTACGGCGACGGCACCGTCGTCCACTCAATCATCCGCGGGTCAACCGACGCAGCGAACAGGTCGTCGCGCACGCCCGGAACGGTTTTCACGCGCGACCACGGCAGGAGCGTCAACTCGCCGTCGGTGAGAGTGTCGTTGGCGGGTGGGAACCAGGGGTTAGTTGGCATGGAGGGCCTCGTTGAGTTCGATGCCCTTTGCAGGGACGGCTTCGACGGAGCCGGTGACGGAGTTGCGGCGGAATTGCAGGCCGTTGGCGCCGGAGAGTTCGAGGGCCTTCACCTCGGCACCGGTGTCTTTGCCCAGGGCTTCGGCGACGGGTGCGGTGAGGACGACTTTTGTGCCGGCGGTGACGTAGAGGCCGGCTTCGACGATGCAGTCGTCGCCAAGTGAGATGCCCACGCCTGCGTTGGCGCCGAGGAGGCAGCGTTCGCCAAGCGAGATGACTTCTTTGCCGCCGCCGGACAGGGTGCCCATGATGGAGGCGCCGCCGCCGATGTCGGTTCCGTCGCCGACGACAACACCTGCGGAGATGCGGCCTTCGACCATGGATGCGCCGAGGGTGCCGGCGTTGAAGTTCACAAAGCCTTCGTGCATCACGGTGGTGCCTTCGGCGAGGTGGGCGCCGAGGCGGATGCGGTCGGCGTCGCCGATGCGCACGCCGCTCGGCACAACGTAGTCGACCATGCGTGGGAATTTGTCCACGGAGAAAACGACGACGGGGCCGTTTTCGGCGAGGCGGGCGCGGGTCATTTGGAAGTCGGCGACGGCGCAGGGGCCGTAGTTGGTCCAGACGACGTTGGACAGGAGGCCGAACACGCCGTCCATGTTGGCGCCGTGGGGGCGGATGAGGCGGTGGGACAGCAGGTGGAGGCGCAGGTAGACGTCGTATGCGTCGATGGCCGGTGCGCTGAGGTCGGCGATGGTGGTTTCGACTGCGACGCGGGCGACGCCGCGGGCCTCGTCGGGGCCGACGAGGTTGGCGAAGCGGGCATCTGGCTCTTCTAGTCGACGAGTGCCTGCTTCCGACACCGCCTCGTCAACCTTGGGGGCGGGGTACCAGACGTCGAGGACTGTGCCGTCGTGGGTGATGGTCGCGATTCCGCGTGCAATTGCAGTCGTGGGGGTAGTCATGGCGACTACCTTACGACACTGCGTTTCTTGGTCAGCAGCGACAAGCCGACCAGGATGGCGGAGAGGATGATGACGGAGATGACTTGGGAGCGGGCGGCGTCGTCGAAAAGCATGAGCACCGTCAAACCGACGAGGGCGGCGAGCGTGACCCATGGCACCCAGGTGGCGCCGTGGACACGGACGGCGGATTCGCTGATGCGTGGGTGGAGTTTGATGAAGCTTAAGGTGATCATGATCCAGGTGACGATGAGGCAGCCGCCGGTTGCGGACATGATGAAGTCGATCATTCCGGGCGGGTTCCACCATTGCAGGCCGACGGCGAGAAACGCGAAGACTACGGAGACGAGCACGGAGTTCATGGGCACGTTGTTGGCGTTGGTTTTTGCCATCCATTTTGGTGCGTCGCCTTCGAGCGCTTGTTGGTAGCCGAGGCGGGAGGTGCCGTAGAGCTGCGCGTTGAATGCGGAGAGTAGTGCGAGCACGATGACGACTTCCATGAAGGCTGCGGCGCCTGGGATGTTTGCCATTTCGAGCACGGCGGTGAAGGGGGAGTCGGCGGCGGAGTCGGCGCCGTCGATGGTGGCGTATGGCAGCAGCAGGGTGATCACGGCGACGGAGCCGAGGTAGAAGATCGCGATGCGCCAGATGATGGAGTTGACGGCGCGTTTGACGTTGTCGGCGGGGTCTTCAGATTCGGCTGCAGCGATGGTGACCACTTCGATGCCGCCGAATGCGAATGCCACGGCGAGGAGGCCTGCGGCGATGCCGGCGACACCATTGGGGGCGAAGCCGGATTCGCGCACGTTGTCAAAGCCGACGAAGCCGCTGGCGGGCAGCACGCCCAGCCAGAGGAGAACGCCGATGATGAGGAATCCGACGATCACCGCGATTTTGATCATGGCGAACCAGTACTCGAACTCGCCGAAGCCCTTCACTTGCGCGAGGTTCACCGCGGTGAGCACAACTACGACGATGAGCCCGGGCACCCATTGGGGCACGTCGAACCAGGAGGCCATCATGGCGGAGGCGCCGGTGAGTTCGGCACCACACGCCATGATCAGCAGGAAGTAATACAGCCAGCCGAGGAGGAATCCTGCCCAGTGGCCGTACGCCATGCGTCCGTAGGTGGCGAATGAGCCCGATGATGGGTGGGCGGCGGCCATTTCGCCGAGCATGCGCATCACGGCAATGACGATGAGTCCGGCGATGGCGTATGCGACCAGAATCGCGGGTCCGGCGGCACGAATGCCGACGCCGACGCCGAGGAACAGGCCCGCACCCACGGCAGTGCCGAGCCCCATGAGTGTCAGGTGGCGGGACTTCAGCCCGGTGCCGAGCTCGCTATTGCTTGTCGACGACCCCATTACCGCACCTCCTCAATCTCTGCCACGTTCTTCTTCGCCGGTTGCTTTCCTGTCGCGCGGGTCCACAAAATTCCCGCGAGGGAAACAACACCGACGACGACGGCGACGGCGAACATTTGGAAACGCCCGTCGGGGTCGGCGAGCATCAGGGCGATAACTCCGCCGGCAAGCGCAACCATGACCCAGGGCAGGACGTTTGGGGCCCACATACGTACGTCGGTGATTTCGCCGCTTGCTTCGAGTTGTGGGTGCAGACGCACGAACGAGAGGGCGACGACGATCCACAGCACGATCAGGCAGCCACCGACTGCGTTGAGGAGGAAGGCGAGCAGCCCGGGCGGGTTCCAGTACTGCAGGGCAACGGCGACGAAGCCGAAGAACACGGACACGATCACGGCACGGACGGGCACGCCGCGGGGGTCGGTTTTAGCGAAGGTCTCGGGGGCGTCGCCACGCACAGCAAGGTTTTGCATGAAGCGCGACGAACCGTAGATCTGCGTGTTGCAGGCGGACAGCAGGGCGACGACGATGACGGCCTCCATGATGCCGACGGCACCCGGGATGTTTGCCATTTCGAGCACTGCAGTGAACGGGGAGTCGGCTGCGGAGTCCGCGCCGCCGATTTCGTCGAAAGGCAACAGCAGCACGATCAGCAGCACGGAGCCGATGTAGAAGATGGAGATGCGCCAGATGATGGAGCGGATCGCGGAGTGGACGCCGGCTTCGGGGTTTTCGGATTCGGCGGCGGCGACGGTGACCAGTTCAATGCCGCCGAACGCGAAGGCGACCGCGAGCAACGCGGTGGCAACGCCAGCCCAGCCGTTGGGCATGAAGCCGACCTCGCTGATATTCGACAGGCCTACGAACCCGCCGGTGGGCAGCACACCGAGCCACAGGGCCACACCGATGCACAGGAACGCCACGATCACAACGACCTTGATCAGGGCGAACCAGAATTCGAACTCGCCGAAGTTTTTCACCGCGGCGAAATTGATCACGGTGAAAAAACCAATGGCGATCAGCGCCGGGATCCAGGGGGAAATGGCGAACCATTGGGCGACGATCGCGGACGCGCCGGTGATTTCGACGGCCATGATCATGATCATCATGAACCAGTACAGCCAGCCGATGGCGAAGCCGGCCCAGCGGCCGAAGGCTTGCTCGGCGTAGGTGGAGAACGTGCCCGACGACGGGCGCGCGGCGACCATTTCCGCGAGCATCTGCATGAAGCACACGGTGATGAAGCCTGCGACGACGTAGGCGAGGATGACGGCGGGGCCTGCGGCTGCGATGCCAACGCCGGTGCCAAGGAAGAGTCCGGCACCGATGGCTGAGCCGAGGCCCATCATGGTGAGGTGGCGCGTTTTCAGGCCGCGTGCGAGCGCGGTGGAATCGGCGACGGGGGAAACGGGGGTTGACATGTCGAACACCTTAAACCTCGACATGCAGTGAAGTGCATTCTTTTCCGGTTTATATGCGTGTGTTACGTGCGCGTGGTTTCTGCGGGGCGCAGCACGGGGGCGGTGGTGTAGGGCTCGTGTTGGATGCGCAGGTTGTTGCGGCCGGCGAGTTTTCCCGCGGGAAAATCTTCTCCGGTGGCGGGGTCGAAGATTCGGGTGTGGGGTTCGAGGGTGATGCCGGCGCCGATGTCGCAGTTGTTGCCGAGGGTGATGCCGTTGATGCTGGCGGTGGGGTGGAGGTGGCAGTTGGCGCCGATGCGCATGGGGTGGCGGGCGAGGGCGTTGTTGTTGGTGGGGGTGGCGATGAGGGCGGTGCTGCGGGCGAGGGTGGTGTTGGCGCCGACGGCGACTGCGGAGGAGATGGTGCCTTCGATGCGTGCGGGGCCGAGGGTGCCGGCGTTGTAGGAGATGTAGCCTTCGCGGACGACGGTGGTGCCTTCGGCGAGGTGGGCGCCGAGGCGGACGCGTTCGGCTTCGGTGATGGTGACGCCGGTGGGGACGACGTAGTCGACCATGCGGGGGAGTCGGTCGATGCCGTAGACGTGGATGGGGCCGCGGGCGCGGAGGTTGGTGCGTACGGTTTCGAAGTTGTCGGGGAGGCAGGGGCCTTTGTTGGTCCAGGCGACGGGGGTGAGGTGGTCGAGGGCGTTGTCGAGGTTGATGGTCAGTGGTTCGACGAGGCGGTGGGAGAGGAGGTGGAGGCGGAGGTAGACGTCGTGGGCGTCGATGGGTGGGGCGTCGAGGTCGGCGATGGTGGTGCG
The DNA here is from genome assembly GCF_001836265.1 of Corynebacterium sp. HMSC036E10. NCBI lineage: Bacteria > Bacillati > Actinomycetota > Actinomycetes > Mycobacteriales > Corynebacteriaceae > Corynebacterium > Corynebacterium sp. HMSC036E10. Next base: position 98,612 of record NZ_KV827992.1, read on the forward strand.
TACGGGCACGGTTTCGACGAGGCGGTCGCGGTCGGCGCCGATGAGGCGCAGGAATTCGGGGGAGAGGTTGTGGGCGGAGGTGCGTTGGGTGGTGGTGGGGTGGTCGTCGTTAAGTGTGAGCTTGGGGTTGGGGTACCAGGTGTCGAGCACTGTGCCGTCTATGGCGATGTTGGCGATTCCGAGGCCGTGTGCTCCCAAAGACATGGCCGTCATTGTAAACGTAGGATCGCGGTGTGACTTCCTTAGATCTTTTTGCGGACCCTGTTGTTTTGTCGGCTGCGTTGGTGGATATTGAGTCGCCGTCGCACCATGAGGAGGCGATCGCGGACGCCATTGAGGCTGCGTTGCGTGACCTTGAGCATGCGGAGGTGCAGCGCTTCGGTAATACCGTGGTGGCGCGTACGAATTTCGGGTTGGATTCGCGGGTGGTGTTGGCGGGCCATATTGATACGGTGCCGCTGGCTGATAACACGCCGCATCGGCTCGCGGACGGTATTTTGCACGGCTGTGGCTCAGTGGATATGAAGTCGGGGTTGGCGTGTTATTTGCATGCGTTTGCCACGTTGGCGCAGCCGGGGAAGGCGGCGCATGATTTGACGCTGATCGCTTATGAGGGCGAGGAGGTGGCGCAGGAGTTCAATGGCTTGTACCACCTTGAGCGTGATCATCCGGAGTTGCTGCAGGGTGATATTGCGTTGTTGGGCGAGCCGTCGGGTGCGATCATTGAGGCGGGTTGTCAGGGTACGATCCGCGTGTTTGTGGATGCGCATGGCACGCGTGCGCATTCGGCGCGCTCTTGGCTTGGCCATAATGCGGCGCATGATCTTGCGGGCGTGCTCACCCGTATCGCGGCGTATGAGCCGCGCACTGTGCTTATCGACGACTGCGAGTACCGCGAGGGTTTAAACGTCGTCGGGCTGGAGGGCTTCGTGGCGACGAATACGATCCCGGATCACGCGCGACTGATCGTGAATTTCCGCTACGCGCCGGATCGCAGCGTCGAGGACGCGAAGGCGCACTTGGAAGAGACACTCGCGCTGGAAGAGGGCCTCGAGCTCATTTACGACGACGTCGCGCCGGGTGCCATGCCGGGTCTTGGCGACCCGGTGGCGGCTGGGCTGGTCAAGGCTGTGGGCGGGAACTTCCGCGCCAAGTTCGGGTGGACGGATGTGGCGCGCTTTTCTAGCCTGGGTGTTCCTGCGGTGAACTTCGGGCCTGGCGATCCGGGGTTTGCCCACAAGAAGGACGAGCAGTGCCCGGTCGATGAGATTCGTCAGGTGGCAGCGCAGTTGCTCGATTACTTGAGTGCTGAAAGCGAGTAAGAGATATGGCTCCGTTGAATTTCCCCCGCCCGGACCGTGACCGGAAGTTGCGTGGGCCGATGGCGCTGCGCAACGAGGCCGAGCAGGCCACGACTTATGACCAGCGTTTGTTGGAGTCCATGGGGCAGTCTGATGGGTACTGGAAGCACCAGGATCCGTGGCGTGTGATGCGGATCCAGTCGGAGTTTGTGGCTGGGTTTGATGCGTTGTCGGAGTTGCCGAAGGCTGTGACGGTGTTTGGCTCCGCACGTCTTGGCGAGGGCACGCCTGAGTACCAGTTGTCCTACGAGGTCGGCCGCGCGCTGGTGGAGGCGGGCTACGCCGTGATCACCGGCGGTGGGCCGGGTTTGATGGAGGGGCCGAACCGGGGTGCTCACAACGCGGATGGTTTGTCGGTTGGTTTGGGTATCGAGTTGCCGTTTGAGCAGGGCCTGAACGACTGGGTGGATCTGGGTCTGAATTTCCGGTACTTCTTCGCTCGCAAGACTATGTTTTTGAAGTACTCGCAGGCGTTTATTTCGCTGCCCGGTGGTTTCGGCACGATGGACGAGGTCTTTGAGGTGCTGTGCATGGTGCAGACTGGCAAGGTGACCAACTTCCCGATCGTGCTGATGGGCACTGAGTTTTGGTCCGGGCTCGTGGATTGGATCGAGCAGCAGTTGCTTGGCCGTGGTTTGATTTCGCCGGGGGATGAGAAGTTGTACCTGGTGACTGATTCCGTGGAGGAGGCCGTGGCGCACATTGTGGAGGCCCACAAGGTGATGACGGACGAGCGCCTGCGCGATGAGTGAGGTCATGGCGATCGTGAACCGCACGCCCGACTCGTTTTATGACAAGGGTGCGACGTTCGCGATTGAGAAGGCGCTTTTGCGTGTCGACGACGCCGTTTCCGCCGGGGCCAGCATCATCGACATCGGCGGCGTGAAGGCAGGCCCGGGCGACGACGTGTCCGTTGCCGAGGAGATCGACCGTGTCGTGCCGCTGATCGCCGGGGTACGTGAGCGCCACCCGGACGTGACGGTGAGCGTGGACACCTGGCGCGCCGCGGTGGCCGAGGAGGCGATCGCAGCCGGCGCGGACCTGATTAACGACACGTGGGCCGGCTTCGACCCCGAGTTGGTTGAGGTGGCAGGCGCCCACCGCGTGGGGTACGTGTGCTCGCACACCGGCGGGGTCACGCCGCGCACGCGCCCGCACCGGGTGCACTACGACGACGTGGTCGCCGACGTGATTGCGGAAACCACCGCCTTGGCCGAGCGCGCCGTCTCCCTCGGCGTGCCGGAGGAGGCGATCTTCATTGACCCCACGCACGACTTTGGCAAGAACACCTACCACGGGCTGGAGATCCTGCGGCGTATCGACGAAATCGTCGCCACCGGCTGGCCCGTCCTCATGGCCCTGTCCAACAAGGATTTCGTGGGCGAGACCGTCGGGCGTGGCCTCAACGGTGCCGACATCACCCAGCGCGTGCCCGGCACCCTCGCAGCAACCGCGTGGGCGGCCGCGCGCGGGGTGGCGGCGTTTCGCGTCCATGAGGTCGAGGCGACGATCGACGTCATCCGCATGATCGAGGCGATCCAGGGCACCGCGGCACCGCTGGCAACCGTGCGGGGGCTCGCGTGAGTGCCGACACGCTCGCCGGCATGCGCACCGATGTACGAATCAGTGTGGTGATTCCTGCGCTGGATGAGGAGGCGACGGTGGGTGGGGTCGTCGAAAAGTGTGTGGCTTCGTCAGCGGACGAAGTCATCGTCATCGACTCAGACTCCACCGACCGCACCGCCGAGCGCGCCGCCGCAGCCGGGGCAACCGTGGTGAACTGGCGCGACGTCGACCCACGCACACCCTGGCCCGGCAAGGGCGAGGCGCTGTGGCGCGGCGTGAAAGTCGCATGCGGCGACGTGGTGGTCTTCGTCGACGCCGACGTGACCTCACTCGAACCCTGGTGGGTCGACGCGCTCGCCGAGCCATTTATCGACGACACCGTCCACCTTGTCAAAGCCTCCTACACCCGCGAAGGCGCCGGCGGTCGCGTCACCGAACTGACCGCGAAACCCCTCCTGCGCGCCCTGTTCCCAGACATCACCGTCGACCAGCCGCTCGCCGGCGAATACGCCATCCGCCGCTCAACCGCGCTTTCGCTGCCGTTCGTCGCCGGCTACGGGGTGGAAGCGGGCTTGCTCATCGACGTCGCCCGCACCCACGGCCCAAAAGCCATCCAGCAAGCGCAACTGAGCCCCCGCACCCACCGCAATAGGCCGCTGTATGAACTTGCTGGGATGGCTGATGTCGTCGCAAAGACGATTCTCGCGCGCGCGGGAAAATTCCCCGTCGAGGTCGGCGAGCGCCCCGCCTGGGCCGACAGCTAAACTAACCCGCATGCTTTCCTGGATCATCCTCATCCTGGTGCTCGCACTGCTGAGCATCATTGGCCTGAAACTGTTCGCCACCGTCTTCGGCCGCGGCGAGGCCCTGCCGCCCATGCCACCAACAGAAGAGGTGAAGGAAGCCAACCGCCGCGCGGTGGAAGAAGGCAACTTCGGCGACATTCAGCTCGAGGTTGTGCACCGCGGTTACCGCATGGATCAGGTCGATGCGCTCATCGAACAGTTGGCGGGCGGCAACCTTGCGCCGGAAACACGGGTAGAATCTCCGGAAGAACACGTTTCGGAAACAAAGCAATAAGGAGTGTTGACGATGGCAGCAATGAAGCCGCGTACCGGTAGTGGCCCGATGGAAGCGGTGGAGGAGTCGCGCAAGATCGTCATGCGTATCCCGTCTGACGGTGGCGGACGCCTCGTCATTGAACTGAGCAAGGAAGAGGCTGGCGAACTTGGCCGCTTGCTCACGGAGGCTGCTGGAGAGTAGTTCCGGCCAAACGCGGTAGTATCACCACATGCTCAACGAGATCGTGGATGTACTCGCGGACCCGGTAGACCTGACCCCGCTTCGGGGCGAGGACGATTTTGGTCGTCTCGTCTCCGAATCGGGGCATTCTTATGACGTAGCCAAGCAGGGTTATGTCACGCTCGCGTCGGGGCGCGGGCTGAATCATGAGGGCGATTCGCTGGAGATGATTAACTCCCGCGAAACGTTCCTGTCGAATGGCCATTTCGCGCCGTTTGTGGAGGCGGTGTCGGATCGTGTGGCGGATGTTGTGGAGCATGCCGCAGGCGATCATGATCCGGTAATTCTGGAGGCTGGCGCCGGAACCGGCTACTACCTCGCGCACACGCTGGACCTAATTGATGGCGCGCGTGGCGTGGGGTTGGATATTTCGGTGCCTGCTGCGAAGCATTTGGCTAAGGCGCATCCGCGTTTGGGTGCGATTGTGGCGGATGTGTGGGAGCAGCTGCCTATCCGCACGGGGGCGGTTGATGTGGTGACGGTGGTGTTCGCGCCGCGCAATCCTGCGGAGTTTGCGCGTGTGCTTAGCGACGACGGCGAGGCCGTCATCCTCGTCGCCGACCAAGGCCACCTCGATGAGCTGCGCGAGCCGCTCGGCATCCTCGGGGTGGAGGACGGCAAGGTGGCGCGACTGATCGAGCAGTCGGCGCAGTGGCTGACCCCGGTGGCTGATCCGGAGTTGATTTCGTTCCCGATGAATCTGGGCCGTGACGCGATCGCCGCGCAGGTGGGTATGAGCCCGTCGGCGCGTCACCTGGATAAGGACGTGCTGCACGCGCGACTCGAGGACCTCCCGGAGCAGATGGAGGTCACCGCCCGCGCCCAGCTGATCCGTCTGCGCAAGAAGTAGCACGCCGGCGCTTCGCTCACGACGCGCTAAAGAAACGGAGAAGGCCCGCGTGATGCGGGCCTTCTTGCTGTGCCTGGCTCATGTGCCGGCTCATGCGCCGGCTCACGCGCCGGCTGGCTTAGAAGCGGGCGGGGTATCCGCGGCGCCACTCGCCGCTGATGGATGCTTCGCCGGTGGCGCGGCTGCGGATGCCGTTGCAGCCGCCTTCGGGCCAGATGCGCGACGACATGACAACGCTGCCGCCGCCGGCGTAGACCTCGAGGGTGCAGCCGTCGACGATGACGGTGACGTTGTCTTCGTCGTCGTCGTGAAGCGGTGCGGTTGCGGGGGAGCCGTCGAGGCGGTCGAGTGTGAGCTGCTCGCCGTTATGAGTGATCACCGCAGCCGGTTCGTTGTTGCCGTCGAGCACCTCGAGGGTGACCTGGGAGCCGGCCGGGATTTCGCACAGGCCGGCCCACATGCGGGCGCGGTCGGTGGCGCTGACGGCGTCTGGCAGGCCTGGTGCGGGCACTTGGAAAAGACGCCCACCTTGCAGGGTGGCGCGGCGCGGGAGGGTGAGGGCGTTGGCCCAGCCTTCGGTGGCCCAGTTGGGTTCGAGGGTGGGGTCGCCGGCGCGGTCGGTGTTGGTCATGAACCCGAGCAGGTAGGCGCGCTCGTAGCGGTTTTCCGCAGTGGTTTCGTCCAGCGGGTAGTTGGTGTTGCGTGGGCGGGTGAAGTCGTGGCCGTAGTCGAGAAGCGTAAACGGCGTGGTGATGTCGAAGACGTTGCCCCGCAGCCGGCCCACGGCGTAGACGGCGGTGTCTTTGCCGTCGCGTTCCAGGGTGATGAACAGGACGTCGCGGATTTCGCCGTCGACTTCGTCGCGCAGGCGCACGATGCGTGGGGCAACGAGGGAGGCATCGAGGGTGATGCCGGTGTCGCCATTGAACTCGAGCGGGCCTTGCAACTCCCAGTCTCGGCCGTCGGGGGAGGTGAGGACGACCGGCTTGGGGTCGGTGACAGGCCCGGTCACGGCGAGCATAAGCCAGCCGTCGTGGCCTTGGTCGCGGTCGGCTTCCGTGTCCCAGGCGGGTACGACGCAAGGCGAGCGGAAATTGGTGTCGCCGGCGGTGTCGTCGACTGCGGTGCCGGTGCGCTCGGCGGCATCGGAGACGTCGGTGTCGTCAGCGTCAGCGTCGTCGGCGTCGAGGTCGTCGTAAAGCCTGTCCACGTGCGCAACGTGGGCGATCTGGATGGTGTTTCCTGCCGGGGTTTCGGAGGAGAAGTACAGGTTGACGCCGTCGCCCGCGGAGGTGACGGACCCTGCACGGATGTTGGTTTCGTCGCCGGAGGGGACGATGACGTCGTTGCAGTCGAGCCAGTTGAATGCGTCGTCTTCGCTGACTTCGTGGCCCCAGCGGCTCGGGGTGTCGGGGGTTGGGCGGTACTGGTAGAACATGTGCCACAGGCGGTTCTCGCGGCTGCCGATGCGGAATACGCCAGCTGGGCCTTCGAGAATGCCGCATTCTGCGGTGACGTGTAGTTCGGGACGGTAGACCGTCATCAGATCAACCCCTTGTAGATGTCTACGGTTTGTTTGGCGATTGTGCGCCACGAGAAGGATTCTTTGGCTCGGGTGAGTCCGGCGCTGCCCATGGTGGCGGCGCGGTGTTTGTCGCCGGCGACAGCGTTGACCGCCTCGGCGAGGCGTTGTTCGAAGTCGGTGGTGTCGTCGGGTGTGTAGTCCACAAGCACGCCGGTTTCGCCGTCGACGACGACTTCGGGGATGCCGCCGACGCGCGAGGCCACCACCGCGGTGCCGCACGCCATGGCCTCCAGGTTCACGATGCCCAGCGGTTCGTAGACGGATGGGCAGACGAAGACGTCGGCGATGGTGTAGACCTGTCGTACTTTTTCGGCGGGCAGCATGTCTTGGACCCAGAACACGCCGTCACGCTGCGCTTGTAGCTTTTCGACGAGCCCACGCGTCTCAGCAGCAATCTCCTCGGTGTCGGGGGCGCCGGCGCAGAGGATGAGCTGGACGTCGTCGTCGAAAAGCTGTGCTGCTTTGAGCAGGTGGGCGACACCTTTTTGGCGGGTGATGCGCCCGACAAACGCGACGACCGGCCGCGAGGTGTCTACTCCGAGTTCTTCGGCGATGGTGCCGGTGTCCGGGTACCAGTTGGCGGGGTCGATGCCGTTGAGGACGACGTGGACGCGGGAGTCGTCGATACGCGGGTAGGCGCGCAAAATGGCATCTTTCATTCCGGCAGATACGGCGATGACCGCGTCGGCGTTTTCCATCGCGTTTTTCTCCGACCAGGAGGACACGTTGTAGCCGCCGCCGAGCTGTTCGCGCTTCCACGGGCGGTCCGGCTCGAGCGAGTGGGCGGTGACCACGTGGGGGATCTCGTGGAGCAGCCCGGCGAGGTGGCCGCCGAGGCCCGCGTACCACGTGTGCGAGTGCACCACGTCGAGCCCGGCTGCGGCATCGGCCATGCGCAGGCCTGTGGACAGGGTTTTGATCGCGCTATTGGCCCCCTCGAGTGCGGGGTCGACGCCGTGGACGTATACACCTGCGGCGTCGCGTGGGGCGCCCATGCAGTGGACGTCGACGTCGGCGAATTCGCGCATGAACCGCGTGAGTTCTGTGACGTGCACCCCGGCGCCGCCGTAGACCTCCGGCGGGTATTCGCGCGTGAGCATTCCTACCTTCATGTCCGCCGAGCCTACTGACGTTGCGGAATCCCTGCACGAGCCTTGAATTGGCATTAGCCTTGCGGTTATGAAAAGCCAGCCTCGAGTTCTCGCCATTGTCCTGGCCGGCGGGGAAGGCAAGCGCCTGTTTCCCCTGACGGCTGACCGTGCCAAACCCGCCGTTCCGTTCGGCGGCAACTACCGTTTGATCGATTTTGTGTTGTCGAATTTGGTCAACGCCGGCTACATGCGTATTGCGGTGTTGACGCAGTACAAGTCGCACTCTCTGGACCGCCATGTGGCTACGGCGTGGAACATTTCTGGGCCAACGCAGCAGTACATCGCGTCGGTTCCGGCGCAGCAGCGTCGCGGCAAGCGTTGGTACAACGGGTCGGCGGATGCGATTGTGCAGTCGCTGAATCTCATTTACGACGACATGCCTGACTACGTCTTGGTCTTTGGCGCGGACCACGTCTACCGGATGGATCCGTCGCAGATGGTTGAAGATCACATCGCTTCGGGTAAGGCTGCCACCGTGGCAGGCATTCGCGTGCCGCGTGCGGAGGCGAGCGCGTTCGGTTGCATCCAGGCCGACGATGACGGCACGATCACCGAGTTTTTGGAAAAGCCGGCCGACCCACCGGGTACCCCGGACGATCCGGAGATGACGTTCGCATCGATGGGCAACTATTGCTTCTCTACCGAGGCGCTAATCCAGGCGCTGCTGGAGGACGAGCAGAACGAGGATTCCAGCCACGACATGGGCGGCGACATCATCCCGTACTTCGTCGCGCAGGGCGAGGCGAATGTGTACGACTTCTCCATCAACGGCGTGCCGGGCGCAACCGATCGTGACCGCGGCTACTGGCGCGATGTGGGCACGATTGATTCGTTCTACGAGGCCCACATGGATCTGATTTCCTCGCACCCGGTGTTCAACCTGTACAACAAGGCGTGGCCGATCCACGCGACTGACGACGACAACCTGCCCCCGGCAAAGTTCGTCCTCGGTGGTATTGCGCAGGAGTCCATTGTGGCGTCCGGCTCGATCATTTCCGGTGCGACGGTGCGTAACTCGGTGCTGTCCACCGACGTGCGCATCGAAGAAGGCGCGACGGTGGAGGGCTCTGTGCTCATGCCGGGTGTGCGCGTGGGCAAGGGCGCGGTGGTGCGCCACTGCATCCTGGACAAGAACGTTTACGTCTCCGATGGGGAGACGGTCGGTGTGAATACGGAGCGCGACCGCGAGCGGTTCACGGTGTCCGACGGCGGTGTTGTCGTCGTCGGTAAGAGCGAAGTTGTTTAGCCGATTTTGGTGATCAGCGTCAGGCCGCCGTCAAGCGGCAGACGCGCCACCGCGGCGCCGCGCTCGGCTGTCAGCGTATCGACGAACTCATCCGCCTCACGGGCGGCCTCTGTTTCGCGGTCGCGGCGGGTGGGGTCGGCCACGGTGCCGTCGAGAAGCGAACCTGCAAGCACCAACGTGCCGCCCGGGGCCAGCAACGGCCAGGCGGCCTCGATGAGCGGGCGCAGTTCGACGGGGGAGACGTCTGCGTAGACGATCTGGTAGGCGTCGTTAGCCAAGCGCCCCATTACTTCGAGGGGACGTGCGGTGAGGAAACGTACACGCGACGGGCTAAACCCTGCGTTGCGCACCGCTTCCTTCGCGCCGGCCTGCAGTGCGGCTTCCGGCTCGATGCAGGTCATTGTGGCCTTCTCCGGCAGGCCTGCGAGCAGGTGCAAGCCCACAACACCGGCGGCCGGGGTCACCGCAACCGCACCCTGGGATGCGTTCGGGGTTGCCGCCGCGAGCACCGTCAACAGGTCGCCGACCACCGGGCTGGGTGCCGGGGTGCCGTTTTCGGCAGCGTCCTCGCGCGCTGCGCGCAAAGCTTCCGCAACCTGGTTGGAAAGGTGGCCGCCTTCGGTGGAACGGGCGGCGAGGTACGAGTTCATCTGGGTAAATGCGGTCTCACTCACACGCCACATCATAGCCGTGTTGCGTTCACAGGATTCTGTTAACTGGTTGGCTGGCTTTGGGGCAGTGAGTCTGCGAAACTATTGCGCATGAGCACTGACGTTCCACTCACCGGTACCGCAGCGTTTGACGCAGGCCAGGCAGCAATGCCGACCTGGTCTGAACTGGTGAAAGAACATGCCGACAGTGTCTACCGCCTAGCGTTTCGTCTCTCCGGTAATCAGCACGACGCGGAAGATCTCACGCAAGAGACGTTTATGCGTGTGTTCCGCAACGTGAAGCAGTACCAGCCTGGAACGTTCGAGGGTTGGCTGCACCGCATCACCACGAACCTGTTTTTGGACATGGTGCGTCGTCGCGCCAAGATCCGCATGGAGGCGCTGCCCGAGGATTACGAGCGCGTGCCCGGCACCGACATGACTCCGGAAGATGCGTACTCCGTGACCAACCTGGACCCTGCGTTGCAGAAGGCGTTGGACGATTTGAAGCCGGAGTTCCGCGTGGCCGTGGTCCTGTGTGATGTGGTGGGGATGAGCTACGAGGAGATCGCTGAAACCCTCGGAGTGAAGATGGGTACTGTACGATCGCGTATCCACCGCGGTCGCACGCAGATGCGCGAGTCGTTGGAGAAGCAAGCCCTCCACAGCGCCGCCGCGAAGGAACTTATCCGCGCCCGGTAGCAGGGAAGGAGTCGGCGCCGTGACCAGGTTTAACTCCACCGATCATCTCAATCCGGAGGCGATTGCCGCCTATGTGGACGGCGAGTTGTCCAAGGCTGCCACCGTGCGCGCCGAGCGGCACCTGCGGTTGTGTGGGGAGTGTTGTGAGGAAGTTCAGGCGCAGCGGGGGACGTCGCAGCGTCTGCAGGTGTGTAATTCCTCCGACATGCACGCCCCGGCGTCGCTTGTGGAGCGACTGGCGATGCTTTGCGACGAAGACGTGACCGACACCCCCGAAACCCCCAAGGGGATCCGGAGCCGAGTGGAGTCTGCGATTCGCTCGCTGACGCACCGTGAGTAAGGTGAGTTAGGTGTTTTCTAGCATCGGTTGGGGCGAGATTTTCTTCATCCTGATCATCGGGTTGATCGTGATCGGGCCCGAACGCCTGCCTTCTGTCGTCGAGGATGTGCGCGCCGCGATCTATGCGGCCAAGAAAGCGATCAACAACGCCAAGGCGGAACTCAACGGCGAGCTGGGGGAGTTCGAGGAGTTTAAGAAGCCGATCGATACTGTCTCGCGCTATGCGGCGATGGGGCCGAAGCGTGCGATGGCGAAGGTGTTGTTCGAAGACGACGACCCCAGCGAGCCTCCAGCGCCGAAGACACCACCACAGGCGCCGCCGCAACAACAAATGCGCCCCGAGCCGCGCGGTACGCAGCCGGAGCGCAAAGGCTTTTCCTGGGAGGACGTTATTTAACCTGCGGGTTCAGGCTCTTGCCTGCCAGTGAGTTCGGGCGCACCTTTAGCTTGTCGACGATCTCAAGCACCGCCTTGGCCGCCGGCGACTCCGGGTCGGAGATGACAACCGGGGTGCCGGTATCGCCGTGCTCGCGAAGCTTCGGGTCCAGGGGTACGGAGCCGAGCAGCTTCACATCCGAGTCGGTCAGCTGGGTCAGGCGCTCGGCGACGTGCTCGCCCCCGCCCTCGCCGAAGATGTTGAGTACCGTGCCGTCCGGCATGGTCATGCCCGACATGTTTTCGATCACGCCGGCGATCTTCTGATCAGTCTGCTGCGCGATCGTGCCGGCGCGCTCCGCGACTTCGGCTGCCGCAGCCTGCGGGGTGGTGATGATCAGCAGCTCCGCGTTCGGCACCAACTGCGCGACGGTGATTGCCACGTCACCCGTTCCCGGGGGCAGGTCCATGAACAGCACGTCCAGATCACCCCAGTAGACGTCGCCCAAGAACTGCTGGATCGCACGGGTAAGCATCGGGCCACGCCACACGACAGGGGCGTTGCCTTCCACGAATTGTCCCACCGAGATGTGGCGCACGCCGTGGGCGATAGGGGGCATGATCATTTCGTCGACAAGCGTGGGGCCCTGCTCTTCAGAACCCATCAGCCCCGGCACGGAGTGGCCGTAGATATCAGCATCCACAATGCCCACCGTCAGGCCCTGGGCTGCCATCGCGGTAGCCAGGTTGACCGTCATCGACGACTTACCCACACCACCTTTGCCGGAAGCCACCGCGATAACGCGCGTGCGCGTATCCGGATCCGCGAACGGGATAGCCGGGCCGGTCTGCTCGCCACGAAGTTTCTGAGCAAGCGCACGGCGCTGCTCGTCGCTCATCGTGTGCAGCGTGATGCTCACGTCGCCCACGCCGTCGAGCTCCTCGACTACAGCGCGCACATTCGACTCGATGGTGTCGCGCATCGGGCAGCCCGCGATCGTGAGATAAATACCGACCGCAACATCGTTGCCGTCGATGGTGACCGATTCCACCATGTCGAGCTCCGTGATCGGTTTGCCGATCTCCGGATCCTCAACGCGCGAAAGCGCCTCGTGGACATCGCTTTCCAAAATCTGATGTTCAGTAGCCATTGCCACCGAATTATACGGCCGTTCCTGGGTGATTTTGGAATCCCGATACACTACGCAACATGACTCAACCCATGAACCCGTCGTTGAACAAGGCTCTCGGCGCAACAGAAGTGCCTACCGGCTGGCCAGTCGGCAGCTTCACCACCTACGCCGAGGCGCAACGCGCAGTGGACAACCTGTCCGACAGGGAATTTCCTGTAGAGAAACTTTCCATCGTCGGCGTAGACCTGATGCAGGTAGAGAAAATCACCGGCCGACTCACCTGGCCGAAGGTACTGGGCACCGGCGCACTGTCTGGTCTGTGGATGGGCCTGTTCTTCGGCCTGCTGCTCTCCCTGATCTCTGTTCCGGGCGCTGGCCTGAGCATGTTCGTGTGGGCCATTGTCATCGGTGCGATCTTCGGCGCTGTGGCCTCCGCAGTGGCGTATGCATTTACCGGCGGCAAGCGCGACTTCGCGTCTGCAACCACCATCGTGGCTGGCCGCTACGACGTGCTGTGTGAGCCGGATGCTGCACCGCAGGCCCGCGACATGATCGCACAAGCAGGCGGTCGCACTCCCGCCTCTGAAAACGTCATCGGCGAGTAACCGACCATGAAGGCACACCACCAGTTTGTTGCAGCCGCAGCCCTGTGCACGGCCGCGGTTGCGCTCTCTAGTTGCGCGTCGGAGGACAACATCTACACTCAGGCGCGGCCGGAGAAGGCCGATATCGCCATCGCCATCGACGGCGCCTCCAACGAACAAGTCGTACTTGGGGAGATCTACAGCCGCGTACTTAAGGGCCAAGGCCGGCCGACGAGCGTGACCTCAGTGACGGGGCTGGATGACGCGCCGACGCTTGAGGTGTTGCGTGAGCAGCCGATTGACTTCGTCGTCACGTGCACTGGGCGTCTGCTCGAAGAGTCGGACCCTAAGGCCGCCAAGGAGCTAGCGGGCGGCGATGTGACCGATGGCGCATATACTGACGAGGTCTATGGGGCCGCTGTCGCCGCCATGCCGGGGGATATGCGCACCGTCGACCCGTCACCCGCCCAAGCGTGCGGAGAGAGCGAACTGTCGCAAAACGTCATCCCGGTGTTCCATAAAGGCACCTTCGACCGCGGTGAGATCAACCGCCTGAACTTCATCACCCGCGTGCTGTCCACTGACCGTCTCGAGGAGATGGCGGAAGAAGTGGACAAGGGTGCCACGGTGGAGGATGCGATTGCGGAGTGGATGATCGAATACGCCCACATCGACGTCCACCACGACGCCCCGGCAGACCCAGAGGATGTGATCGACCCGGACTCTGCGTCCAAATAACCGAATAACAAAAACTCCGGCCCGGCTTTTCACAAGCCGGGTCGGAGTTTTTAGGTGTGCAGGTTAGTCAGCGAATGCTTCCTCAAGCAGCTGCTTTTCTTCCTGCTGGTGCACCTTGGCCACACCGGTTGCGGTGGTGGACTGTGCACGACGGGACACGCGGACCATCTCCGGCATGTCCGGGATCAGGGTGCGCAGGTGCTCGTTGTAGAACGGCCATGCGCCCTGGTTTGCCGGCTCGTCCTGCACCCAGCGGATCTCCTTGGCGTTCGGGTAGTTCTTGAACGCATCCGACAGGCGGTTGAACGGGATCGGGTGGAGCATCTCCACGCGGACGATCGCAATGTCGTCGCGGCCATCCTTCTGACGCTTCTTGTCCAGCTCCCAGTAGATCTTGCCGGAGCACAGCATGATGGTCTTCACCTTGTCGGTGAAGCCGATCTTCTTGTTGCCGCGCTCGACGAAGTTCGGGTCGTCGATGACGGACTGGAAGCGGTTGACCTCGGTGAAATCAGACGGCTGGGACACTGCAGCCTTGTTGCGCAGCATGGACTTCGGGGTGAAGACGACCAGCGGACGCTTCATCTCGCCGAGAGCCTGACGGCGCAGCAGGTGGAAGTGGTTAGCCGGGGTGGACGGCTGCGCGATGGTCATGGAGCCTTCCGCGACGAGCTGCAGGTAGCGCTCGATACGAGCAGACGAGTGGTCCGGACCCTGACCCTCGTAGCCGTGCGGCAGCAGGGAGATCAGGGAGGACACTTCGCCCCACTTGGTCTCGGAGGAGGACAGGTACTCGTCGATAATCGTCTGGGCGCCGTTGGCAAAGTCGCCGAACTGTGCTTCCCAAGCGACAACCGCGTCCTTGTTGCCAAGGGTGTAGCCGTACTCGAAGCCCATGCCTGCGTACTCGGTCAGTGCGGAGTTGTAGACCTGGAACTGGCCGCCGTTGCCGGCTTCCTGCGCGTTGTGGTCGAGCGGGTTGAACGGCTCGGCGTTGTCCGGGTTGTACAGCACAGCGTGACGCTGGGTGAAGGTACCGCGCTGGCAGTCCTCACCGGCGAGGCGGACAAACTTGCCCTGCTCAGCCAGGGAACCGAAGGCGAGCAGTTCGCCCCAGCCCCAGTCGATGTCGCCGTCGGTGAACGAGCCGCCGCGCTTGGACAGGACGGACTTCAGACGCTTGTTCGGGGTGAAGTCCTCCGGCAGGTTGGCGTACGCGTCTGCGAGGCGCTTGAACTGCTCTTCGGAGATGTTCGTGTCCAGGCCGCGGGTGAGCTTCTGGGAATCGGTGATACCGGTCTGCTCGCTCGGCTGGCCCTTCTCGGACTTCACGTCGGTGAAGACCGCGTCGAGCTGGTCGTGGAAGTCCTGTGCCGCCTTCTCTGCGTCTTCCTGGGTGATGTCGCCACGACCGATGAGGTCCTGGGTGTAGCGGGTACGCACCGACGGGTGGTTGTTGATGCGCTCGTACATGACCGGCTGGGTCACGGTCGGGTCATCAGCCTCGTTGTGGCCGCGCAGGCGGTAGCAGATGAGGTCGATGAAGACGTCCTTGCCAAACTCGCGGCGGTACTCGGTAGCGAGCTGAGCAACCCATGCGGCTGCCTCCGGGTCGTCGCCGTTGACGTGGAACACCGGGCAGTCGAAGCCCTTGGCCAGGTCGGTGGCGTAGTAGGAGGAACGGCCGGAATCCGGGGTGGTGGTGAAGCCGATCTGGTTGTTCACCACGATGTGGATGGTGCCGCCGACGGTGTAGCCCGGCAGGCGAGACAGGTTCAGGGTCTCCTGGACGATACCCAGGCCGGTGAACGATGCGTCGCCGTGGAGCATAAGCGGAACCACCGGGTGGTCTTCGCGGCCCTTGGTGGCCTTGATCTGGTCTTCCTTGGCGCGCGCCATACCGACGAGCACCGGGTCGACTGCCTCAAGGTGGGACGGGTTCGCAGCCAGGGAGACCTTGATCTCGCCGTCGCCGAACATCTGGATGTGCTCGCCCTCGAAGCCGAGGTGGTACTTCACGTCGCCGGAGCCACCTTGCTGGGCTGCGCGCATGTTGCCTTCGAACTCGTTGAAGATCGTTGCAACCGGCTTGCCCACGATGTTGAACAGGACGTTCAGGCGGCCACGGTGCGGCATGCCGATGACAACCTCTTCCAGGCCCTGGCCTGCAGCGGTGTCGATGATGGCGTCCATCAGCGGGATGAGGGTCTCTGCGCCCTCAAGGGAGAAGCGCTTCTGGCCGAGGTACTTCGTCTGCAGGAAGTTCTCAAAGGCCTCAGCGGCGTTGAGCTTCTGCAGGATGTACTTCTGCTCTGCACCGGTCGGCTTGGGCATGCCAGCCTCGACGCGGTCGCGCAGCCATTCGCGCTCGTCGCGGTCCAAGATGTGGGAGTACTCGGAGCCGACCTTCAAGGTGTAGGAGGAGCGCAGGCGCGCCATAACCTCGCGCAGCGTCATCTGCTCCTTGCCGCCGAAGCCACCGACGTGGAAGGTGCGGTCCAGGTCCCACAGGGTCAGGCCGTGGGTCTCCATGAGCAGGTCACGCGAATCCGGCTTCGCCAGACCAGGCTGGTGCCAATGCAGCGGGTTGGTGTCTGCGATGAGGTGGCCGCGGGAGCGGTATGCCTCGATGAGCTGCATGACACGGGTGTCCTTGTTAATGCCCGTGTTCGGAAGATCCTGTGCCCAGCGAAGCGGGGAGTACGGGATCTGCATGGACTGGAAGATTTCGTCCCAGAACTTGTCGTCGATAAGCAGCTGCGAAATGTCGCGCAGGAACTCGCCGGACTCTGCACCCTGGATGACGCGGTGGTCGTAGGTGGAGGTCAGCGTGACCAGCTTGCCAACGCCGAGCTCAGCGAGGCGGTCCTCGGACGCGCCGGCGAACTCTGCCGGGTAGTCCATAGCGCCAACGCCGACGATGGTGCCCTGGCCCTTGGTCAGGCGCGGGATGGAGTGGCGGGTGCCGATGCCGCCTGGGTTGGTGAGCTGGATGGTGACACCGGAGAAGTCATCCATGGTCAGCTTGCCGTCGCGTGCACGAGCGACGATGTCCTCGTATGCGTCAACGAACTCGGAGAAGGACTTCTTCTCGCACTCCTTGATCGCAGCGACGACGAGGGAGCGGGAACCGTTCTTGCCCGGAAGGTCGATAGCCAGGCCGAGGTTGACGTTCTCTGGCTGGATGGCGAAGGACTTGTTGCCGTCCTCCTTGTAGTTCTTGTTCATGTCCGGGTGCAGCTTCGTCGCCAGGACGATGGCGTAGCCCAGGATGTGGGTGAAGGAGACCTTGCCGCCACGGGTGCGCTTGAGATGGTCGTTAATCAGCGCGCGGTTCTCAAACATGAGCTTGACCGGCATGTCTCGCACGGTCGTCGCCGTCGGCACCTCGAGCGACTCGTTCATGTTCTTCGCAATCGCACGGAATGCGCCCTTGAGCTGGAACTCGCCCGGCTCGACCTCGACCTGTGCGATCTTGTCCAGCGGGGAGGCCTTCGGCTTCGGCAGGGTGCGCTGCGGGCGGTTAGAGACCTTTGCTGCGGCCTCGTCGACCTTGGTCTCGCGACCATCCTGCGAAGGTGCGCCGGTGGAACGGGCAACCTTCGGGTCGGTCTTCGCCTGGCTTGCACCTGCCTGGGAAGGGGTGACGTTGGACGTGCCATTGGCGGTCTTCGGTGCACCCTTTTTCTCAAACAGTTCACGCCATTCGGCGTCGACCGAGTTCGGGTCGTCCTTGTACTGCTGGAACATCTCGTCAACCAGCCAGCTGTTCTGGCCGAACGTGTTTTCGCTGCTCACGGCAGGTTCTCGCCTTCCTTCTGTTTTGATTTCGCGGAACGTTTCTTTGACTGTAATCGTCCGCGCTGATATGGCGCGAACTTGGGTTGTTCCTGTCCACGGGGTTTCCGTCTTTCACCCCCGTTAGCGGTTGGCAGCCCACATTTGGGCATACCTACCGCCGGCGGTGAGGAGGTCCTCGTGGCAACCGTCCTCAATGATACGTCCTTCGTCGATGACGAGTATTCGGTCGGCCCGCGCAGCGGTTGCGAGGCGGTGTGCGACGACCACTGACGTGCGCCCCAAGGTTGCGCGGTCGGCGGCGTCGAGTACCGCGCGTTCGGTTGCGGGATCAAGGGTGGCGGTGGCTTCGTCGAGAAGCAGCACGGCAGGGGAGAGCATCTCCGCGCGTGCGAGCGCGATGATCTGGCGTTGCCCGGAACTCAAGCCTCGGCCGCGTTCACCGACGCGCGCGTTGAAGCCGCCGGGGATCGTATCGACGACACCGAGCGCGCCAATGCGGTTCACCGCCGCCTCGATCTCCTCTGGGGTCGCGCCCGGCGCGCCGTAGGCGATGTTGTCCGCGACGGTGCCGGGGAACAGGTAGGACTCCTGCGGGACCTGGGCGAGTGCGCGGCGCCAATCTGCAAGCGGGAACTCCGCGATGTTTGTGCCGGAGGCGCGCACCTCACCGGAAGTGGGGTCGTAGAACCGGGCGAGCAGTTTGACCACGGTGGATTTGCCTGCGCCGGTAGGGCCGACGAGTGCCACGGTGGTACCTGGCTCGATGGTCAGGTCCATGTGGTCGATCACGGGGGAGGCGTCTGTATCGGTGGAGACTGAGTAGGAGAAGGTGGTGTCGTCGAAAAGCAATTGCCCACTTGCGGCCTTGTGGGCGCCGGGGTTGGTGCCAGTGTCGGGGACGGTGGTGCGCTGGGCGAGCAGTGCGCGGATGCGGTCGAAGCTGACGGTGGCTTGCTGCCAGGAGTCGAAGATTTGGCCAAGCTGCTGGATGGGGCCGTAGAGCTGGCCGAGGTACATGGTGAATGCGACGAGCACACCGACGGACAGCGATCCGTCGGCGATGCGTCCCGCACCAAAGCCGACGATGACGGCGGTCATGGTTTGGGAGATGAAGTGCATGCCGGGGAAGTACAGCGCGACCAGGGTGACGGAGCGCATGCGCAGGCGGCGGTATTCGTCGCTTAGGGCCGTGAAGTGTGCTTCAAAGTGGGGCTGCGCGCGGTGGGTTTGGGTGGTGCGGATGCCGCCGATGAGTTCCGCGAACTCGCCGTTGACCGTGGAGATCTGTTCGCGTGAGGCCTGGTAGTAGCGCTTGGAGAAGACTCTGAACGCCCAGGTAGCGACGACAATCACCGGGACGGCGGTCAGCGCGATGAGGGTGAGTTCGCCGTCTGTGGCAACGAGCATAACGATCACGCCCACGAGCGAGCCAACGGCGACAATCGCCTGGGCAAGCCCGGTTTGTAGGAAGCTCGACAAGGTGTCGATGTCCGTGGTCATGCGCGTCATAATCTTGCCGGACAGTCGCGATTCGAAGTAACTCAACCCCAGTTGCTGCAGGTGCGCGTAGGAGCGCAGGCGCAGCCCGTAGAGGAGGCGTTCGCCGGAGCGCGACGACAAAACAGTCATGAGTGCATCCGAGGCCCAGGCGATCGCGACCACACCGAGCGCAATGAGCCCCGCGTTGATCAGGTTCTCCTGGTTACTTGGGGTAATGCCGCGGTCCACGGCGGCGCGCACGATGGTGGGGAAGGCCAAGTCCGCCAGCACGCCCACAATCAGCAGGGCGACGGTGCCAGCGATGAGCCAGCGCACGGCCTTGAACATGTCGCGGATGTGGAATTCGCTCGACGGGGTGCGCAGGCGGGTCAGTGTCTGCTCGGCCAGATCCGGCAGTTCGCGCGCTTCCGGGAGGCGCTCCACACGCGCGAGCAGTTCCGGGGTGGCGTTGATGGTGGAGGCGCGCCCGCTCGTCGGCACGATCACGCGCTCCTGCGGTTCGGTGTCCACTTCGGGCCACAGGTCGCCAATCTCCTCGTACAGCGTCTCGGACTCGGGGTCCATGGAGGCGCGATACTCGTCGGTTGCCATGACCTCGTCGCGGGGCCCTTGCTTGACGACGACCCCACCGCGCACCACCGCTACCCGATCCGCATGATCCACCGTGGACTGGCGGTGTGCCACGGTCAGCACCGCAATATCACTCAGTGCGTCGCGCAGGTTAGCCAAGATGTGGGCTTCGTTGATGGAGTCGATGGCGCTGGTGGCGTCGTCAAGCACGAGCACCTCAGGGCGTGACATGAGCGCGCGAGCAAGCGCGATGCGCTGGCGCTGACCACCGGAAAGGGTGAGACCGCGCTCACCGACTTGGGTGTCGTAGCTGTCGGGGAGGCGCTCGATGAACTCGTCTGCCAGGGCGAGACGTGCCGCCTCGCGCACCGCGGCATCAAGTTCGTCCGGCGACATGTTATCGGCAGCCCCCATGGCGATGTTGTCGCGCACGGAGGAAGAGAAAAGGAAGGCGTCGTCGAAAACACAGACCACATTGCCACCGGTGACCGTGCCCGTATCCGGGGTATAGAACCCGCCTGCTAGTTGCACCGCCATGGTTTTACCCGCGCCGGGCGGGCCGACCATTGCAACGGTCTCGCCCGGCGCGACCGAAAGGGTGAAGCCGTTTAAGACGTTGTGGCCGCCGGTCGAAAAGTGCACGTCGCTAAAGTGCAGGCCGGGTTCGGCAGGCAAGTTTTCGGTGGAATTCACGGTGGAACTCGCGGTGGACTCTTCAGGTGCGAGTGCCAGCACATCCGCGAGCCTGTCGAAGGAGCTCATGCCCATCTGCATGCGGACGTACTGGTTGGTCAGCATGGAAAGGGTGGACGTCATCGTGGTCAGGTACGCGGTGAATGCGACGAACTGGCCGATGGAGATCCTTCCGTGGATGGCGAGCATGCCGCCGGCGATGATGGTGACCACCAGCGCCACCTTGGGCAGTTGGGAGAGCATCGGCTGGAAGCGTGCGGTGAGTTTCGCCGCCCGCATTTTTACCGCGTAAAGGTGGCGGCCAAGGTTGTCGAGCTGGTCGATCTCGCGCTGTTCCTGCCCGAACGCCTTGACCACACGCACGCCGGAGACGGTTTGTTCGACGTGCTCTGCAAGTTCTGCGGTGGCGTGCTGGTTGACCCACGTTGCTGCGTAGAGCGTTTTGCGCGACCGGTTGGCCTCCCAAAGGAGCACAGGCAACAGTGCCAGCGACATCGCGGTCAGTGCGACGTCCATGCTCAGCATGACGATCAAGGTGGCTACCAGTTGCACGATGCGTGTGAGCATCATCGCCAGAGTGTCCAGCACCGTCTGGTACATGTTCAGATCCGAGATCGAGCGCGAGACAATCTGGCCTGTCACGATCTTGTCCTGTCCCGGCCCGTCCAGGCGGTGCAGTGTGCGCAGGATCTTGGTGCGCAACCAGTGTTGCGAGGTCGTGGCAAGGCGACCGGAGGTGGTGCGCCGGATGATGCTTAGGACGTAGGTGGCCGCTGCGACTGCCACCATCAGCCACGCCACGCGGGCAACGGAACCGTCCGCATTCCCGGTGGCAATATCAATCGCTTGGCCAGTAAGAGCGGGCTCGGCCACGCGGGTGAGCGCCGCCAAGATGGCAGCGGCGAACGCGACGGCGGCAGGCGCGCGGTTCGCCTTGAGCGATTGGGTAAGAAGTGGGCTAGTGGTCCTCATGTTCCTTGTCGTCGCTGTCCTTCCCGCTACTGTCCTTACCGTCGCGGAAGATCTTCAAAATCCATGCAGCGAATTCCTTCGGGTTGAAGCCCCCCTTGATGCGACCGGTCTCATCGGCCGTGTCTTCGGGCTCGAGCGGGGTGGCAAACTGCAGCGGCACCGGGCCGAGGGCCTGCTGAATGTTATCGATGATGTTGCCGGCCAGCTTGCGGTTCACCGTCGTACCGGCAATCGCACCCAGGCCGAGCGGCAGCATCTTGCCCAGCCAGGCGCGACGCATGGAACGACGCAGCGAACGCATAGCCATGCGCTGCAGCACGTTGTTGGTCTCATTGAGCGTCGGGCCAGAAAAGCGCGACAGGGTGGCCTTGCCAGGCAGCTTGCGGGAGTTTTCGCCGAGCAGCGTATCCACGATTGCCAGGCCCTTCGTACCCATCAGCGTGGTCAGCACGATGGCGCGGCGGTGCTCGGGGTCGGAGATGTCGTCGCCACGCAAATATGCCGATGACATGGCGTAAAATGCCGCGAGATCCAGAAAGAGGGCGGACTCGCCGGCCACAGCAGCAGCACCTGTGAACAGGCCAACGCCTGGTACTGCCGCAGCGGCACCCACACCGGCACCGGTGCCCGTGACGGTGTTTTTCAGATGCTTATCCATAATCGCCTGGATCTGTGCCGGCGACTTATCCGGGTTGTCGCGGCGCAACCAATCTACATATCCGCGGATCACAGAGGTCTGCAGTCGCACGGCCTTGTCCACCGCGCCGATGAAAACACGACCGAGTTTGCCCGCGTCCTTTTCCAGCTGCGCTGAATTTTCCTGCAGCGCGACCTTGATTTCCTTGCGGAGCTCCGTCTCGTCGATCTGCGTTGATTTCTTCTTACCGAACACGTTTATCCTCCTGCCGTGAACTGGCGATGGGTAATTGGTACAGCATAGAACGACTTCATATCCCGGGAAGACCGGGCGGAAACGCTCTAGGCTTGAACGCATGAATGCGCGCCGCCAACCAGTCGTACAGACAACGGCCGGAGCCGTGCGCGGTCAAGTCGACCCGCACACCGGAATGCGCACCTGGCGTGGCGTGCCATTCGGCGCCAACACCGCTGGTACTCACCGGTTCCGCGAACCGAAACCCGTCCAACCCTGGCCTGGGGTGCGCGACTGCACACGCTTCGGCCCACCCGCCATGCAAGGCACCTTCGGCATCCGTGGCACGGTGCTTGGTTCGGAGGACTGCCTCAACTTAGACATCGTCAGGCCCGACACTGATGAGGTCTTGCCTGTCGTTGTCTGTTTCCACGGCGGCACTTTTGTCACCGGCGCCAGCCACGAAAAAGTCCTCCAAGGTCATCGCCTCACCGCCGCGACGAACATTGTCTACGTCTCCTTAAACTTCCGCCTCGGCGTGCTCGGCTACCTCGATGTGCGATCGCTTGGCGACGACTGCGTGGCCAACCCCGCTATCCGCGACCAGATCCTCGCCCTGCGGTGGATCCGGGACAACATCGCAGCCTTCGGCGGCGACCCAGATGCTGTGACCATCATGGGCGAATCGGCAGGCGGTGCTGCCGTGCTGCATCTCATGTGCGCACCCGATGCCCGCGGCCTGTTCCACCGCGCAATCGCGCAGTCCCCGCCACCGGCCAGCGTCCACTCGAGGCGCCAAGCCGCCAGGTGGGTCCAAGCCCTCATCAGGAAACTCGGGCTCGCACCAGACACCACCCTTGACCAGCTGCGCGACATCCCCGCAGAAACCCTCGTGCGCGCCGGGCAATCACTGATGTTTAACAGCAAGGAAGCGCTGCAATTCAACATCAGCTTCATGCCCACCCTGGACAGTGCCAGCCTGCCCCAACACCCCATTGACACGTTCAACGCCGGCGAGCAAGCCCGCGTGCCACTGATCGTGGGAACCAACTCCGACGAAGCCAGTTTCACCAAAGCCATCTACCAAACCTCCCGCCAGCGCCAACGTGCTGCGCGCCGGGCGTTGAACGTGTTTGACCCGGACAATGCGCTGGATGTCATCGAGGCGTACGACGATGTCGGCGCACGCGGCGATTTTGCGGAGTTGATGGCAGACGCCGTGTTCTGGGCCCCGAGTGTCATCCTGGCCACCGCGCACCGCATGGTTGCGCCGACCTATATGTATCGGTTCGCCTACGCATCTGCCGCGATGCGCAAGTTGGGCCTCGGCGCGATTCACGCAGCTGACCTTGTGGCGGTCTATGGCGATCCCTTTGCCACAGTGACCTCCAAACTGGATCGCTTCGGGCCGCGGGACACGTTCCAAGAGGTCAGCCGGCTCATGCAGTACCACTGGGGCGAGTTCTTCCACACCGGCACACCTGGTCCGGAGTGGCCCAGCTACGGGTTTAAGCGTGGCGACGACCCGGGGCGTGCGACTGCGGTGTTTGAATACGGCATGCGTGTGGAATACGACCCGAAAGCCGAACAACGCACCGCGTGGGAGTCGTTTGACATGCGCGAGTGGGGAATTAGCCGGACGGATTTATGACATCCGCGATGATAATTCCAGGCACGCGCCAGCGAACGTGGCTAGGCTGAAGCCAGTCTGAAGGTCAATGCGGAAGGAACCCACTGTCATGAGCTTTTTCGAGGACATCGCGGCCGCGTTGGACCGCGACGGTATTGAGTCGCGCGTAGGCGGGGACACGATGTTTGTCCCCATGTCTGCGGCGTTGGAATTGCAGTTTGTGGAAATTGATCCGCACCTGCCGGCAGCGAACGTGTACATCGCCGCGGCTGACGTGGACGAGGACGACGATGAGTTTGAGGCCGTCTTAGTTGCTGTGGTGTTCTCCGTGGAGGCAGCGGTGGCTGCTGTTGCTGAGCACATGGCGACCGACCAGGTGGTAACCGTGCTGCGCGACCTGCTGGAAAGCACGGACGAGCGCATTGGGGATCTCGAGTTCTTCCAGGACCACGTCAACCCGCAGCAGGTGCGCGCCGAAGTGGGCGCGAATGCCGAGTTGCAGGTCGTCGTCGAAGCCGTCAACGGCGTGCCGAGCGCCACAGTGACCTTCGTTGCACTCCCGGATGACTACGACGATGTCATCGAGGACGCCGAGGGCGAGTTGTGGGAGTCCGACGGCGATGCGGAACTGTCTGAGGAGGACCGCGCACGTCTGTTTGACGTCATCCATGACGAGGCAGTTGCTGACGCTGAGAAGCTCGAGCTGGGCAGCTTCACCGACTTCGATCGCCTCTTTGACGTGCTGTCGCTCGCCGCCGACCAGGCAGAGGAATGGGAGGCGCAGCTGCTTCCAGTCGACGACGAGATTGACGAGCCGGACGTCTACGACATCTTCGGCCAAGACGACGAAGACTACGACGAGGACCGCGATGATGAGGATGATGAGGATCTCGACGACGAAGACTTCGACGAGGACGACGAGGACTAAGCCGCGCTGAGTCCTTCGAACATGGAGGAGGGCGACTCGATCGGGGTGAACGCCCCGTCGACGAGCCAGACGTAACTTGCTGCCTTCGCCCCCGGAATTTCGTGGACGGTGTGGGCAGCATCATCGGGGATGACCGCGCGCACCCAGGACTCGGCAAGCAACGTGTCCACGGGAACCCCCGCGGCATCGGTCACGCGCAGTTCGATCAAGTAGGCCGGAATGTGGCGCTGCCCGTATCCCTGAATACGAGCGCGGGCGCGCGGGCCAACACGCCGCCGCGTGACCGCCAACGACAGCGTCGGACCGTTGTCTATCCGGGGTAGCGATATCACCGGTGGCCGCCAGGTCGCAGCCGGGCGAGACAGCGAGCGTGGGTGGTGGATCATCGCGTTGATGGCGTGCAGCTTCTCGGGGAAGAGGTCTCGGATTTCAGCAGCCAGTGAATCGGCGCTGGCGTATGCATCGGCATCCACAGTGGGGGAGGTGCGGAACATGGACAGGGCATTCTTTGCGTTCAACTTCATGGCTCAAACACTAAAAGTGGCCCCGACACCACCCGGTACGTATTCGAACATATGGGCGATGCGGTTATTTGACGCGTTGTGTAACCTTGCTGTTTATGAGTGCGAATAAGGTGGTGAAACCGTCGATCCCCCGCACCATTTGGGTGCTCACGGGCGCCGCCTTCATTGTTGCGCTCGGGTACGGGTTAATCGCTCCGGTTCTCCCGCAGTTTGCGGGAAGTTTCAACGTATCCATGGCCGCAGCAGGTGCGGTCGTGTCTGTGTTTGCTCTTGCCAGGTTGCTTGGTGCGCCCGGCGCGGGTGTGTTGGTGGACAAACTGGGCTCGCGCCCGATCTACCTCACAGGCTTGAGCATTGTGGCTGTCTCCACGTTCTTCGTGGCGTTTGCCCAGGCGTATTGGCAGATTCTTGCGTTGCGGTTCATCGCGGGTTTCGGCTCGACGATGTTTACGTTGTCGGCGCAGGCGTTGATTGTGCGGGTGACGCATCCTTCGATCCGTGGCCGCGCGAACGCGTTGTACGCTTCGGCATTTCTTGTGGGCAATGTGTTCGGTCCGATCGTGGGCGCAGCGTTGTCGTATTTGGGATTCCGTATCCCGTTTGCCATTTATGGCGTGGGGGTCGCGGTTGCGGCCGGCCTCGTCGCGTGGCTTACTCAGCCGCGTCCAGGTGCGAAGGCGTTGCCGAAGGCGAAGCCCGCGATGCGGCTGCAGAGCGCCTGGCAGGTGCCCACCTACAGGGGATTGCTGGTCGCGGCGTTTACCAATGGGTTTGTGAACATGGGTGCGCGCGTGGCGGTGTTGCCGCTCTTTGCCGCCGCGGTGTTTGAGCAAGGCGGGGCAGCGGCTGGTTTCGCGCTTACGGCGTTCGCGCTCGGCATGGCGATCATGCTGCAGTTTTCCGGGCGTATGTCGGATCATTTTGGCAGGCGCCCGATGATCTTTGCGGGCATGGCAATGTCTGCGGTGTTTACGGCGGTGCTTGGCACGGCGACAAGTTTCTGGCCGCTCATGATCTGGTCGGTGCTGGCCGGCGTGGCTTCCGGCACGATGAGCCCGTCCATTCAGGCAGCGTTGGCGGACATCATTGGCAATGAACGCTCCGGCGGTAAGGTGTTGTCCACGTTCCAGATGACGCAGGATGCGGGCCAGATTTTCGCGCCTGTGGTTGTCGGCGCGATTGCGCAGACCGCAGGCTTTACTGCCGCGTTCGGCGTATGCGGTGCAATGTGTGCGGTGGCGGCTGTGGTGTGGCTGATCATCGGTAAGGAAACGATGGTGAAGGAGCCACGATGAGAGTAATTCTGGACTGCGACCCGGGTATCGACGACACCTTAGCCCTCATCTGGCTGACTGCGGCCACGCAGGCAGGCATCCATGAGCTTGAGTGCGTGACCACGACTGCCGGCAACGTCGACGCCGACCAGTGTGCCAAGAACGCCGCATGGATCCTGTCGTTGTGTGGTTTGCCGATTATCTCTCTCGCCGCTGGAGTACCGGCGCCGCTTGAGGTGGAACTGACCACTACGCCGGAAACCCACGGCGATACGGGGCTTGGCTATGCCACCGCGCCTGAGCGTCACGTCGAGCACGACTGGGAAGCACTGTGGATCGACGCGATTGAGCGCGGTACTGACGATCTGCACCTCATCGTCACCGGCCCCATGACCAACTTGGCGTTTTTCGCCCACGCCCACCCACAGCACTTCGCGCGCCTGAAGCACATCACGGTGATGGGGGGTGCGGTGAACTACCCGGGCAACACCACGCCGACGGCGGAGTGGAACTTCTGGGTTGATCCGCACGCCGCCGCCGACGTCTTCGACATGACACCGACTCCGATCACGTTGTGCTCACTTGGTGTGACGGAGAAGATGTTGCTTGAGCCTGAGCGGTTGGAGGGGGTCGTCGCAAAGCTAGGCGCGAGCCCGATTGCCCAGCACTTGGGTGACATTGTGCGGTTCTACTTCGAGTTCCACGAGGAGGTCGGGGAGGGCTACCGCGCGCAGATTCACGACTTGCTCACGGTGCTCATCGCGCTTGGTGCGGTGGACGTTGAGCATTGCTTGACGACGATCGCCGTCGAGGCCGATTCCGACCTCACCCGCGGCACCTCAGTGGCGGATCTGCGCGACATTTGGGAGCGCGAACCCAACGCGCGCCTGGTCACCGCTGCGGACATCGATGCCGCGTGGGAGTCCTTTGACTGGGCCTGCGAGATCCATGCACGCGTGGTGGCGGGTGATGCAAGTCTTATGGAACTGCGCCACCTCAAAGCGGACGACTAACTGCTACACTGCCTGATCTGGACGTTCCTGCCGAGGTGACATAGGCAGGGGCGCAATTGCTCATTTGCCCGTGAGAATTACGGAAAGATCCATGTCACACACCACTTCTCAAAACTCGCAGAAGGCGCAGTGGACCCCGCTGCGTCGCGTTCTCGTTGCCCTTGGCGCGCTGATTATCGCGGCGACCTGGCTCTACTTCGTTCTTGTCCGCCCCGCTGACTGGGATCAGGTCACAGGCTCCGGTCCTGGCATTACGTTGCTGGCGGGCTACGGCGTGGGCACCCTGCTGCTACTCGTGGCCATCGTCCCTGTGTTGCCGGCGCGCACGCTCGGGCTGATTCCGATTGCGATCATCATCAACTCCGTCATCGGCGAGATCGTCGGCTCGATTGGTCTGCCGCTGTACCTCGACTCCGTGGGCACCGTGCTGGTCGCAGCCCTGGCCGGCCCGGTTGCGGGCATGGCCACCGGCGCGCTGAACAACGTGGTGTGGGGTCTGGTCAACCCGGCTGCCTTGCCGTTTGCTGCGGGTGCGGCCTTGGTCGGCTGGCTCGCCGGTGTGTTCATCCACCGTTTCAACGCGTTCCGTAACCCTGGCACCGTGGTCGGCTTTGGCCTTGTGCTCGGCGTTGTTGGCGGCATGGTCGCAGCCCCTGTCGCTGCGTACGTCTACGGCGGCACCGCCGGCGTGGGCACCGGCGCACTGGTGAGCCTGTTCCGCGAAATGGGTGGGTCCCTGATCGCATCGGTAACCACCCAGGCGTTCATCTCTGACCCGGTGGATAAGCTCATTGTCCTGTTCATCGCCTACGCCACAGTGAAGGCGCTGCCGAAGCGCACCGTGGCTGCCTTCGCGCCACAAGAACCTGTCGCACCAGCATCGACACCTGAGGCGTAAAGCACTTCCGTGGCAGACCGTCTGAGTCCTTCAACCCGTGTGAACCCGTTGACCGCTTTGGCCATCGGGGCGTCGGGCTGGATTCTGGTGCTCGGGCTGAACCGGCCAGAAGTTTCACTCGCAGTGCTGGCCGCGGCAATGGTGCTGGGGACGTGGCGCACCCGCAACGTCG
The DNA here is from genome assembly GCF_001836265.1 of Corynebacterium sp. HMSC036E10. Lineage (NCBI taxonomy): Bacteria > Bacillati > Actinomycetota > Actinomycetes > Mycobacteriales > Corynebacteriaceae > Corynebacterium > Corynebacterium sp. HMSC036E10. The sequence continues at coordinate 127,041 of NZ_KV827992.1, forward strand.
CGCTCATTGCGGCCACCGCGTTGCTTGCCGCCCCGGTTGCCGCATCCATGGTGCTCATCCACGCGCCCTACGGTGAGCATCGCATCGCGCCGCTGCTTACTAGCGACGGACTTGCCACAGCAGGGGAGTTAGCCGCACGCTTCACCGCACTGATTGCCAGCCTGCTCGCGGCCGTCGCATGGTCGCGCACCCCGGACCTGGCCAAGGCGCTGCAGGCAGCACCGGGTGGCAACCGGATCGGATACATCGCCGGCACGACACTGCAACTCGGCCCCCAAGGTGCACACCGCGCCCGGATCGTTCGCGACGCCAACCGGCTCAAAGGCGAGCGCATCACCGTAAAAACCGTGGTCCCGAACCTGATCATGCCGGTGCTTACAGAGTTGCTCACCCAAGCCGGTGCTCGCGGCCAAGCCTTAGAGACCGCAGGCTACGACCTCACCGGCCCTCGCACCGTGCTGCACCCTGTCCACGACAGCCGCATCCAGCGTGCCGCCCGCATCCTCATCCCGCTTGCGTGTTTGGGGGTCGTGCTGTGGATCTGACATTGCTCACCCAGACGCTCAACGAGCACCGCGCGGTGCAGGTGATCGGTAACTCTGGAGCAGGCCTGACCACCCTGGCAGCGCAAGTGCACCGCGAGTGGGATCACGCCGCCGTAGTTCAACAGGACGCCACCGCGCACGTGTCGTATCTTCGCGATACCGTCATCGAAGAAGTCGCTCTCGGCCTCGAGCAGCGCGGCATTCCCGCCGACGAGATGCGCAAGCGTTGCGAGCGCATCCTTCTCGCCGCAGGTCTGAGCGATCTCGCCGAGCGCAACCCAGCGCAGCTTTCCGGTGGCCAAACGCGACGCCTCGCCATCGCAGCCGTTGCGGTGCTCGAGCCGGGCATTGTGCTTCTCGACGACCCCTTCGCCGGCCTCGACCCAACCTCCTGCACCCGCATCACCGAACTGCTGGCTTCGCTGCCGTCGAAGGTGGTCATCCTGGGCACACGGCTTCGCAACATCGACTCGGCCGCACTCGGACTTGTCGGTGGCATCCTCCAGCCGAACGTCCCACCCAACCCGAATCTGCAGTTGCCTGACCGCGTCACAGCAACTGATGAACCGATCAACCTCGGCGAAGTCTCCGCAGCGCGCGGCGAAACATCCCGCAAGTGGTGGCAGTTCCGCACCACGTCAGAGCCATCGTTCACCGCCGGACCGGTGCAACTGACTGTGCGCCCCGGTGAGGCTATGTGGCTGCGTGGCGACAACGGCGCCGGCAAGACAACGCTCCTTCGCGCGATGGCTGGCCTCGACGACAACCCGGGCCTGGAACAGACTCGCGGCGTGACCGTGTCGCTGGCGTTGCAGCGCGCCGCAGACCAGCTCGCAGAATCCACCGTGGGTCGGTTCATCGGCAACGACGATGCCGTCGCTGCACTAGGCCTAGACCCAGACGCCCACCCGTTGGACCTGCCGTCAGCGCATTTCCGGCTCGCACAGCTTGCCCAGGTGTTTGCCCAGGGGCGTGACCTTGTGCTTCTCGACGAGCCCGACGTCGGCCTCGACATCCCCTCCCGCGAGCGTGCCCACGCCCTCATCGCAGCAGGCCTGGCACGCGGTCAGGCGGTGATCTTCACCTGCCACGACACCTGCTTCGCCGCGGAGGTGGGGGAGTATGCGGTGGTTACCCATTCAAAATTGGGTTAAAAACCCTAGTGATTATCTGTGATTACAGCACCGCAAAAGAAAAGAAATCCTTCTGTTCAATTCAACGTGCATTGAGAGCGGGATGAAGTAGAAGAGAATCCTGCTACTTCGGTGTTGTTGGCTCGTACATTCTCAGATAGTTTTCCAGCTCTTCTTCAACAACTGAAAGTGGCTCTGGTCGTTCTCGAAGGAGCTTCGCCCAGGACCTACCAGGATGAAGAGTGTCCCATCTTGGCCGCAACCCGTTTCTCCGACCTGAGCCAGGATCGTGGTTTCCGAAGCCGTCGATAAGCGAATTCCAGACCGGGTGATGCAGCCGAATAGCAATTATTTCGGCGAGCTGAACCCAAGTCGGAGCTACGACTAGATATCTCACCGAAAAATCATGAACATCGAGATTGTTCGCTGATTCAATGGACTTTCGATGATTCTGTATACGGTTGAATAATTTTGGACCGTCAAGAACGTTTTGTTGATCGGGATCTCCCTTTCGGTGGCTCTCTGCTTCGGCCTTCCCGATATAGATTGCCCACGTGCCGGGATTCTCTCTATTGGCCAGCGCAATTCGTTCGTACGCAGGGAAATCACCGGTGTAGTAGAGCGCATACACCCCAGCACCATGAAACCGCTTGATTTCAGTTAGTGGAACCACCGGTTGCTCATCAAGCGCTCTCGAGATGGATATGCCAAGGTTTTCGTAGGAAAGTGGATCAAATGCGGACATTAGACGACTGCCTTTACGAGAGGAAGGTCGGTGAATTTACGTTGTTTAATAGCTGTATCAAGCGCAAGATGTTCTGCTACTGACTCGGCAACTGCCCGTCCTAGTCTTACTGGAACAGCATTCCCTAACTGCCGCATAGCCTCGCCCCATGCACCGTGAAGGGCATACCCATCTGGGAAGGTCTGAATCCTTGCTGCTTCCCTAATGCTGAAGTAGCGAACCGATCCATCTGGAAACCGAATCATATTTTCGCCACCCGGAACCCCATGTGCTCCTGCTTTTAGCGCTTTAGATGGTTCGTCTATGTAACTCCCCGTATGGCCGGGGTAAACCCTAGCTCCAGGCTGGAATCGGTGATCAAGCCAGCCTGGAGTGCCGTCTTGACGAGGCTCGGGCATGGTTTCTAGCGCGTCTCGCACGGTAAGCCATGGCTTGAGATTCGGATTTCCCTTCCCGGGGCGCTGTAAAACAACTTGATCTCGTTGGGGTGTTTTGTGTCGCTCCCAGTATTCACCAGATATCTGGGTTTGCTGAAGGGCGGTTCCACTGTGCGTCGGTTCCGGAAAACTCCATCCGGTTTCTATATCGGATCTAAACCCAACCATAAACACGCGGTGTCGGTGCTGGGGGACTCCGTAGTCTGCTGCGTTAACGATGGTAGTCACCACATCGTACTCGAGATCTTGTGCGCCCCCAGTGTTGTCGACCTGCTTGAGACGTTTGTAATGCTCCAGCCAGGATTCTCCTTGACGTGCGCGGACCATCGGGTAGTTAAGCCTTAGCTTGATGAAGGAAAAATAATCGGTGAAAGCGGCGCGTGTAAGACCTTTAACGTTCTCTACGATGAAAGCTCGCGGCTTTAGGTCGGCAACTGCGGCTGTCATTGCAGGAAACATGTCTCGGGGGTCGTTGTCGGCTTTCGCTTTTCCTCCCATGGAAAAAGGCTGACAGGGTGGTCCTCCCGAGACTAAATCAATTTCGTGTTTGTTGAATTGATTCCAATTGATTGACCGTACATCGCCTTCTATCACTTCAAGGCCCTGAATGAGGGGGTAGCCGTCGGAGATATTATTGCGAAGGGTTGCAGTGGCCCATTTGTTCCACTCAGCAGCTGCCAAGTGGTGAAATCCTGCTAAGGACGACCCCAAAAGTAAGCCACCGCCACCTGCAAAAAGTTCTATGCTCTTCATGTTTCCTTAATTTACAAGTGGGGCCGATGCATTCCGCCTGAAAATAGAACAGATGATCGAATGCGGATTAGATTATGTTCTCGTGTCCTGAGTTCTAGATATAGACTGCCAGGTAGTCCACGACTAACAGTGGCCCCTCCAGAAACTGGTTTTGTTCCTCAGCGGTTGATGGTCCTTTGCGGCCTGCAGCTCTGCGCTGTTCGCGGCTCATAGGTATCCCGGATGCTGCATGCAATGAAAACCAACGTCCTTCTGGAATCTTCTTTCGGACTTTTGCCACAATTCGGGCCCTGTCATCGAAGCCATCTTTAGTACGAATATGGTCTTGCTGTAGGGTTCCCACGATTCGCCAGGCAGTGGCGTCGTCTTCTCCGATAAGGATCGGTTTCAAGTTAACGCCATCCATAAAATCCGCCATTTGGTTAAATTGTTCGGAATCTGGGAGATCGTTCTGTGGTGAGCCGAATATCTTGGTGAGTGGTGCGACCTTTGCAAGTGAACGTAAGCTGCCCGGAAGTTCGTTGTTAGCGAGGATCTCGCTAATTTCTGAGAGATAAACATCGCATTCCCACTCGATCATTTCTCCGGTGCGAATGTGTTGGAATGAGGTGTCCGGTTCGAGGATTTCGTTCCAGGAAGCTGCTTCGCAATTAGCTCGGCCGTACTTAATTAGTCGGTCAAGTTTCGCGGTGTCATGATCTCTAAATGAGCGGGTGTTTTCTCCGGTTTCAGCACGAGCCTTTTCACCGCTAATTACTTTTGCGTCGATTGAGCCACCGTTGTGGGAGGTTTTTGATTGCTTGTCGATAATGGACTCGGTTAGGCCATTTTCGATACCGGCGATGTAGTCATCTAATGCTTGTGTGTCTAGGTAGAAAGGGCGGATGAACAAATCAATATCTTTCAATCTGGCGTAAATGAGAATGTCAACACAGCATAGTTGGGTTGTGGCAATTTTTGGTTTGGCTATTCGAGGTCAGTCGCCTACCGAATCGTATCTTGGACGTGCTGTTGCCGCCCTAGTGAAGTGAATGGTGAATGGGAGGTCAGTTTAAACAGCGTGGCGATGTGGGGTCGTCGATACGCAAATTCTCTTAGATCTCTGCCTTGTCGATAACCTCGCGCAGGACCTTGGCGGAGTGGTGGAACTTGGCGGTTTCGGTGTCGTCGAGACGAAGTTCGACGACGTTGCGCACGCCGCCACGGTTGAGCACGGTTGGGGTGCCGATGTAGATGTCGTTGAGGCCATACTCGCCCTCAAGAAGCGCAGAGACCGGTAGGACAACGTCCTCGTTTCGCAGGATTGCGCGAGTGATGCGTGCGAGCGCGTTGCCGACACCAAAGGACGTGTTGCCTTTGCGTTTGATGATGTCGTAGGCAGCGTCGCGGGTCCGCACAAACATCTCGTCGATCTGCTTATAAATATCCGGATTGCGGGCGGCTTCCGCCTCGAGCAGAGCGGGGAGGGGAACGCCACCGATGGAGCCGGAGGACAGAACAGGCAGTTCGGTGTCGCCGTGCTCGCCGATGATGTGCGTGTGCACCGCAGAGGGAGCGATGTCGAAGTACTGGCCTAGGTTGTGGCGCCAACGCGCCGTATCTAGCACGGTGCCTGCGCCGATGACCTGATTCGACGGCAGTCCGGTCTGCTTCCAGGACACGTAGGTCAGCACATCCACTGGGTTGGTGGCCACGACGTAAATGCCGTTGAAGCCGGCGGCCATAACTTGTTTGTTGATGGACTCGAAAATCTTCACGTTGCGCGCCACAAGATCCAGACGCGTCTCGCCGTCGCGCTGTGCAACGCCAGCGCAATTGACCACGAGTGCCGCATCCTTGCAGTCCTCATAGGTGCCAACCGTGACATCCATGTGGTGGCCAGAAAACGGGATCGCGTGATTGAGGTCTTCCACCTCAGCCCATGCAAGATCCTCGTTGAGGTCGATGATGGCGAGATGATCTGCCAGACCCTGGTTCAAGATGGCGTAGGCGTACGCGGTTCCGACAGCGCCGGCGCCGATGAGGACAACTTTCGAACCTTGAGTGACAAACATATGACCATTATTCCATGTGATGATTACGGGGAGCGGGGTGGGTTGGTGGCTTCGAGGTTACTTCGGTAAACCGCTTTTTAAAGGGCGAATGCTGGATAACATCTATTGATGTCCAAGACAATCAAAGGAGCATCATGCTAAACGTGACAGACCTGCGAGGGCGAGAGACCTCGGTACGAGAACTGCGTGCAATTCTTCCTCGTGCGGGCACCGATGTTGGCTCCGCAGCAGAACAGGTCGCGCCGATTGTCGACGACGTCCGTAGCCGCGGCGCCGAAGCAGCACTCGAATACGGGGAACGTTTTGACGGCGTACGCCCGGAAACGGTTCGAGTTCCTGCGGATGCCATGCAGGCCGCATTGGATGGTTTGGATGCCGATGTTCGAGCTGCACTGGAAACCTCGATTCAGCGGATCCGACAGGTGCATGCTGAGCAAAAGCCAGCTACACGCAAAACCGAACTCGCGACAGGAGCAGTTGTTACTGAGGTGTTCCGCCCGGTACATCGCGTGGGGCTTTATGTCCCGGGCGGTAAGGCTGTGTATCCGTCGAGTGTGCTGATGAATGTGATTCCGGCCCAGGAGGCGGGCGTGGAGTCCATGGTGGTGTGCACCCCGCCGCAGGCAGACTTTGACGGTCAGCCGCACCCGACGATCCTCGCCGCATGTGCGCTGCTTGGTATCGACGAGGTCTGGGCCGTTGGCGGCGCACAGGCGGTGGCGCTGATGGCCTACGGTGACGATGACCTCGAGCCGGTCGACATGATCACCGGCCCCGGCAACGTGTTCGTTGCAGCGTCTAAGCGCCTGGTCAACGGCGTAGTTGGCATTGACGCGGAAGCCGGTCCGAGCGAGATCGCGATCATTGCCGACGACACCGCCGACCCCGTCTACCTCGCCTACGACCTGATCTCCCAGGCGGAGCACGACGAGCAGGCCGCATCGATTCTGATTACGGATTCTCCGGAGCTGGCTGAGGTCGTCGACAAGGAAATCGCGAAACGCTACGGCATCACGCTCAACGCTGACCGCGTGCGCGACGCGCTGGAAGGCCCGCAGTCCGGGATTTTGATTGTGGACGACATCGAGACTGCCGTGCACGTGACCAACGTCTACGCGCCCGAGCACCTGGAGATCCACACCGCGAATGCGCAGGCTGTGGCGCGCGAGATCAACAATGCCGGCGCCATCTTCGTCGGCCCGTACTCGCCGGTGCCACTGGGGGATTACTCAGCAGGTTCGAACCACGTGCTGCCAACGTCAGGTACCGCACGGTTTGCTGCGGGGTTGAGCACGCACACCTTCCTCAAACCAATGAACATCGTGAAGTACTCCGCCGACGCCTTGGAAGAGGTCGCGGATGCCGTGATCACCCTTGCAGACGAAGAAGGCCTCCCCGCGCACGGGGAGGCCATCAAGGCAAGGCGGGGCTAGCCGCCGGAGGCGAGGTTGCTACTTCGCCTCATACTCATATTCCGTCTGGGCGACAGCCTGTGGGCGACCGGTAACGAAGTACAGGATGGTCATCACGATCAGGAAGCCCACACCGACGGCGAGTGCAACGTGGTAATCAGGCAGCCACACCATGGTGCCGAAGGTGAAGAGGATGAACGCCACCGCGAACCACTGACCATAAGGCCAGAACGGAACCGGGAACTTCAACGCCTTGACCTCTTGGGCGGTCATCTCGCGGCGGGAAGCGATGTGTGCGATCAGAATCATCAACCAGACGAAGATGGTGGCAAAGGTTGCAAGTGCTGCAATGGTGCCGAAGATGTCCGGGTAACGCTGGTTCAGGTACACACCGACGATCAGGGCGACGATAAGCATGGCCACAGTCATCACCGGAACATCGCGATAGGTCTTTGCCATGGACCTCGGCGCCAGGTTTTCCTTGGCCAGGCCGGCGAGCACGCGGCCGGTGGAGAACAAGTCAGCGTTAATCGCCGACAGGGAAGCGCTGAGCACAACCACGTTCAGCAGCGCTGCGGCCCAGCTCACGCCGAGAGTGTCGAAGATCTGAACGAACGGGGAATCATCACCGTTAATCGTGCGCCACGGGTTGATCATCAGGATGACCAGGATGGACAGCACGTAGAAGATCAGGATGCGCATCGGGACAGTGTTGACGGCCTTCGGAATTGCACGATCCGGATCCTCAGCCTCAGCACCTGCGACACCGATGATCTCAGTACCACCGAAGGCGAAGAGGACGAGGATGAAGGAAGCTGCCATGCCGGAGAAGCCGTTAGCGAAGAAACCACCGTCGTTCCAGAGGTTGTCAATGCCCATTGCCTCCGGGGACTCACCAAGGTTGAAGATCAGGATTGCGGCACCGCCGACGATCATCGCGATCACGGCACCGACCTTGATCAGGGTGAGCATGAACTCGAGCTCGCCAAACAGGCGGACAGCGGCCAGGTTAGCTGCACTGATGATCAACAGTGTGACGGTGATCCAGACCCATGCGGGTGTTGTGGGGAACCAGAACTTCATATAGATCGTGATTGCCGTTAAGTCAGCCAGACACACGATCATCATCTCGAAGGCAAACATCCAACCGGTGATGTAGCCACCGAGGCCACCCAGGTACTCGCGGCAGTACACCGCGAAGGAGCCACGCACTGGGTGACGCACACTCATCTCGCCGAGAGCTCGGAGGATGAAGTACATCACCGCGCCACCCAGGAGGTAGACGAGGAGCACAGAAGGACCAGCCGCCTGGATTGCGCCGGCGGAGCCGTAGAACAGGCCGGTACCAATCGCGGAGCCCAAGGCGATGAAGTGAATGTGGCGGGCCGTTAGGCCCGGCATTTTCGGTTTGGGAGTGTCTTGTTGCGTAGGTGCAGTCATGGTGGACATTAACTGTGCTCTTTCAAATGACAATGTGCGAATCGAAGTGCGAATCGAATCGCTACGGGAAAATATTGGTGATGACATTGCCCATGGCTGGGCTGCGTCTTCCCGGTTTGACCTTCCGGCGGTGGCACAGTGATTGGGGGCTCGCCGCGGGGGAGGGTCTCCGGGTGCGCGGCGTGTTCCGACGAATCCTTGACGCTAACGAAAAATCCCCCGCGCTTTGCTGCGAAGGGCAGTTAGCGCAGGGGCGAAAAAGTCGGCCGACACCGCGCTACAGATGATGATGCAGGCGGGCCGGCTGGGTATTCGGCAACGCGAAAGCGACGGCCTGGTCGGCCGTGGCGGAAAATGCGTTGCGGTTCATCACGTGGAGAACCATAACACGGCTGTCTTGAGTTTGGGGCGAAAATGCCAAATTAATTTTTCAGGCGGTGTGCTTCGGAGGGGTTGAGCAGGATCACGCCGCCTGAGCCCTCGAACGCTTTAGCGCCGTTCATCTGCGAATCTGTGCAGGCGGTTCTGCGGTTTTCGGGAAGGTCCTCGTCGTCGCCAAGTCGGTAACGGCCAATGCAACCCCAGCCGTTCTTCTCATTCGTCCATGCGGACACACTGCCTTGGATCTCACCGTTCTTCGCGGCTTCCTTGTATCCCTCAAGCGTCATCATTGCGACATCGCACGTGGTGTTGTCCTCCAGGGCGTACACGCCCATCTCAGTGCCAAGAATGTCGGAGGTGCCGCACTGTTCGCCCTTTGCCACCGTGTGTTCTTCGGTGATGCTCTGGGTCTTGCCCGGGCGGGAGTACACGCCGTCGTGGACCTCGAAGGTGTCATTGCCATACTCGACGCGGACACCGCCACCGTTGAGGTTGGTGATCACGACGTCATTGATCGTGACACGCTCGCCTTCGTTGAGATGGTTCGGCTGGATGTCGTAACCCTGGGAGCCGGGAGAGACTGCGGTGATGAATCCACCGCGGTCCGGCTTGTACCAAATGACATTGGGGATTTTGGTGTTCGGATCGCCACCGGTGTGCTCTACGGGAGGAATCGGATCGACGAACGCGGCCTGGCAGAACACTGGAGTGTCATCCGGGTTCCTGCCGATCCGACACCCGAACACCCCTGAGTCGAGCCCAACAACATTGTGTTCGAACCGCGAAGGATCGACATCCGTGTAGTTGTCTTGAGTGTCCTCGGCCGACGTTTCCGGTGCGTCGGAAGCGGTCGTCGTGGATTCGGTGTCTTGTGCCGAATCCGAAACGGTTGGCTCAGGCAGGGCCTGCTCAGAGCTATCGCCGCAACCGGTCAAGGTTGCGGCGGTGACGAGTACTGCGGCGAGAATCGATGTGGTGCGGTGTGCGCGGGAAAACTGCATACCGCCTAGTTTAGGAACACCACGTGGTGCTCATAGGGAATTACGCCCCTGGTGTGAAGTGGTCGGAGGAGTATTGCCCGTCGGGGGAGATCTCAAACCAGGAGTTGTCGCGCTCGCCGCGAATTGTGCCGTCGGCCCCGTGGGTGAAGGTGTAATAGCTGATGGTCACCTGTTCACCGGGGTGAAGCACGTCGCCCACGGGTTGTGCGTCACCGCCGCCGACATCGTGGGTCGTGGCAAAGCCAATCTCTGACACCCACATCAACCGGTCAACGGGAGTGCCCTGGCTGTTGTCAATGTCTAAGGGCGGCATCTGCCCAGCCGGTGCGATTACGCACCCCAGATACCCGTCGTCATCTCCGCCGGCGGGGAAGTACGAACAGGAGGTTTTGGAGTCGAACTCCACGACGTACGCCGGGTACTCGCCGCCTTCTGTGAAGTCGGCGGGATCACGCTCGACGAGGGCAGCTTCTGTTGCTTGGGCAGCTTCTGTTGCTTGTGCGGAGGGGTCCACTGAAGATTCGTTCAGTTCCGCCTCCTGGACGTCGTCGCTGGTGGAGCATGCAGAAAGCGCCAGTGAGGCAACAAAAGCAGCGGCGAGGGCTGCTGCAGGCGTTGCGCGTTGTGTGTTCATGCACACGACCCTATTAGGCGAAGACGCCCACCGCCCAGGAACCGAGCACCAAAATCACCGAGAACACCCAGCAGATCGGGAAGGCGATGCGCAGGTACTTGCCCATCTCCGCACGCGCCAGGCCGAGCGCGAGCCACAGTGCAGGCGAGAAGGGGCTGACGAATGTGCCAATGACGTTGCCCACGATCATGGCGGACGCAGCACCCATGCCAGAGACGCCGAAGGCCTCGGCGGTTTGCTGCACGATAGGCAGGACGGAGAAGTAGTACGCGTCTGTAGACGTCGCCAGATCCAGTGGCACGCCAAGCAAGCCGATGATCACGTGGATGTACGGGCCGACGGACGCGGGCAGGATGGCAATTAGCGACAGTGCGATCTGCTCCAGCATGCCGGTGCCGTCCAAAATGCCGAGGAACATTGCCGCTGCGAGAATGACGCCGGCCATGGACAGGGCGGTTGGGGCGTGTCGTCGCAAAGCATCGCTCTGATCGTCGAGCGACGGGAAGTTTAGCGCCATGAGCAGCGCGGTGCCGACGAGGAACGCGGACGCCGGCGAGGCCAACCCAGCGACCAGCACGCCGATGAGTGCGAGCGTGATCAGCGTGTTTGCCCACGTCACCCACGTGCCACCACGCTGGGTGAACTCCAACTTTGCGCGCTCTTCTGCTTGACGACGAGAAAAGTCTTCTGCAACCGCGTGAACATCCACCAGCGGGTGGTCGCCAGCCTGCTTAGCGGTGCGACGCTGCTCGATCACACCGAAGATCGCGGCAACGACGAACACGAGGACAATGGCCACACCCTGGACCGGCAAGAGGTGGGCCCAGATCTCGTTCGGGGAAGGGCCGATGACGGAACTTGCGCGGCCAACCGGGCCACCCCACGGCAGCATGTTCATCACCGACGCCGACAGAGCGACGAGCGTGAGCAGGACGTAGCGCGACATACGCATCGCCTCGTAGAGCGGCAGCAACGCGGGGATGGTGAGCAGGAATGTTGTGGAGCCAGAGCCGTCCAAGTGCGCGACGATCGCGATGGCAGCAGTGCCGATTGTGACCAAAATCGGCTTGCCGCGAGTCGCGCGGATCAACGCCTTAATCACCGGCTCGAACAGGCCGACGTCCGAAAGAATGCCGAAGTAGATGATGGCGAAGATGAACATCACCACGACCTTCATGACTCTGTCGAGTCCGTCGAGGTAGAAGTCCGAAATCTCCGCAACGCCTGCGCCGGTGAGTATCGCACCGACGATCGGGATCAGCGTCATTGCGACGATCGGATGGGTTTTGCCTTTGAGGAGCAGGCCGACCGTCACCACGATGATGGCAAGGCCAAGCACTGTCAGTGCGAGGGGAGAAGTCATGGCTGGATACTAAATGATTGCTGAGAAAAAGCGGGTTTGATTCTTTAAAAACCGTTGAAATAGCAGATTGAGGGGGTAATGCCGTAGTGTTGGCAGGCGATGAGCATTTCCGAAAACGCCACCGGCGGCGAGAACGAGCCGGATATGAATGTGTCGGAAAATCAGGAAAACCCGCAGGATGTCGCGGCCGAGATTGTTGAGGCCGTAGTAGAGGACACCAGGGATGCGGAGATTTCTGAGGTAACCGGCGCCGCACAAGAAGAAGCGGCCATTGAAATTGAAGACAACGTGGTAAAGATCGCGGATACGGACGAAGAGTCCGACAACGGCGATAACGCTGCAGATACCGCAGAGGAAAAGGCAGAAGAGGTAAAGCCGGAGAACGGCTTTGAAACCCTCGGCCTGCCAGACAAGGTTGTGGAGGCCGTCAAGCGCGTCGGTTTCGAGCAGCCCTCGCCGATTCAGGCACAGACCATCCCGCTGCTGATGGAAGGCCGCGACGTCGTCGGCCTGGCACAGACGGGTACGGGTAAGACCGCAGCATTCGCGCTGCCGGTGCTGTCCCAGATTGATCCCAAGAAGCGTCACCCGCAGGCACTTGTGCTCGCCCCGACGCGTGAGCTGGCACTGCAGGTGTCGGACTCCTTCCAATCGTTTGCCGATCACCTGGGCGGCATCAACGTGCTGCCGATCTACGGCGGCCAGGCCTACGGCATTCAGCTCTCGGGGCTGCGCCGTGGCGCACAGGTGATCGTCGGTACGCCGGGTCGCGTCATCGACCACCTGGAGAAGGGCTCGCTGGACATCTCCAACCTGCGCTTCCTCGTGCTCGACGAGGCAGACGAGATGCTGAACATGGGCTTCCAGGAGGATGTCGAGCGCATCCTCGAGGACACCCCGGATGAGAAGCAGGTTGCGCTGTTCTCGGCGACGATGCCGAACGCGATCCGCAAGATTTCGCGCGACTACCTGAACAATCCGGAAGAGGTCACCGTTAAGTCGGAGACCCGCACCAATACGAACATCACCCAGCGCTACCTGTTTACGGCGCACCGCAACAAGCTCGACGCGATCACCCGCATTCTTGAGGTGACCGAGTTTGAAGCGATGATCGTGTTCGTTCGCACCAAGAACGAGACCGAGGACGTTGCAGAGAAGCTGCGCGCACGCGGTTTCTCCGCCGCTGCCATTAACGGCGATATTCCGCAGCAGCAGCGCGAGCGCACAGTGGATCAGCTTCGCGACGGCCGCCTGGACATCCTCGTGGCCACCGACGTCGCAGCCCGTGGCCTGGACGTCGAGCGCATCTCTCACGTGCTGAACTACGACATCCCGAACGATACGGAGTCGTACGTCCACCGCATTGGCCGCACTGGCCGTGCAGGCCGTACCGGCGAGGCGATCCTGTTCGTCACCCCGCGTGAGCGCCGCATGCTGCGCTCGATCGAGCGTGTGACCAACGCGACCATCGAAGAGATGGAACTGCCGACTGTCGACGAGGTCAACGAGAGCCGCAAGACCAAGTTCATGGACTCCATCACCGAGTCGCTTGAGGCTTCTGAGCTGCAGATCTTCAAGACCATGGTGCGCGAGTACTCCGCGGCCAACAACGTGCCGATGGATGACATTGCCGCAGCGCTTGCTACCCAGGCGTTGGCTGGCGACGAGTTCCTGATGAAGGAGCCGCCGCGCGACAAGCGTGACCGTCGTGATCGTCGTGACCGCGATCGTTTCGACCGCGACGACCGTCGTGGCCGTGACCGATTTGATCGTGGCGAGCGTGGTGGTCGTGGTCGTCGTGGTGACAGCGAGAACTTTGATACCTACCGTCTCGACGTGGGTAAGCGCCAGCACGTGCGCCCGGGTGCGATCGTGGGTGCCCTGGCCAACGAGGGTGGCCTGAGCTCCAAGGACTTCGGTCGCATCACCATCGGCGGTGACTTCACTCTGGTGGAACTGCCGAAGAACCTTGACCGCGCTGTACTGGACCGTCTGGAGGACACCCGCATTTCCGGTCAGCTGATCAACATCCAGCGTGACCATGGTGCACCGCCGCGTGATCGTGGCGGACGTGGCCGTGGCGGCTACCGCGGTGGGCGCGACCGTGACGATCGTGGGTACGGCGGCCGTGGCCGCGGTGACCGTGACCGCGGTGGATACCGTGGCGGGCGCGACCGTGATGACCGCGGTTACGGCGGCCGTGGCCGTGGCGACCGGGATCGCGGTGGATATCGCGACTAGTTCTTAGCGCGTCAACGACACGGGGCCACCTTGGTACCGGGTACAGTGTGGAAAGCATTTGCCCGGCCGGGGTGGCCCCGTTTTGTTTGTAAAGAGAGCACGCCTTCATGCTTCAACCGCGCTTGTTGTCCACCATCGCTGCATTTGTGATTGCGTTCGTCGCTGGGGTTGGGGTGCTTCCAGTGGAGGCGTCAGCGCAAACCCGCACTGTCACGCAGGGTGGATCTGTAGTGGTGCATGGCACCGGTGTGTGCACGGTGGGTTACAACGATCCGGCACGTCACCGCAGTTTTGTTGCGGCGCACTGCGGACGGAACGGAGCACGGGTGGAAATCGTCGACCCCGCTACCAATGCACGCAGCGGGGCAGTGGGCACCTTGTACCGTTCGCGGGCGTACGACGGCCACCTGGGTAACGACTGGGCTGCAATCCAGTGGGATCCAGGTGTGCGCCTTGACGGCAACCGCATCACAGGCGATGCCTGGGTGCACCCCAACGACATTCGAATGGGAGAGACCGTGTGCTACTTCGGTCGAACCTCGCATGCGGGTGGTGGACGCACCTGCGGTTCTTTTGGCGGGTCGGCGGATAACACGTTTCTCCTTAACGCACCTTTGACTCGCCCCGGTGATTCGGGCGGGCCGATGTGGGTGCCCGGTCGTGGTTTCGTTGGAGTGGTTTCCAGCATGTGGACCTCGCGTCAGTTGCCGCTCGTGCAAGGCAAGAACTTCGTCGTCGGGGTCGTGCCGCAGGACGGTCCGCCGGTACCAGATGCGCGCCTTGTCGGACTGTGGGCGCAGAACACGTTCCTACCGGGGCTGACTGGTCCTGTCGCTGAGGGGATCCGGGCAGTTATCGACGCCATCTTGCGCCTGTTCACCGGGCTTGGCTTTCATGGTCCTGCGTCGCTGCACTACGGCTAGGTGTTTCGCCGTGCGATTGAACGTGGAATTTGCCTGCGTGATGCGGTGTGAGCAGGTAATCTAATGCGCGTCACCCGTGCCCTAGGAAAGTCATACAAATGAGAAAATTGGGATTCGCCGCCACGGTGAACACCGAGGTCCGTAGCCTCGTAGCCGCCGCTGGTGCAGCCGCGCTGGTGCTGAGCCCAGCGGTTGCAACCGCGGCAACGCCGACCGTTGTCGAGCAAGGCAAGGCCATCTACATCGAGGGCCACGGGGCCTGCACCATCGGCTATAACGATGTGGCAAACCGAAAGAGCTACACCGCTGCACACTGCGGCAGCGAGGGCGCGCGTGTGTCCCTCATGGACCGCGCGACAATGGAATTTAGCGAAGAGATGGGCACGTTCCACCCATCGAAGAACTTCACCCGCCTGCCTTACAACGACTGGGGCTGGATCGAATGGGACGCCGGTGCGGCAATTGCCGGTAACTCGTATTCCGGCGACAAGGTGCTGACCAAGGACGACGTGAAGATCGGCGACGAGGTCTGCTCACACGGCGAAACCAGCCACATGGGCACACGCAACATCTTATGCGGCACGTTTGCCGGATGGTCTGCGGAATCCTTTGGCGTGCAGCTCGAAGGCTGGCAGCAGGGCGATTCCGGCGGACCAGTGTGGGTACCGGGACGGGGCTTCCTCGGCGTGATGTCGGCTGCGGCACTAGGAGAGACCAAAGCACCTTCGATCGTGATTGGCGGGAAGAGGCAAACGGGCAAACCAGTGGGCTGGGCCGCGTCAATCCACGACGGCGAGACGCTGTCGGATCGTCAGTTCCAGATTGACTTTGCCAAGGCAGGCGGGCTGGACACCAGCATGTTTGAGGGCAACCCCGGAACACCAGGCACTACACGCCCGCCGATTGCTGTGCCGAATCTGCCAACGAAGCCAGCCCCGGCCCCAGTGCCTGGGCAGCCGGGCACCCAAACGAGCAACCAGGCAGGCACCCAGCCGGGTGCGAAGCAGGATGCCCAGGGGGAGAAGGGGTCGTCGACAAGCAGTAGCTCGCTGTCTACCGGCGAGATCATCGGCATCATCGTCTCGATCTTGATCGCCGCCATCCCCGTTGCGATGCAGTTTCTCTAACCTGCGCACATGAAAATCGCCCCGGATCCGCGCGGTGCGGATGCTGGGCGATTGCTTGCGCTGAGGAGGTTTAGAACAGGTCCGTCGGCAGGAACATCAGGACAAGCACCAGAACCCACAGTACGTTGAACACGCCGGCGCCAGCGTTCGCCTTCGCCTTGGACTTCTCAAAGTCCTCGGTGACATCAGTCGGATCAGCCTCATCAGGGGCGAGCGCACCGATCGTGCCCAGCATCTTGCGCTGCTGCGGGATCACCATAGCCAGCAGGATCGCCCATGCGATCACGGACAGGATAATGGCCGAGTGCAGCCAGTAGTTGGTGCTGTAGCTCGCCCAATCTGCAAACATGACAACGCCGCCGAGCAGCGGAACAAGCACGGAAAGCAAGCCGTAGGTCTTCGTGATGCGGTACAGCACCGACGCGCGACCCATCGCTTCTTCGCCACCGTTACGGGCTTCTTCAGCCTGGCGAGGGAACATGGAGGCGGAAACGACAACTGGGCCGAGCAGCAAAATGGCAGAGGCCACGTGCAGGAAGACAAGCAATGTATTCATGTGGCGCTACTCTACCTCACAGTTGTTGATTGGCGACGAGTCCCATAACGCCAGAACATGCACGTTTGATCACCTTCACGTCTTCTGCCGGTAGCGGAAGGCGGTATTGGGTGGCCACCTCCACGATGCGGGTGCCGTAGGCGCAGCGGGCTCGGCGATTCGGCGGCATCCACTCGGAGGGCAGTTTGTCGGACTTGGCCTGGTTCGCTGCGGAAGATACGGCGATGAGGTTGAGCGGGTCGTTGTAGAACGCGATGCGGGTGGCGTCGTCCCAACGGTGCGCACCGAGGTCCCACGCAGCGGAGACAGGGAGGATGTGGTCGATCTCGATGTCTTCGCGACGCATCACGTCCCCGGTAAACGGGTCGGTGCCGGTAGCGCCGGCGCCGGCACGCGCTTGGGCGACGGGCAGCATATCCGGTGAGCATTGCGTGCTGTCAAGGTCGCGGACCACGATGCGCTCGCGTGTCGTGCACCCGGTGCCATCAATGGCCCAGCCGGAACCAAACGCGGTGCGGTCGTAGCCCAGCACAGTCGCGCGCTGAGGGAGAGTCGGGATAGAAAAACGCGATCGTGCCGTGGGAAACGGCACGATCGCCAGGGTGAGAATCACCAGGATTGTCAGGTAGGTACGCATACCTCCTTAGACGGCGGTTGAGCCTGCCTGGTTCCCACGGGTTGCCTCAAGGGCCTCCTGGAAGGTCGCGTCCGGGTGTGCAAGGGCGTAGTCGGTAGCAGCGATAGCCTCATCGAACTCTTCTGCCACGCCCTCCTTCGGGCGGGTAGCCAGGGACACGCCGACCATGGCGATGGTGGCAAAGGCGACGCCCGGGACGATCTCGTAGATGATGTCGCTGAGGTAGGTACCCCACACAAACACGGTGACAGCACCGACGATCATGCCGGCCAGTGCGCCCGGCGCGGTGAGCTTGCGCCAGTACAGCGACGCCAGGATTACCGGGCCGAAGGAGGCGCCGAAGCCGGCCCAGGCGAAGCCGACGAGCCCCAGGATCGTGTCGGACGGGTTGAGCGCCATGACCATGCCGATCGCGGCAACGACGACCACCATCGTGCGCGAGAGCACGAGCAGGGTGGTGTGGTTCGGGTTCTTCTTAAAGATGCGGTAGAGGTCCTCGATCAGCGCCGAGGAGGTGACCAGCAGCTGCGAGGACATCGTGGACATAATCGCCGCCAGCACGGCGGTGAGCACGATACCTGCGATCAACGGGTGGAACATGATGCGAGTCAGATCCAGGAAAACGGTTTCAAAACCAGACTGATCAGTCACGGAAGCGGACTTCTGGCCGAAGTATGCGGTGCCAACAAGTGCGGTGAGCGTAGCACCCGCGAAGCAAATGAAGACCCAGATGCTGCCCGTACGGCGAGCGGTCTTTGCCTGTGCAGGGGAGCGCAGCGCCATGAAGCGGGTGACAATGTGCGGCTGGCCGAAGTAGCCAAGGCCCCACGCCAAGTTGCCGATAATCGTTGCTGCGGAGACACCAGCGACCATGTTGAAGAAGTCGGGGTTACCGTTCTCCCACGGACCGTACGGCTGGGAGGTCGGCCACGTGAGGACGTCGGACGGGCTATTGAGTGCAAACAGCGCGAGCACCGGCACGATCAGCAGAGCCAGGAACATCAAGGTGCCCTGCACGGCATCGGTGTAGCTCACAGCCAGGAAGCCACCGATGAAGGTGTACAGCACGGTGACAGAACCGACGATCAACACACCGGTCAGGTAGTCACCGTCGAAGGTGGACTCGTAGTAACGGCCACCGGCGACCATGCCGGAGGAGACGTAGAACGTGAAGAAAACGATGATGATCACTGCGGAGGTGAAACGCAGCGCGCGAGACTGGTCGTGCGTGCGGTTTTCAAAGAAGCTCGGCAGCGTGATCGAGTCGTTGGACACTTCCGTGTAGGCGCGCATGCGGGGTGCGACCCACTTCCAGTTCGCCCACGTGCCAAGGAAGAGGCCGATGGCGATCCAGAGCTCACTGAGGCCGGAGACGAACAGCGCGCCGGGCAGGCCCATCAGCAGCCAGCCGGACATGTCCGAAGCACCGGCAGAAAGCGCCGCGACGAACGGATTGAGGCCACGGTCGCCTAGTACGTAGTCGTCGTACTTCTCGGTCTGTAGCCATGAGTAGAATCCGATGGCTACCATGACACCGAAGTAGAGGACGATCGCGAGGACAAGCCAGAAACTCTCTGACATAGTTTCTCCAATCTTCTTGTAACGTTCGCCACACTTTAACGTAAGGGTGCTCTACGTTGCACATAATCCTTAAAAACTTTTAGGAGTCAATTTCGGGGTGAGTGGTATAAGGGTGGGTATGCCTAAATACGTTTTGCACGGGCTCTGGACGTCCGACGCTGGACTTGTCATTTGGGCTGAGCAGGTAGAAGGCCACAAAATTGTGACGATTGGCCAAGTTCCGGAGGGGACTTTTCCGCCAATTGTGCATTCGCTTCTCGACGATTCCCGGTTCCGTCATCGAGAAATCCTGCTCCTGCAAACTCCGAAAGGCCGCCAAGTAACACTGCGTGCTCCGGTGGCAAAGTTTGCGCCCGAGGATGCGATCAGGTTCTTGGAGAGCATCGCACATCTCGACGGGCCATCACCGGCAGCAACCCCGTCGCAGCGCCAATCGATCGCACCTGACCTGTATTGGCTCATTCGTATGTACGCGGGGTTGACCAAGTTCATCCGAGCCGGGCGAGTGTCCATCCATGTGCCGTACCGGGAGAACCAGTGGTTTGCACAGTGGCAGTTGGGCACAGGTCTTGAGGAGCGTGGCTGGCTCGCGGAGATGATCGCCGCAGCGCCGGGCGTGCTCACGGCCAATAACCACAAGTTAAGCGAGGATTGTGCAACGACATTTACGCACTGGATTGCCTCGACTCGTCTGCGTGATACTGCGACGTCAGAAGCCGGGCGTCCGTTTCCACGCCACGACTTTGTGCTGTCGCTGATGTTCGATACTCCACTTCGTCGCGGCGGACCGAGCCTGGCGCAGCAGGTCGGTGATTGGAACGGCACGATCACCGCCGCGAATCTGCAGCTGGTCTTCATTGCTGAAGACCCGCAAGAGCCGATGACAGATCTTGACGACGACCGCGACGGCGACGGCAGTAGCAACAGTGACGCCGCTGCAGCGGAGCCGTTGTGGCCGGTGCGGATCCAGGTCCGCTCACAGGCGGATTCACCCCGCCCGGTTCGCATGGCGGATTTTGATAGCGCGTCGGCGGATCACCTTCGTGGCCAGTTGCGCTCCGCGATCGCAGTGTCGGAGCTGCTCGATCCCTCACTGCATGGTGCCCAAGGGCGTACTGACGGTGATTGGGATGTGCTGCTTACGGCTGATCAGATCGTCGAGTTCGTCCAAAACGTTGCGCCCAAGTTGCGTGCGGAAGGCTTCGTCGTCATGCTGCCGCGAACGTGGGCGACGGCGGAGACGTCGTCGCAACTGAAACTTGCCCGTCACGAGGACCCGCACGATTCCGCCACGGTCACTCGCATGGGCTTTGACACGCTGGTCAAGTACGACTGGCGCCTTTCCATCGGCGGAGTGGAATTGACTGACGATGAGATGGCGGAACTTGCGCGCTCCAAAACCGGGCTGATCAAACTGCGCGGGGAGTGGGTGCTGGCCGATACCAAGCATCTGTCTAAGTCCGCGAAGTATCTGAACAAGCTCAAGGAAAGCACGCTGAAGAACGCGCTCGCCGAGGCGGAAGCCGCCGAGATCCACGCGCGTCTTGCAGAAGCCGGTGGCAGCGAAGATGCCGAACAACTTGCAGAGATCGCACGTGCGGCTCGCGCGGAGTACGAACGGCTAAAAGAAGCGCAGGGCGAGGGTGTGGTCTCCGCTGCGGAGCTGCGTCAGCTCGCCTTGGAAACTGGCGACGATAGCCCGATCGCGTTTACCGGCTCACCCTGGTTTACCTCGCTTGTCGGCGGCACCGACCGCCCCGCGCCTGAGCGCGTAGAGGTCCCTGAGACTGTCAACGCCGAGCTGCGCGAGTACCAGCGCCGCGGTGTGGACTGGCTGTACTACATGTCCCGCAACAACCTAGGGGCTGTGCTTGCAGACGACATGGGGCTTGGCAAAACCCTCCAACTGCTGACCCTGCTCGCGGTGGAAGAGGCGAACGGCAGGAAGACCGGACCGACGCTTGTGGTTGCGCCGACCTCAGTAGTGGGCAACTGGGCGCGCGAAGCAGCCCGCTTCGTGCCGGGTATGAAGGTGCGGGTCCACCACGGCACGGGACGGCTCAAAGGTGACGAGTTGTTCGCTGCGGCCGAAGAAGCGGACATTGTCATTTCCTCCTACGGCACGGTTGCCCGCGACGTGAAAGACCTGGCCAAGGTGCGTTGGGATCACGTGGTGCTGGATGAAGCGCAGGCGATTAAGAATTCGGGCACGCAGACGTCGAAAAGCGTGCGCGCCCTGCCAGCACGCCACCGCATCGCGCTGACCGGCACGCCGATTGAAAACAAACTGTCGGAGCTGCGTAGCATCCTCGACTTTGTTAACCCCGGCATGCTTGGCTCCCAGTCGTTTTTCCGCAACCACTTTGCCAAGGTCATCGAGGCCCACAGCGAAGATCCTGTCGCGCTCGAGATGAGCGAGCGGCTTCAGCGTCTCACCGCGCCGTTTATCATGCGCCGGCTGAAAACTGACACGGCGATTATCAGCGACCTGCCCGAAAAGGCCGAACATGTCATCGCCGTAGACATGACAGCCGAGCAAGCCGCACTGTACAAGGCGCTCGTGGACACGATGCAGGAAGAACTGCAGAACCGAAAAGGCATTGCGCGCAAAGGCCTGGTGCTGTCCACCATCACGCGCATCAAGCAGATTTGTAACCACCCGGCGCACTTTCTTGGCGATGGCTCCCCAGTCACCATCAAAGGCGTCCACCGCTCCGGCAAAGTACAAAAACTCATGGAACTGCTGGACAACGCTATCGAAACCGACCAGCGCGTCCTGATCTTCACCCAGTACAAGGCCTTCGGCGACATCCTCCAGCCCTACCTTTCGGAGCGCCTCGGCGGGAAGATCCCATTCCTCCACGGCGGCGTGGGCAAAACCGCGCGCGACAAGATGGTGGAAGATTTCCAAACTGAAAACGGCCCGCGCGCCATGATCCTGAGCCTGAAGGCCGGCGGCACAGGACTCAACCTCACCGCGGCCTCTATGGTCATTCACCTCGACCGCTGGTGGAACCCAGCCGTAGAAAACCAGGCGACCGACCGCGCATTCCGCATCGGACAAGACAAAAACGTTACCGTGTACAAAATCATCACCCGCGGCACCATGGAAGAATCCATCCAAGACATCCTCGACGGCAAAACCCAACTCGCAGGCACCGTCGTCGGCCAAGGCGAAGGCTGGATCACCGAACTGGACACCGATGATCTGGCACAACTGATCAGCTACAGGGGGCAAAATGACTAAACGCCCACGCGAAGACAACGTCATCTACGCCAACTTCGGCGCACGCACACGCGTCTCCAGCCCAGCCGAAACCGGGGCGCAGACCAGCGAACCCTCGCGCGTCAACAGGCTATCCGCACCAGCGATGCGCATATTCAACGCTGCAGTGCGCCAAACCGACGTCGCGCGCGCCAAACGCGGCCGCACCTACGCCGACGGCGGGCACGTCCTTGGGCTGACCGCCGTAACCAACGGCATGCACGCAGACGTTGCTGGCAGCCAAAACGAGCCCTTCCGCACCACACTCGTCCTGCCACACCGCAGCCGCGAAGACATCGAAACAGCCATCGGCTCGCTTGTGCGCGAAGCAGGTTCCCTCGAGCGCCTCCGTGCCGGGGAACTCAATGACGACGTCCTTGACATCCTGCTCTGCTCCTCACCCGACGAGGTGCGGTTTTACTGCGACTGCCCGGACAACGCCCAAGTTTGCAAGCACGCGGTCGCGCTCGCACAGTGCGCAGCCGAACTTATCGACGACGACCCGAGCCTCATCCTCTCCATGCGCGGCATCACACTTAACGCGCTCGAAGACCGCAAACGGCGCGAATCACACAACATGGCGCTCGAGAACTCCGCGCCGGGTTCGCCGTACTTCTGGGATGGCCACGACCTGCCCGATCTGCCACACCCGAAGATCGCGCCGATGATCGAAGATTCGGACATCCACTTGCTGCACCGTGCGATGCAATCTGTGTCGTTTACCAACATCGACCAATTGCGCGCGGTAGCAGATATCGAGGATCTTTACGACGACCTCACGCGTTCATAGTTCATATGTTCGAATATATTGTGAGCTGTGTCGTGATGGGGTGGTAGTTGTTGTGGGTATGACGCGCACGACATTCATTCACACCTCCGACCTGCAGTTGGGCATGACAAGGAAGTTCCTGTCCGCCGACGCCCAATCGCGTTTCAACGAAGCCCGGCTCCGCGCGGTAACGCGCCTCGGCGAGATCGCCGAAGAGCGCGGGGCCGAATTTATTGTGGTTGCAGGCGACGTGTTCGAACATAACTCGCTCAAGCGCGAAACGCGGGGGCGCGCACTCGAAGCATTGCGGCATCTCCCGGTGCCGGTGTATCTATTGCCGGGAAACCACGATCCGTTGGTGGCGGATTCCATCTTTAATTTCACCTCTGACATTGATGGGGTGACGGTCTTGGGAGACTCCACGCCCGTGGTGGTCCGCGAAGGCGTGGAGATTGTCGGTGCGCCACTGCTGGCCAAGCATGCCTCCGAGGATTTGTGCGCGAAGGCGATTCGGAATCTGGAGCCGACAGAAAACGTGCGCATCTTGGTCGGCCACGGCCAGGCAGAAGGCTATGGCACCGAGGAGACGGCGGCGCTTATCGACATTGCCAAACTAGATGCGGCAATCGATCGCGGCGTGATCGATTACGTGGCGTTGGGAGATACCCACTCCACGCAATCACTGTCGGACTCAGGTCGAGTGTGGTTCTCCGGCTCCCCGGAAACCACCGACTACTTCGACCGTTCACCTGGCGCGAAGGGCGGGGAAGTGGATTCCGGCAACGCGCTAGTCGTGACCGTGGAGAAGGACAGTCTGACATCCACGGTCGAGGTTGAGAAGGTTCCGGTTGGCACCTGGACGTTCGAAGCACGCTTCTGGGAGGTCAACGATGCCGACGATGTTGCCGCGGTTATCGACGATCTGAAGGCCTATCCTGCGAAGGATCGGACCGTGATCAAGTATGCGCTCTCCGGCACGCTTGGCCTGGAAGCAACCCGTACGTTGCAACGAGAGTTAGACGAGTTAGAGCCGGTCTTTGCCGCTCTCTACGACCGGGAGCGGTTGATGAGCCTGCACCTCGAGCCAGACGAGGAAGAGCTAGAGAATTTGCCGCTGACGGGTTACGCCAAGGAGGCGATGCGCGAGCTTATAGGTGTTGCTGGCGATGAGGCTACAGCGCGCGATGCCGTGAACTTGTTGTTCCGTCTGTCTAAGGAGGTCCACTAATCATGCGTATCCATTCGCTGACCCTCGACAATGTTCGTGCGATTGAGCACCTGGAGCTGCGTGACCTGCCGGATACAGGCGTCATCGTTGTCCACGGACGCAACGAGGCCGGCAAGTCGACCATCTTGGACGCGCTTGATGCAGTACTCAACGAGCGTCACACTGGCGGCGGCAAGAAGATTCGCGCTCTTGCACCCGCAGGACGTGACGAATCACCAGAGGTAGAACTCAACGCCACGATTGGCGGCACCACGTTTACCGTGCGCAAGCGATGGCTCAAGGGAAAGAAATCAGAGCTGACGGTGCACACGCCGGTCCGCGCTAACTTCACCGGCCGCGAAGCCGACGATGAGCTTTTGCGGATCCTGGACGAGCACCTGGATACAGCGCTTACTCAGACGCTGTTTCTCCGCCAGGGGGACCTCGATCCAGCGATCGCTGCTGCCGGTATCCCGACGATCTCTCGTGCCCTTGACGCGGAAGCCGGAGAAGGCGAAACCGGTGAGGAAGATTCAGACCTCGCCCGCGCCATTGATGCCGAATACGGAAAATATTGGACCAACGCGCAGCCACCGAAGAAGAAAGCACCCTATGCGGCGTTGTTTACCGCCGTAGAGGATGCCCGCGAGAAGCTGCGAACACACGAAGCGGAAGTGCAGCAGCTGTCGCAGTACGTCGATGAGGTTGAGCGACGCAAGAGTGAGATCGACAGCATCGACAAGGAACTGCCTGATGCCGAGCAAGAGTTGCGTGAGCGCGAGCAGGCAAGCGCTGCGGCGAACCAGGTCCGCGATAAGGCAGCTACCGCCCAGGAGCGCCTCGAGCGAGCGACGATCACTCGCAAACGTGCTGAGCAGGATGTAGCAGACCGCAACGCCCTGAAGAAGCGCGTGGAGTTGGTCAAACATGAGGAAGCTCAGCTCCGTGAAGAGATTGAGCCTGCACGAAAAGCCCGTAACGAGGAAGGGGAGAAGATAGCAACCCTTCTTGCGGATGTCGAGGGCGCGAAGACACGACTTACAGACGCACGCACTGCATCCAAACATGCAGAGACCTTGCGGGATCTTGCACGGGCGAAGCGTCGCCTCAAGACCATCGACGAGCAGCTCGAACGCATTGGCACGGTAGAGCAGGCGTATAAAGAACTGCTCTCCAACGCGCCAGAGCGCGACGTCACTGACAAACACATTCGGGACCTTGAACAGGCAGAAAACGAGGTCACACTCCAGCGCCGTCTGCGCGACGCATCCTCGGCAAAACTAGAGATCACCGCAGATCATGCGACGATCACTGTCGATGGCGATGATCGCCCCATCAACGGTACGGAAACCGTCGCGGTCTTCGAGGGCTCCACGTTGCAGTTGGGTGAATTCGGCGTGGTGTTCCGCGCAGCCCAAGGCTCTGCAGATCCCCAAAGCGCCGTAGAGAAGGCAGAACGCGCATTTGCTGATGCACTTGCCGCCACCGGTTGCGACAGTGTTGATGAGGCCCGTGCCGCCCGCGACGCCACGCAGGAGTACGCCTCCGAACTCAAGGTGGCGCGCCAGCGTCTCGACGACACCCTCGCCGGTGCATCCGCCGACGAACTGCGTGCCGAGCGGACCAAACTGTCGGCACAGGCTGAAGAGCTTGCGGCAGCGCTGAAAGACACTGCTGCATCCGATGTCGTAGCGGAGGTGGACGAAGCCGACGCAGAGGAAGCGTTGCGCGAGACGCAAAAGGCGCTCGCTAACGCAGAACGTGACGTGGACGCTGCCGAAGCCGCACTGAAACCCTACGTAGACAAAACCGCAGCACACACGCTGACCGTCCTGGAGACCCGTCTGGAGGCAAAAACAGCAGAAGCCTCCGCAGCAGCCGCGGAACTGTCCCGTGCGGAGGAAACAACACGTGCCGAAGATTTGGACAAAACTCTCCAGCAAGCGCATGAAGACGAAACCGAATCCCAACAGGTTGTTGACGCGCTAAAGGCGGAATTGGCGGAAGCGGATCCCGAATTCGCCGCATCCCTGCTGGAGGGAGCCACCACACGTCTGAGCAATCTAGAGAAGCGCAAGAACGATGCACAGAACCGAATCCGCGAGCTCACCGGATACATCGACATGGCCACCGGTACTGCCGAGCAAGCCGACCATGCGGCTGCGGAGCTCGAGATCGCCCAAGCCGCCCTTGACCGTGCGACGCGACGGGCAGAGGCGGTGAAACTTCTACGAGAGACTATGCACCGCCACCGCGACGTGGCCCGTGCACGCTACGCGGCGCCGTTTAATGCCGCAGTGCGCGAGCGTGCCCGGGTCCTGTTCGGCCCGAGCGTAGATTTCAACTATGGCGATGACCTGACGATTACGGACCGCACCATCGATGGCGTCACGGTGCCACTCGATCAACTCTCGGGAGGCACCAAGGAGCAGTTAGCAATCCTGACCCGCTTTGCCATCGCAGACCTGGTGTCCGGAGAGGGGACAGGTGCTCCTGTGCCGGTCGTTGTTGATGACGCGTTGGGTGCGACCGACCCGGAGCGCCTCGCTCGCATGAACTCGCTATTTAGCCAGGTAGGCAAGCACTCACAGGTGCTCGTGCTCACGTGTTTCCCGCAACGATTCGACCGCGTATCGGCTGCACGGACCTACGCAGTGGATGACTTAAAGGGGATTCATAAGGGGATTGGATAACATCATCGGTTATGGCTACTCAACCGCGCTGGCTTACTGAGGACGAGCAACACCTCTGGCGACTGATCCTGGCTGCCTCGAAGAAGGTAAATAACGCCATCGATGAGCGGCTGCAGGAAACCGCAGCCATGTCTGCTCCCGAGTTCTCAATCCTGGTGGTGCTTTCCGAAGCCCCAGAACGGACAATGCGACTGCGCGAACTGTGTGCCGAGCTGCAATGGGACCGCTCGCGTGCATCGCACCAGGTCACACGCATGGAAAAGCGCGGATTGGTGTCGAAGAAGGTGTGTCCGGGCGATGCGCGCGGCGTATTGGTGACTATCACCGATGAAGGCTTCACACGCCTGGAATCTGCAGTGCCGGATCACGTCGAAACCGTCCGCCGTCTGATCTTTGATCAACTGACAGACGAACAAAGGCACGTACTTCAAACCTGGCTGAACGATGTCATCGCAGTCGACCCACGTACCCCTGACGGTTCGTAAAAATATCGCAACATGTTTCCAGAACCATTGCCGGAGCGAGGGAAGCGGAGTTTGATGGAGGCATGTCTTATATGAATAGCTCCCAGAACTTTAGTAACACTCCGAAACGACTTGAACGGTCGATGACTGATAAGTACATCGCGGGCGTATGCGGTGGCATCGCGAAATACTTCGGGGTGGACTCCACCCTCGTTCGCGTGGTCTTCATCCTGCTGGTACTCGCCGGGGTAATGCCGGGCCTGTTGGCATACATCGTTGCTTGGATGATCATGCCGGCAGAGTTCTAAAACACAGAGTTTTAGAAAATAATGCAGCCCGTGATGTGGTTCGTCGCTACGAACTCCATCACGGGCTGACGCCTATGCGCGGGGCTATCCCTGGTTGAAGTACCCCGGCTGATCAACCGGTCCAAGGTTGCCGGTGCGCAGGTATTCGACAACCTGACGGTCGACAGCCTGGTTGCCGCGCCCGACGTGACCGTGGCCCGGGCCGTGGACCGTCACCACGTGCGAGCCCATCGGCTGGGCGATGCCGAAGCGTCCCGCATACATGGTTTGCGGATCACGCGTGGCGTTGATCTGCAGTGGACGAGTCTTCAGCTTCGAACCGTTGAGCGCCACCTTGCCCGTGACTGGCGCTGCGCCGTTGCAGGTCACACCAGAGCCGAACTGCAGAGCAGGGGCGGTGATGACCTCGCCGGTCTGGTTGGCCCACATCGCGGCCGGGATAAGGCCGTAGTCCGGCGCAGCGATGTTCTCGTTGCAGGTCTGCACGGCGAGCAACTCGTTGCGGGCGATGGACTCCTCTTGCAAGAACTTCATCAACTCAGGCGCCGGCTTGGCCTGGTCTTGCTTTAGCGAGCCATTGGTGAGCCGTGCAAGCGAGTCCCAGTCCGCAGGCGAGGGCAGCACATTGCGAGTGGCCAGCAGCAGCGGTGATGACACCTGGTTCGCACCCGGGTTGAGCATGCGGGAGATAATGCCTTCGCCCTCTACACGGGCCTTGCCGGCAGCCGACATAGCGTCTGCGCCCGCTTGGCCGGCAAACGCGAGTGCAGGCGGAAGGTCGCCCACACGGGCTGGCGGTGGGGTCACGGTCGGGTTAGTGCCGGACTGTGCGACGACCACGTTCGACCAGTACTGGTACGCCTTCAGTGGGGTATTGCCCATGCGGTACTTTGCGTCGTTTGCGGCGACCCACGCGAAGTACTCGTTTAGTGCACGTTCGTAGCCGCCCTTTTGGTCCAGCAGGATCTTCGACCACTGGTCGTTCGGGTTCATCGCGGAGTCGAGGACGACCTTGTCGGTGCGGTTGGGGAACATCGACGCGTACGCCGAGCCCAAGTACGTGCCGTACGACAGGCCCATGATTGAGATGGTGTCGTAGCCAAGCGCCCAGCGGACCATGTCCCAGTCACGGGCGTTGTTGTAGGTGGTGATCGTCTTGGTGTAGCCCGGGCGAGGCTTCTCGCACAGTTCGCGGGTGAGTGCGCCCTGGGTGACCGTGGCGTCCCATGTCAGCTTCGCTATGTCAGCAGGGCCGTTCATTGCAGGGTCAGCGCACTTCAACTGAGTAGAACCAATCAGGCCACGCGGTTGTACCGCCACGAGGTCCCACTCGTTGCGCATCTCTTGCGGCCACTTCATGCCTTCGTTCATGCCGAAGAAGCTGTAAGCATCGCCACCTGGCCCACCTGGGTTGCCAAAGATCGCGCCACGACGTGCACCCGGATTTTGAGCCGGGATCTTGATAAAGCCAACGGAGATGTCGCCAGCCTTGGGGTTGTCGTAGTGCATGGGCACCAAAATGCGGCCGCACTGTGCGCCCTTGGCATCAACGTAGAACGGGCACGACTCCCACGTAATGACAGGGGAAGTCGGCTGCGCGTGAGCAGGGGTTGCGGTCAGTGGTGACAAGGTGAGTGCCAGCGCGCCGAGTGCTGCAGCACTTCGCTTGACGACGCGTCTCGTGACCGACTTCAACATAGCCAGGCTCCTTTTCTCCATACCTAAGGTTTCGCTTAACCGAATCTACCGGAGTTGTCAGTTATCGCCACGCTACGCGCCGATTGTTTCGCGAATTGCACGCTGCACGTGGTCTTGATCCGCGACAGCAATGAGACAGTCATCTGCATTGCGGACACAGATGCGCACCGTGGGCCCGCCGAGGGTGAACGCGTCCGCATCGGCGTAGCGGTCCGGCTGGTCGGTCAGCATGGCAATACCGGTGAAGTGGATCAGGCTGGGTTCTTCTCCGGGGCGCACGTCCTTGATGTCCGAATATGAGATGGTTCTGGATCGGCTGCCAAGGGTGGTGGTGAGGGAGTCGTGGTCAAGCACCAGCTCCACTTTGCGGGAGAAAATCCAGAGCTCCCAAAGCACCACCACGAATCCAAACAACAGCGCACCGTAAAGTTCGCCGCTCAACGCTGCAACGACGACTGCCACAATGACAAAACCCGCGACGAATGCCGCGGGTAGACCGCCTGGATGGCGGGTAAACACTTTTCGCTCCATGGCGGCGAGTATAAGGGCTACTGCTTGATGCCGGAGCCTTCGATCTCGATGCCGACCTTCTCGCTGACCAGCATGCCGCCGGAGTTCAGCGGTGCCTGGAAGTCGATGCCGAAGTCCGTGCGGTTGATGGTGGTGCGTGCCTCGAAGCCGATGCGGGTGTTGCCAAACGGGTCCTCCTCGACGCCGAACGTCTCGACGTCAAACGTGACCGGCTTGGTGGTGCCCTTAATGGTCAGGTCGCCGGTGACGGAGCCGTTGCCAGCCTGGTCGATGTTGAACTCGGTGGCGTTGAAAGTCATCTCGGGGTACTTGTCGACGGCGAAGAAGTCGTCGCCACGCACATGCTCGTCGCGGTCAGCGTTCTTCGTATCGACGGTCGCGGTGCGCACGGTGCCAGTCGCGGTGCTCTCGGCCGGGTTCTCGGCGATGGTGAGCGTTGCGTCGAAGTCAGTGAACTCGCCGCGGACCTTGGTCACCATGGCGTGGCGCACGGTGAAGCCGATGGTGGAGTGGGCGGTGTCGAGGTTGTAGGTGCCGGTCAGGTTAGCCATGTGATTCTCCTAGACAGTTTGTTGATATGTCACCAGTTTTGGCAATAGGCTCGATAGTAAGACAATAATAGTGACGTGTCAACAATTATTGTGTATAGGATTCCCAAGGAGCCGTGATAGGTGAGAGTAATTTTGGGCTTCTAACGGTCCGGAACAGAGGCGTAAAAATATGCTGGATCTTGATCCTGCAAGTTTCAAAAACTTGCAGACTTTAGGGTGAGTCGCGCGATCGCACCGCTCCTCAAATTATAATTTTTGATGTTGTTGGGTTTAAGAGTTCAAGTGTGAACAAGGGGGCATACTGTCTGTTTTATTTGCTAAACCAAACGGTACAACCGGGCTTAAAAGTGTTCTTGTAAAACATAGTTTGTTAAAGACGGCTCGTCCCCAGGGATTTCATCCGCCAACGATTGCCAAGCTTTGTACTGTTCCTGGTTACGGCCTTTTCGGTTGATATCTCCTACTGTCGATGGAGTTAACGCTGTTTCGTCAGCGATGCTGCGGTATGAGCGACCGGCCGTGGCTTCTGTAACGATATGAAGGTTGCGGAGGGCCTTGTCTCGCATTGCTGAGTATTTGTCTATCATGCGCCGATACCAGGTGAGATATTCTGCGATGATCGAGTCTGACTCTGCGGGGAGGACGAATGGGTAGTTGGTGTTCTCTCGGCCTAGTGCGGTAAAGCGTTCTAATACTTCAGGGATATCGTCATCGAGGTAGTATCTGTTTTGGCGAATTTCGTCGCGCTCCGCATCTGTTAACAGTTTCCAGATGAGGTCGAATTGGCGAAAAAGTTTAGCCGGGGGAAATAGTGCCTCACGATAATCGGATGTCGGCAGGAGCATGACTCCGATCTGAACAGAGAGCTTTGGCTGATCGGCTACTGGGTCCCAAAGGCGCTCTACCTTAGGTTTAGTTAAGGGAACCTTGCACTTGCTTCCATTTGCTTTCAATAAATATACATACGGAGCGAGGCGGTGCGCGTGTTCAGCTGGAACCCACCCGATCTGTTGATTCCGATGTATGACTCGTAGTGCGCAAGCGTCATAGACGTTGTCCGGCATTGGATCCAACTGCACCCATGCAGGGCATGTGCTAGCCGAAGTCCATTCATGAGGGAAGTAGCGCTGCCCTGTTACTCCACAAGGAAAATAAGGTTCTTCTCGGGTAAAGGTTTCTGGGGCGTATCCCGCTGCGACATTTGGTGACAAAATCCAGTCCAAATTGTGCTCGATGTCCGTATTTATAAAGTGATCTTCCATGATTGCAAGACGCCTCAAGTCGGGTAATAGTTGATTTCTCAGCTGGCTCCGCCGTTTCTTCAGCGGTGGGAAAGCAAACTCGTGCTAACGGTTAGGCGGGCTTCGCTATGCAGCTATCTTAAAGATTCCAATGAGCAAACTTGGCTAAAAATTTCTTTCGGATTTGCGTCGAGGTAACAGTCGAGGTGTTCAAACCGTTACGATGTCCGGTGCCCCGACTGGGTCAAGTCCCGTGGAGTGGTGTAGCCGTCTAGCTTTCGGCTCGGTATGAAGTTCGGGTTTTTGGTTAGGCGGTTAGTTGGTGGTGGTCGCCATGATCGCCTCCTGGGTGGTGCATGAGGTGTTTGGTGTGTTCGAGTGCGGACAGTGACATGTAGCGTTTTTGTTGGATCCAATCGTCGTGTTGCTCTGCAAGGACGGCACCAACAAGCCGAATGATGGATTCACGGTTTGGAAAGATGCCCACAACGTCGGTGCGCCGGCGGATTTCCCGGTTTAGCCGTTCCGTGGGGTTGTTTGACCACACTTTCGTCCAGACTGGTTTCGGGGCTGCGGTAAACGCCAGCACCTCATCAAGTGATTTCTCCAGGTAGATCGCGACTTCGGGAAACTTCGGTTCCAACAAGTCAACAACTTCACGGGCCTGAGCCCAAGTGGATTGGGCATCAGGTTGTTGGAAGATCGTCTGAAACATCGCAGAGACCATCGGCCACTGCATTTTGGGGACTTTCTCGTAGAGATTCTTCGCAAAATGGGTACGGCAGCGCTGCCAGGAGGCATCGGGCAGCACTTCGGAAA
>NZ_KV827992.1:159649-160159 GCF_001836265.1 Corynebacterium sp. HMSC036E10
GCTGCCAGGAGGCATCGGGCAGCACTTCGGAAATCGCGTGCTGGATGCCCTCGTGAGCGTCACTGGTGACAAGGAAGACACCGCAAAGCCCGCGGGCTTTTAAGTCTTGGAAAAAGCCTTTCCACGAAGCATTGGATTCCGCAGTGGCAACGTGCATGTCGAGCATTTCGCGGTAGCCGTCGGCGTTGACACCGGTGGCCAGCAGTACTGAGCATTTGACCACGCGTCCGCCTTCGCGCACTTTGATCGTCAACGCGTCGCACGACAGGTAGGCGTAGCCGCCGGGATCAAGTGGGCGGTTTTTGAAATCGTTGACCATCTCGTCGAGTTCTTCCGACATGCGTGAGACCTGCGACTTCGACAGGTTGGCAATGCCAAGCGTTGCCACCAGATCGTTCATTCTGCGGGTGGAGACCCCTTTGAGGTAGCAGGTCGCGATCACGGTCGATAGTGCCCGTTCGGTTCGTGAGCGGCGCTCTAACAGCCAGTCCGGGAAGAACGCGCCGTGGC
>NZ_KV827992.1:160259-191287 GCF_001836265.1 Corynebacterium sp. HMSC036E10
GGTCGCGGTGGCGATACCCGTTGCGGTGGTTGACGCGTTCGGTGGAGGCGACACCGTATTCGGCGCCGCAGACGGTGTCGGCTTGGGCGGAGAGGATCTGGTTGATAAACCCTTGCAGCATCTGGCGCATCAGATCCGGAGACGCTTGGGCGAGCAGATCATCCAAATAGGTTGCCGGGTCGATAGAATGCGGTGCAGCGGTCATCGTCATGTGCCTTTCGGTGAGATGTGGTAGTTGAGTCGAAAGGTTGACTTACGGTGGCCGCCCCTGCATTTTCCAGGGCCCACCATCAGGAAGCGTTACACCACACTAAGGGACGCAACCGTCATCGGTTACGAGTACTTGCCGGATGGCACTGTGGTGGAACCACCGTGTGAGAATTTCTCTTGCCTTTCATTCGATGGGCAGATGTCGAGTTCGCGGAAGATTTCTCGCAAACTTTGGCAGATGACGTAACGGAAGCAGCAGCATGCTTGCTCGATGCACACACCGAGATCGAGCATGACCATTCATGGCAAGAATCCAACCCTGATCGATGGACTCGTGTCATTTTGGATTGGAAGGACCACTACCTCGAAGACGGCACCTTCCGTATCCCTGATCAGTGGAAGGTGAACGCTCATGATTGCTAACCCGAATCCGAGCATATCTGCTGGGATGATGCGCGCCGAGATTGATTTTTGGCGCGATGGTGACAACACGCCTGAGTTCTTGGTGCTGGTCGGATCTCGCGACAATCCGCTGATCACGCTGTTTCAGGTAGCGAAACTGCATACGTCACACCCGTGGCAGGGAGAAGATGTCCCTGGTTAGATGGTGTCCCCGACAGGATTCGAACCTGCGACCTTTGGTACCGGAAACCAATGCTCTAATCCACTGAGCTACGGAGACAATGCCGATCACACTAGCACCCCGTGTGTGGGCAGAAGAAATTGGTGCAGCGCTTCACGACGAAACCCTCAGGACACTCTCAGCCACACGCCATGGTTTCTCAACACCGGTGTTTCATAATGATTGTGCGCCGCGGGAACGGCGTGACACGGGAAACAATGACAGCGAAATGGCCGGCCCCAAAAGGGACCGGCCATTTCGTGTATCTCACCCCGGCGAAGGCGCCGGGGAAGAGGGAGTGTTACTTCACGACCATGACGATGAGGTCACGCGGGCCGTGCACACCCTCGACACGCACGAGCTCGATGTCGGAGGTAGCGGACGGGCCAGAAATCATCGTGGCCGGGTGCTCCGGGTTGATACGGGCGATCATCTCCGGCACACCGTAGACCACGGAATCTGCACGCACGATGCAGATGTGGCGGTCCGGAACCAGAGACAGTGCGCGGCGGCCGCACACGTCGCCGGCCTCCAGCACGATGGAGCCTGTCTGTGCGGAGGTGACGTGAGAATCCGTCACCACGGCGTCCACATCGCCCAGCGCGCGCGGATCCGACGTGACGTCATCCGGACGGGCAGTGCCGGAGAAACCGTCGAACAGGGAGGCATCCAGGCCCGGTGCGTAGACAACGTCCTTGCACTTGCGGTCTGCAAGCACCTTCAGCAGGTCGTCGCGAAGCGTCTGCTCGGTGGTTTCCACAACGTCAGCCTTGTAGTCCACAAGACGGTCGATGAGGATCTCGCGCAGCTCCTCGCCTTTGATGTCGGACGAGGTGCGGTACTCGCGGACAACCTCGACATGCTCCGGAACGTTAGAGAGCTTGTGGGCGTTGCGGATGCGCTTGAGAATCTCGCGCTTCGCCGCCTCGTTGCGAGCATCGCGGGCGGGGGAGCCTGCAGCATTACCAGTTGCGGTAGACATTTACTTCTCCTCCTCCATTGGCTCGGTGTTGACCTTCTGGCCATTCGGAATGCCCTGCTCACGTGCCTCGGACAGCAGACGCTTCGCCTCGTCCGTCTCCCACCACTGGCGGAAGGACTTCTTCGGCGGCACCGCAACATCGCGGTAACCAGTCCAGCCGGAGATCGGTGGCGGCATGGTCTCGATCTTGCCGTTAAAGCCGCCGAGCACACGACCAAGCGCAACCATGCGGACCAGACGGTTCCACACGTTGCTGCGGCCCCACACCTGAGCCAGCGACGCGAACGCAGCCTGCTCCATACGGTTCGGCTCGTTCTTCGCCTTCTGGTAGCGCAGCTCCAGCAGAATGTCGGTGATCGGGATCTTCACCGGGCAAACCTCGTTGCAGCGTCCGCACAGCGAGGACGCGTACGGCAGGGAACCGTTCGGGTCATCAGACGAATCGATGCCCGTGAGCTGCGGGGTCAGGATTGCACCAATCGGGCCCGGGTAGGTGGAACCGTAGGAGTGGCCACCTGCACGCTCGTAGACCGGGCAGACGTTCAAACAAGCCGAGCAGCGGATGCACTTGAGTGCCTCGCGGCCGATCTCGTTAGACATTGCGGCGGTACGACCGTTGTCCAACAGAACAATGTGGAAGTTCTGCGGGCCGTCGCCCTCGGTCACACCGGACCACAGGGAGGTGTACGGGTTCATGCGCTCACCGGTAGAGGAGCGCGGCAGCAGCTGCAGGAACACGCCCAGGTCGTCGAAGCTCGGCAGGAGCTTCTCAATGCCCATCACGGTGATAAGCGTCTCCGGCAGGGTCAGGCACATACGGCCGTTGCCCTCGGACTCGACGATGGAGACAGTGCCGGTGTCGGCGCAACCGAAGTTGGCACCGGAGATGGCAACCTTTGCCTCCATGAACTGCTGGCGCAGGTACTGACGTGCAGCCTCTGCGAGTTCGGCAGGTTCCTGGGTCAGCGTCTCATCTGTGTTCGGCATCTTCGCTGCGAAGATGTCGCGGATCTCCGCACGGTTGCGGTGGATCGCCGGGACGAGAATGTGGGACGGGAAGTCCTCGCCGAGCTGCACAATGAGCTCAGCCAGGTCGGTCTCCTGAGCGAAGATGCCAGCCTTTTCCAGCTCGTCGTTCAGAGCGATTTCCTGGGTTACCATGGACTTGATCTTGACGACCTTGTCCTCACCAGTCTCCTTGATCAGGCCCTGGATGATCTCGTTGGCTTCCTTGGAGTCGCGAGCCCAGTGGACGTGGCCACCGCGCTTGGTCACGTTCTCCTCGAACTGCTCAAGCAGCTCGGGCATACGTGCCGCAACGTCGCGCTTAATGGTGGAGCCTGCTTCGCGCAGCTGCTGCCAGTCATCCAGCTCGTCGACAACGTTCTGACGCTTCACACGAATGGTCGTGGTGGCGTACTGGTAGTTACGGCGCTTGGTGACGTCGTTAAGTTCGTGGTGCGCAGCCTTCTGGAACTTCTCCTTGCCGCGCAGGTGAGCCGGGCCGTTGGCAAACGGCGGCATCGTGGGCTGTCCGAGTGCAACCTTCACAGCATCTTCTCCTTCGTGTACACCGCAGACGTCGGGGTCAGCGGGTGCTCCTTGGTGGAGGCGAGGATCTCAGCCATGTGCACCGCACGGATGCCCTGGTGCTGGCGGGACAGCGCACCACCGATGTTCATCAAACAAGAGGAGTCACCAGCGGTGACAAACTCAGCCTGGGTCTCCTTGATGTGGCGGACCTTGTCGGACACCATCGCGGAAGACACCTCAGGCATCTTCACCGAGAAGGTGCCGCCGAAACCGCAGCACTCCTCGGAGTTCGGCAGATCCACAAGCTCCAGGCCCTCAACGTGACGCAGCAGCTCGGTCGGACGGTCGCCGACCTTAAGGAAGCGCAGGGAGTGGCAAGAGGAGTGGTAGGTCACGCGGTGCGGGAAGAATGCGCCCACGTCGTAGGTGCCGGCGACATCAACGATGAATTCGGAGAGATCGTAGGTCTTCTTCGAGGCGATCTTTGCGCCGTCGACAAGCGCCTTGGAGCCGAAACGCTCCGCAAGCTCGACGTGCTGCTCGCGGACAGCGCCCGCGCAGGAGCCCGAAGGAGCCACAACGTAGTCAATCGACGAGTCGGCAAAGGCATCGACGTACGTCTCAATGATTGGGACAGCTTGTTCTTTGTAGCCAGTGTTGACGTGCATCTGGCCGCAGCAGGTTTGTTGCTCGGGGAAGACAACCTCGTAGCCGAGACGGGAAAGCACAATGGCCGAGGCCTTATGCGCGTCAGGGAAGAGGGCGTCGCCGATACAAGTAGAAAACAGAGCTACTCGCATTTCGGGCTCCTATCATGGGAAATCTCAGGGAAAACGACGAAACTCCCGAGGTCACTTGGACCTCGGGAGCACCGTAAAAGGATGGCAGTTACGGAACGACCGGAGCAAGGACCTCTAGAACGTTCGACTGCAGAAAGACTATCACGCACACTGCGAGCAAGAAGCCGAAGGACCAGCCCACGACCTTCTTGAAAATCTCGGATTCCTTGCCCTCCATGCTCACCGCGGTAGCGGCAATTGCGAGGGACTGCGGGGAGATCATCTTGCCCACAACACCACCGGTGGTGTTAGCAGCCAGCATGAGATCCGGGTTGAGGCCAAGGTTGTTCGCGGCGGTGACCTGGAGGTTGGCGAACAGGGCGTTCGCGGAGGTGTCAGAACCAGTCACAGCCACGCCGACCCAGCCAAGCATCGGGGCGAAGAACGCGAATGCCGGGCCGAGGTTGGCGAAGAACTCACCAATGGTCACGGTCTGACCCGAGTAGTTCATCACGTACGCCAGTGCGAGCACCAGCATGATGGTGACGGCGGACCAGCGCATCTTCCATGCGGTGTCGACGAATTCCTTGCCCACCTGGCCCCACGTGAGGCTGTAGCGGCCGTTGTCGTTGAACACCATGTAGGCGATAGAGACGATGATGGCGGAAATGACCATCAGCGAGCCCGGGTTGTTGATGTAGGCAAACGAGTAGTCGGTGTTAACCGGCTCGCCTGCAGCGTTGAGCAGCTGGCCATCGATGACTGGCCACGGGAACGAGATCGTGAACTGCTTGAGCCAGGTTGGAATCGTGGTGCCCAGGTTTGCCAGGCCGAACACGACAACGACGATTGCGTACGGCATGAGTGCCATCCAGACGCGGCTGCCGGTGAGCACTTCAGTGTCGTCATTTTCGTCAGCGTACGGCTCGAGGCCAAGGCGCTCGCGCATGGCTTCCACACCGCGCGGCTGCCAGAAACGCAGCAGCACGAACGCAGCGCCAAGTGCGACGATGCAGGCAATGACGTCGGTGAGCTGGTAGGCGAAGTGGTTAGAGGTCCACCACTGGGCGATAGCGAAAGCCAGACCGATGACACCTGCGGCCGGGGCGGTTTCCTTGACGCCACGGAAGCCGTCGATAAGCAGCGCAATGATGAACGGCACGAAGAACGCCAGAACC
This sequence comes from Corynebacterium sp. HMSC036E10, assembly GCF_001836265.1. Classification (NCBI taxonomy): domain Bacteria; kingdom Bacillati; phylum Actinomycetota; class Actinomycetes; order Mycobacteriales; family Corynebacteriaceae; genus Corynebacterium; species Corynebacterium sp. HMSC036E10. The sequence continues at coordinate 165,564 of NZ_KV827992.1, forward strand.
GGGGTCTGGTGGCCGACGATGGCGGCGATGTTCTCGGTCTGCTCCAGCGTACGACCACCCACATCACCTGCGGTGGTAATCGGAATAGCGACGGCGCCGAACGCCACAGGCGCAGTGTTCGCAATGAGCACCACGGTGGCGGCCTTCAGCGGCGGGATGCCGAGCGTGAGAATCATCGTCGCGGTAATAGCAACCGGGGCACCGAAGCCGGCGAGGGCTTCAAGCAGGCCACCGAAGCAGAAGGCGATGAGCATCGCCTGGATGCGAACGTCACCGTTGCCCATCTTGTCGAACACAAGACGAAGGTCCTCGAAACGACCCGAAGCGACCGTGATCTGGTAGAACCAGATGGCCGTCAGGATGACGAAGACGATGGGGAACAGGCCGAACAGGCCACCGCGGAACGCGGAAGAGATGGCAAACGCGGTCGGCATATGGAAGCCGAAGATGGCCACGAGAATTGCAACGATAAGTGCAACAAAACCCGAGGTGTGAGCGCGAGCTTTCACGCCGAGCAGCATGATGAAGAAGGTCAACAGCGGCAGGGTAGACACCAATGCCGACAGACCAGTGCTGCCACCGACTGCGTCGGTGAAGATTTGGAATTGGTCCATAAAACAGGGCTCTTTCGAGACAGGAACGGAAAAAGAAACGGGTGACCGTGGCCTCGGCGTGCGAGACCCGATGGGCTAAATATGCCAAACAAGGCAGCGAAGTGAAAAGATTTGCCCCTCAAGGGGGATGTGAATTAGCGCACTTTGCGTATCGACGACCATCCGTATGCGCCCGTGTCAAAGCCCTCAATTACACTGCATGCCCATGACGCCAGCAGAACTTGCCACCACCGTAAAAGCCGCCGCAGAGCGCGTGCTTGCAGACCATGATCTCGACGCCTCTGTTGTCCCCGACACCGTGACTGTGGAGCGCCCGCGAAATCCGGAGCACGGCGACTACGCCACCAACATTGCACTGCAAGTGGCGAAGAAGGCGGGCACGAACCCGCGCGAACTCGCAGGCTGGCTTGCAGAGGTCTTGGCAGAGGACCCGGCCATCGCCGCCGCTGAGATCGCAGGGCCCGGCTTTATTAACCTGCGCCTCGCCGCAGACGCCCAGGGCCAGCTGGTAGCCAAGGTGCTCGAGGAGGGTGCCGCGTTTGGCAACTCCGACATCTACGCCGGCGAGAAGGTGAACCTGGAATTCGTCTCGGCGAACCCGACCGGCCCGATTCACCTCGGCGGTACCCGCTGGGCTGCGGTGGGTGACTCGCTGGGCCGCGTGCTTGAGGCTTCGGGCGCGAAGGTGACCCGCGAGTACTACTTCAACGACCACGGTGGCCAGATCGACCGCTTCGCGCGTTCGTTGGTTGCTGCTGCCAAGGGGGATCCAACCCCGGAGGATGGTTACGGGGGCGATTATATTCGCGAGATCGCTCAGGCGGTCGTCGAAAAGCAGCCCAATGCTCTCGAAGGCACTGATGCTGAAGTGCAGGAGACCTTCCGCGCTGCTGGCGTGGAGATGATGTTCGCGCAGATTAAGCAGTCGCTGCACGATTTCGGCGTGGACTTCGACGTGTACTTCCACGAGAACTCGCTGTTCGAATCGGGTGCGGTGGATAAGGCGATTGCCACCCTGAAGGAAAACGGCAACCTGTATGAGGCTGACAACGCGTGGTGGCTGCGCTCCTCTGACTTTGGCGACGACAAGGATCGTGTGGTGATCAAGTCCGACGGCGACGCGGCATACATCGCCGGCGACATCGCCTACGTTGCGGACAAGTTCGACCGCGACCACACGCTTGCCATTTATATGTTGGGTGCGGACCACCACGGCTACATCGCACGTCTGAAGGCTGCGGCGCAGGCGCTGGGCTACAACGCGGACGCCGTCGAAGTGCTCATCGGCCAGATGGTCAACCTCGTGCGCGACGGCCAGGCGGTGAAGATGTCCAAGCGTGCAGGCACCGTGATCACGCTTGAGGATCTTGTCGACGCCATTGGCGTGGATGGCGCGCGCTACTCGCTGGTGCGCTCCTCTGTGGACTCCTCGCTGGATATCGACCTAGATCTGTGGACGAAGCAGTCCTCCGACAACCCCGTCTACTACGTCCAGTACGGCCACGCGCGCCTGTGCTCGATTGAGCGTAAGGCCAAGGAAGCCGGCGTGACGCTGCCCGACGTCGCGGACATCGACTTGGGCCTGCTGACCCACGAGAAGGAAGGTGACCTGATCCGCACGATCGGTGAGTTCCCTGCAGTCGTGCGCGCCGCCGCGGAGCTGCGCGAGCCGCACCGCATTGCCCGCTACACCGAAGAGTTGGCCAGCGCCTTCCACAAGTTCTACGACTCCTGCCAGATCCTGCCGAAGGCCGGCGAGGCGCCGGAGCCGATCCACACGGCACGTCTCGCACTTGCGATGGCGACACGCCAGGTGATTGCAAACGCGCTGGGCCTGATCGGCGTGAGCGCCCCGGAGCGGATGTAATGACTGTTTTCGTATCCACCCCGTACAGCACCGACGAGGGCGACTTCAACGAACTGCCCACACACGTTTGGCCGCGAAACGCCAAGCGTGAAGAAGACGGGGTAGTGACCATCGCTGGTGTGCCACTGCCTGAGATCGTCACCGAATACGGCAGCCCGGTTGTCGTCGTGGATGAGGACGATTTCCGCTCTCGCTGCCGCGACATGGCGGAAGCATTCCGTGCGCCGGAAAATGTGCACTACGCGTCGAAGGCCTTTTTGACCCGACACATTGCACATTGGGTGGATGAGGAAGGTCTTGCCCTCGATGTGGCGAGTGAAAACGAGCTCCGCATCGCACTTGCAGCCGATTTCCCGCCGGAACGCATCACTGTTCACGGCAACAACAAGTCCGACGAGTTTCTGCGCCTATGCGTGGATTCGCGCGTGGGGCATGTGGTCATCGACTCTCACCAGGAGTTAGCGCAACTGGAAGCTGTCGCCCGCGAGGCCGGTGTCATCCAAGATGTGTTCATCCGAGTGAAGCCCGGCGTGGATGCGCACACGCACGAGTTCATTGCGACGAGCCACGAAGACCAGAAGTTCGGCATTTCCCTGGCCACTGGCGACGCACTTGCTGCGGCCGTGGCAGCAATTGACTCAGATTCGCTGCAGTTGACCGGCCTGCACTGCCACGTCGGCTCCCAGGTCTTCGACGCTGAAGGCTTCAAACTGGCTGCAGAGCGCGTGCTCGGTCTGTACGCAGAAGTGTGGAAGACCTGCGGTGTCGCGCTTGGCTACCTTGATCTGGGCGGCGGCTACGGCATTGCTTATATGTCAGGGGAGCAGCCGCTCGACGTCGCGGCTGTTGCGCGCGACCTGCTTGCGTCCGTGCAGGATGTCGCTGACGAGCTCGGCATCGCCGCGCCGACTGTGGTTGTGGAGCCGGGACGTGCGATTGCTGGTCCTTCTGCGGTGACGGTGTACACCGCGGGTGTGATTAAGGACGTCGATACTTCGTTCACTACATCTCGTCGCTACATCGCGGTCGATGGTGGCATGAGCGACAACATTCGCCCTGCGCTCTACGGGGCGCTTTACGACGCCCGCGTGGTCAACCGCTTCGTCGACGGTGACAACACCGATACCCGCCTGGTTGGTTCGCACTGTGAGTCCGGCGACATTCTCGTAGAGAATGCGAAGTGGCCGAATGATATTTCCTCCGGCGATCTCATTGCGTTGGCTGCGACTGGCGCGTACTGCTACTCCATGGCTTCGAATTACAACGCGTTTGGACGTCCGGCTGTCGTGTCCGTGCGCGGCGGACAGATCACCCCGATGGTGCGCCGCGAGACTGTGGAAGACCTGTTGGCCCGCGAATATTAATTGACCTGAGTGCTTGCTTAAGCGATAGTAGACCAAGCGGTTCAAACCTGTACTTTGCAGCAACGAAAAGGAGCATCCTGACCATGACAGTTGCCAGCGCTGAAGGCATCAACGGAAACTACCCCGGCAAGGGCATCGGCACCCCGGTGGGTATTGCCGTGTTGGGTAAGGGCACCGTGGGCACGGAAGTGCTGCGCCTGCTCAGCGAATTCTCTTCGAACTTGGAAAATCGCATCGGTGGCCCGATCGAGGTCCGTGGCGTGGCTGTCTCCGACGTGGACAAGCACAAGAACGCGCCTGAAGTCCAGGGACTTTACTTGACTGCGGATGCGAGCGAACTGGTCACACGCGACGACGTAGACATTGTCGTTGAGCTCATCGGCGGTATTGATTATCCACGCAAGCTGGTGCTTGAGGCTCTCAACGCCGGCAAGTCTGTCGTAACTGCGAATAAGGCACTTGTCGCGGCACACGGCTCCGAGTTAGCAGACGCGGCGAACGCAGCCGGCGTCGACCTGTACTACGAAGCAGCCGTCGCTGCCGCGATCCCCGTGGTCGGCATGCTGCGCCGTTCGCTCGCGGGCGACCAGGTGCAGCGCATCTCCGGCATTGTTAACGGCACCACGAACTTCATCCTGGACGCGATGGCTTCCACCGGCGCGAGCTACGAGGAGGCGCTGGCTGAGGCAACCCGTTTGGGCTACGCCGAGGCTGACCCGACTGCGGACGTCGAAGGCCACGACGCGGCCTCCAAGGCAGCGATCCTTGCGTCCATGGGCTTCCACACCCGTGTGACGTTCGACGACGTCCACTGCGAGGGCATCACCAAGATCACCGCAGACGACATCGCGGCAGCGAAGAAGTCCAACCAGACGATTAAGCTGCTGGCCATCTGTGAGCGTCTCTTGGACGAAAACGGCAACACCACCGGCATTAACGCGCGTGTGCACCCGACGCTGGTGCCGAACGAGCACCCGCTGGCAACGGTGGACAAGAGCTACAACGCCATCTTCGTCGAGGCAGAAGCAGCCGGCCGCCTGATGTTCTACGGCAACGGCGCCGGCGGTGCCCCAACCGCTTCCGCAGTGTTGGGCGATCTTGTCGGTGCAGCCCGTAACAAGGTCCACGGTGGCCGCGCGCCAGCGGAGAACCCGTACGCGGACTACCCGATTGTGGCGTTTGACGATGTGACCACGCGCTACCACATCAACATGACCGTCAACGACCGCGTCGGCGTGCTCGCAGACCTCACGGCTCGCTTTGCTAAGGCAGGGGTGTCGCTTTCCGCGGTCCGTCAGGAGGAGTCTGGCGACGAGGCACACCTGATCGTCGTCACGCACGGCGCACGTGAAGCTGCCCTGAACGGCATCGTCGAAGAGCTCACCGGCCACGATGATGTGAAGGCCGTCAACTCCGTCATCCGCCTCGACGCTTAAAGGAGCACTCCGTCATGGCAACCGATCTTGAAGTAGGCCTGAAAGCACGAGTGAAGGTGCCAGGTTCGTCCGCGAACCTTGGTCCCGGCTTCGACACCCTCGGCCTGGCGCTGAGCATCTACGACACGCTCGAGGTAGAAGTCATCGAGTCTGGCCTCGAAGTGGAGATCTTCGGCGAGGGAGCCGACGATCTGCCGCGCGATAGCTCGAACCTGATCGTCAAAGCGATCAACTCTGGCCTGATTGCCGCGGATGTGCGGGCGCCGGGTCTGCGCGTGGTGTGCCACAACCAGATCCCGCAGTCGCGCGGCCTGGGCTCGTCTGCTGCCGCGGCAGCCGCAGGTGTCGTCGCTGCGAATACGCTCGCAGGCTCGCCGCTGGATGAGGACACCGTCGTGCAGCTCTCGTCCGAGTTTGAGGGCCACCCGGATAACGCGGGTGCATCCGTGCTCGGCGGGGCAGTGGTGTCCTGGACCGACATTCCGGTCGATGGGCGCTCGAAGCCGTCCTACCGTGCCGTGCGCATTCCTGTCGACGAGTCCATCAAGGCCGTAGCCCTCGTCCCGGACTTCCACGCATCCACCAATGCGGTGCGCAAGGTCCTGCCGAGCCACGTCACCCACACCGATGCGCGGTTCAACGTCTCGCGCACCGCTGTGATGACGGCTGCGCTGCAGCACCACCCGAACCTGTTGTTCGAGGGCACCCGCGACCGTCTGCACCAGCCGTACCGCGCCGACGTCCTTCCGGTGACTGCGGAGTGGGTCAACCGCCTGCGCAACCGCGGCTACGCGGCATACCTGTCTGGCGCAGGTCCGACCGCACTCGTACTCATCACTGAGCCCATTGAGCCTGCGCTTCTCGACGACGCCCGCGCCGCCGGCCTCCGCGTCATCGAACTCGACGTCGCAGGACCGGTGACCGCAGAACTGCTGCGCGACTAGCGCAAATGCTTTGATGCCCCGGGGTGCACATGCGTACCCCGGGGCATCGTTTTTGTGCGGCATTATGACGGGAGCGAAACGCCTCGTGCATCAGGTAGAAACCGTGTAAGTCCCGGGGAGCACGGATCAGCCTGTGCGAGTGTGTTGTTGCTTGCAGTGATTGGTGGAGTGGTTGTTCTGCTTAGTCGCAACAGGGCGCAAGAGACCCGGGCGTAAGAGCACATTGCTTTACGACGTCGCCTTCGGCCGGCTGCCTGGTCCGGGCAAGGCGATGATGTCGAACTCCTCGCGCTGCAGGTGCTTGCGCAGGTCCTTCTTGTCAAACTTGCCTACGGACGTTTTGTCGATTGATTCCACAAACGTCCAATACTCAGGCGCCATCCACTTCGGCAACGTGTCTGCGAGCGACTCGCGGAGTCGTGCGGCAGTCTCCTTTGTCGGCTCAATGCCCGAGAGAAGCTTGGTCACCGCCAGCGGTCGCTCACCCCACTTGGGGTCCGGGATGCCGATGACTGCGCATTCGACGACTTCCTCAGACTCCATAATGAGGTTTTCCACCTGTGCGGAGTAGATCCACTCGCCGCCGGAGCGAATGACGTCGCGGGCACGGTCGTAGAGCGTCATAAACCCGGCGTTGGTGACTGTGCCTACGTCGCCGGTACGCAGCCAGCCGTCGGCAGTGAAGTGTGCGCGCACGTCATCAACTTCTTCGCCCCGGAAGGTGGAAGCGATCTCGCCCGGTTCTTGCGTGGGTGAGTGGTAGTAGCCTGCGGCGACCATATTGCCACGGACCTGAATCTCACCCTGGGTCAAGTCGTTAAACGCCATGACTTGGCCATCGTTGACCACGCGGTATTCCAGTGACGGGGCAAAGCGTCCCTGGGAAATGCGGTAGGACCAGCGCGCCTCACCAGAAGCGCCCGATGGCGGACGCGCCACTGTGCCGACCGTGGTGGTTTCCGTCATGCCCCAGCAGTGGACGATATCCACGCCGTAGCGTTCCTCCCACACCTTGATCAGCGCCGGTGGGGCAGGGGAACCGCCGACGAAGATCTCCTGCAGACTCATTCGCTCTGGGCGATTGTGCAGGTAGTGGACCATTAGCTGGATCCACAAGGTGGGCACGCCGTGTGCCACGCGCGGGTGCGTGCTGGCGATGAGTTTTGCCAGTGTCGGGGCAGACACGTCCGAATCGGGCAGAACCAGGGGAGTTCCCGCGAGAAATGCGGCGAACGGTACGCCCCAACTGAGCACGTGATAGATCGGGATGCAGCACAAAAACGTCTCACCGTGCGTGACCGCCAGTGAGTCCGTTGCGCGAAGGCCGGTCGCTTCTAGCCACAACGCGCGGTGGGAGTAGGCGACGCCCTTCGGTGCGCCGGTCGTTGCTGTTGAATAGACCAAGGCAGCGGCGGTGTTCTCCGGGAGTTCGGGCCAGTCGTACTTTGTCGAGCGGCCGTCGAGAAGCTCCTCGTAGCTGTACACAGCGACATGCTCTGGCAGATACGCCGCGGCGTCTGTAATCGGTTCGGCACCTGTAAATGCCACCGCGCGAACCTTGGGGCAAAGCTCCACAACGTTGCCTAACTTCTCCGCAAGACGCGGATCGGCAACGATCAGTTCAGCCTCAGAGTGGTTGGCAACGTAGGCAATCTGGTCCGTCATCAACTGGATATTTAGCGGCGTAAACACAGCGCCCTTGGCGGCGACAGCGAACATCACCTCGAGGTGCTCAGAGCAGTTGTACAGCATGGTGGCGACGCGTTGATCGCTATCAATGCCGAGGTCATCATGCAGGGCGTGGGCGAAGGCCGAAGCGCGGGCGCCGATTTCGGCGAACGTCGTTTCTTCCGCGCCATCAGTGCGCCATGTGGTGCACTTCGTTGTCGCGTGCGCAGTCCTGCCGTATTCGAGAATGCGTGCGACGGAAAAGGGCACTTCCTGCATCGTTGAAAGCATGTTGGCAATGTTAGCGAAGCAATGCGACACGCCCCGGATTAAACCGCGGACGCAAATGCGCTACACTTTGCGCAGGATCGTGCGAACCGCACCCGGCAGGGGTTGTCCCAGGTGGGGATGCGATGGCGGGCACAGCGGCGATTTTTGCTCCCGCACCCCGTGAGATCCGGCAGGGCTACAAAGTTTTACTTCAGTCCAATCCCGATGAAACGCACCGCTTCCAGCATGCACCGTCGCGTGTTAACTACGCGAGAACCTGCTGGTTGAGCGACGAAAGGACACACGTGACCGACACCGGTACCGCGGCAGACTTGGCCGCTATGAAGATTCCGGAGCTGCGCAAAATTGCCGCCGAGAAAGGCCTGAAGGGCGTTTCGGGGCTGCGTAAGGGGGAGTTGATCCAGGCAATTACTACCGGCCAGGTTCCCAAGAAGGCTGCACCGCAAAAGGTGGAGGCCGATAACGCGGAGGCGCCAGCTGCTTCCGAGCGTGCAGAGCGCAAGGCCGACAAGACCGACAAGCCTGCAGAAAACGCTGACAAGGCGACCGACAATTCTCATGACGACGATTCGCGGGGAGCTTCGCGTTCCGCAGCGCGCCGTGCTCGTCGAAACCGTGCGCGTCACCAGCATGAGGACAATGCGCAGGGTGGCGACGCGAGCGACGCGAAGGACGGCAAGGACGGGCAGTCCGAGAAATCCGAGACCACGGATAACCGCGACGAGAACCGCGACAATCGCGATAACCGTGACAACCGTGACAACCGTGACAATAACGACCGCGGTGGCCGTAACAACGGCAACAACCGTGGCGGCCGCAACAACCACCGCGACGATAACGATGACGACCACCAGGGTGGCGGTCGTCGTGGGCGTCGCGGTCGTCGTAACCGTAATCGCAACCGTGACAATCACGGCGGCAACAACAACCAAGGTGGCGGCAACGAACAGCACTTCGACCCGGAGGACCTGCAGGAGGTTGCAGGTATCGCGGATGTGCAGGACAACGGCTCCGCGTTCATCCGCACCACCGGCTACCGTCAGTCCAATTCGGACGTGTACGTGCCACAGCGCCTGGTCCGTCAGGCGGGTCTGCGATCCGGCGACGCGGTAACCGGTCAGGTTCGCGCCAACGGGCAGTCGCACCAGCAGGGCAACGGCCGTAACCGTCGTAGCTACAACCAGGTTGTTCGCGTCGACACGATCAACGGCCAGACTCCGGAGGATGCGAAGGGACGCAAGGAGTTCCACAAGCTCACCCCGCTGTACCCGAACCGTCGTCTGCGTTTGGAAACTGAGCCGAAGATCCTGACCACGCGCGTGATCGACCTGGTCATGCCGATTGGTAAGGGTCAGCGCGCACTGATCGTGTCTCCGCCGAAGGCTGGTAAGACGACGATCCTGCAGAATATTGCCAACGCGATCGCCACGAATAACCCGGAGTGCTACCTCATGGTCGTGCTCGTCGATGAGCGCCCGGAGGAAGTTACCGACATGCAGCGCAGCGTCAACGGCGAGGTCATTGCCTCGACGTTCGACCGTCCGCCGTCAGAGCACACTGCTGTCGCCGAGCTTGCTATCGAGCGTGCGAAGCGTCTGGTGGAGATGGGCCAAGACGTTGTGGTGCTGCTCGACTCGATTACTCGCTTGGGTCGCGCATACAACAACTCCTCGCCGGCATCGGGTCGCATTCTCTCCGGTGGTGTGGACTCCAACGCCCTCTACCCGCCGAAGCGTTTCCTCGGCGCTGCCCGAAACATCGAGGAGGGTGGCTCGCTGACGATTATCGCAACGGCCATGGTGGAAACCGGTTCCGCTGGCGATACCGTCATCTTCGAGGAGTTCAAGGGCACCGGCAACGCCGAGCTCAAGCTCGACCGCAAGATCGCGGAGCGTCGCGTGTTCCCGGCTGTGGACGTCAACCCGTCCGGCACCCGCAAGGACGAGCTGCTGATGAGCCCGGAGGAGGCGCGCGTCATGCACAAGCTGCGCCGCATCCTGTCTGCGCTTGATCCGCAGCAGTCCATTGACATGCTGATCAAGCAGTTGAAGAAGACCAAGACGAACGGCGAGTTCCTCATTGGTGTGGCGAACTCGGCACCAATGGCGCAGGCCGAAACTGAGGAGGACTACTCCTAATGGCAGAAAAATCGCATGTTTCGCTTGTCGACGACTACGTCGCCGAATACGAAGGCATCCAGGCCCAAATGGGCGATCCGGAGGTCGCTGGTGACCAGGACCGCTTCCGTAAGCTCTCCAAGCGCTACGCGGAGCTGCAGCCGATCATCAACGTCAATAACGCCCTGAACCAGGCGCGCGATGACCACGAGGCGGCATCCGAAATGGCTTCCGAGGACAAGGAGTTCGCGGAGGAGGCCAAGCGCTTAGAGGACGAGATTGTGCGCCTCGAGGAGGAGTTGGCTGACCTGCTGGCGCCGCGCGACGAGCACGATGGTGATGACATCATCATGGAGCTCAAAGCAGGCGCAGGCGGTGAAGAGGCCGCGCTGTTCGCTGGCGATTTGGCTCGCATGTACCAGAAGTACTGCGAAAAGCACGGCCTGACCTGGGAGGTCCTCGACGTTGCCGAGTCTGATCTGGGTGGTGTGAAGGACATGACCGTCGCGGTGAAGGCGAAGACCCCGTCGCGTGACGGTGCGTGGTCGATGCTGAAGTTTGAAGGTGGCGTGCACCGTGTGCAGCGCGTTCCGGTGACGGAATCGCAGGGCCGCATCCAGACCTCGGCCGCAGGCGTATACGTCTTCCCGGAGCCAGACGAGGTTGAAAGCGTCAACATCGACGAGAAGGACCTTCGCGTCGATGTCTACCGCTCCTCGGGCAAGGGCGGCCAGGGCGTGAACACCACCGACTCTGCCGTGCGTATCACGCACCTGCCGACTGGCATCGTCGTGACCTGTCAGAACGAGCGTTCTCAGATCCAGAACCGTGCTCGTGCGATGCAGGTGCTGCAGGCTCGTCTCGACCAGATTGAGCGCGAGAAGCAGGAAGCCGAAGAGGCCGAGGGCCGCGCATCGCAGGTGCGCACGATGGACCGCTCGGAGCGCATCCGCACCTACAACTGGCCGGAGAACCGTATTTCGGATCACCGCATTAACTACAAGGCCAACAACCTTGACTCGGTGCTCGACGGCAACATGGACGATCTGATCACGGCGCTGCAGACGCACGAGCGCCAGGAGCGCCTTGAAGCCGAATAGCCTCCGCGACACCATCGCCCGCGCCGCGCAGACCCTTGCTGGCGCGGGCGTTGCGTCGCCTGAAGTCGACGCACGCCTGCTCGCCGCGCACTTGATCGGGGTGCCGCCGATGCAGCTCATGTTCGCCGACGCGCCTACGGACTTCGACGAGGCCTACGCCAAACTCATTGCCCGACGCGCGGCTCGCGAGCCGTTGCAGCACATCATCGGCACAGCACCGTTTGTTGACATCGACCTCGCCGTCGGGCCCGGGGTATTTATCCCGCGGCCAGAAACGGAAGTGCTCGCTCAGTGGGCGGTGCATTTGCTTAGCGACGACACCACCTCGCCCGAATCCCCAACCGTCGTGGACTTAGGCTCCGGCTCGGGTGCGTTGGCCATCACGATCGCCCGGGCGTGCCCGCGCGCACAGGTGATCGCGGTCGAGCGTTCGCCTCAGGCGCGGACGTACTTGGAGCGAAATGTGGGGGACTACGCGTCGTCGATACGCATTGTCCCAGGGGATATGACCGATCCGGAGTTGCTTCGGGAACTCGACGGTGCCGTCGACCTCGTCGTCACCAACCCGCCGTACGTGCCAGAAACCGGTGACTTAGACGTGGAGGTCTACGCCGACCCTCATGAGGCGGTGTTCTCCGGCGCGGACGGGATGCATGCAATTCGAGGGCTCGTTCCGGTCGCCGCACGGCTGCTGCGTCCGGGAGGGCACCTCGGCATTGAGCATGATGATTCCACGTCGGAGGCCGTACAAGATGTGGTGCGCGACCACGGCGCATTCGGCCCGCCGAGTGTGGTCGAGGACCTGACCGGCCGAGCCCGGTTTGTCACGGCGAGTAAGCTAGCCCGGTAACTTTCAGAACATGAAGGAGCACTATGTCCGCGATCTATAACTGCCTTGATCCGCAGGTTCGCGACGACGCGGTGCGCGCGGCCGCGGACGCTGTGCGAGCCGGCCGTTGCGTCGTCCTGCCGACAGACACCGTCTACGGAATCGGCTGCGACGCCTTCAACAACGACGCCGTAGCCACGCTGTTGGCTACCAAGCGCCGTGGCCCCGACATGCCTGTGCCGGTGCTCGTGGGCAGCTGGTCGACCATCCAGGGGCTCGTGCGGGAGTTTTCCGACACCGCGAAGACACTCGTGGAGGCGTTCTGGCCCGGTGGGTTGTCCATCGTCGTGCCTGAGGCACCGAGTCTGCCGTGGAACCTTGGCGATACACGTGGCACCGTGCTGCTACGCATGCCGAACCAACCGCTCGCACTTGAACTGTTGCAAGAAACCGGACCGATGGCGGTGTCGTCTGCCAACATCTCCGGCAACCCGCCGGCACAGGCCGCAGCAGAGGCCAAGGCGCAGTTTGGCGATGCGATTGGCGTGTACCTCGACGGGGGAGAGGCCGAGGTTGGCACTCCTTCGACCATCATTGATATTTCGAAGCCTCAGCCGGTGATTTTGCGCGAAGGCGCGATCCCGGTCGAGCGCATTGGTGAAATCTTAGGGCTTGACCCAGAGTCGTTGCGTCGAAAGTAGCGGGGGAGTTTTCAGGGGATGTCCGGAGCTGGTGTGCCGCTTCGCGAGCTCGCACTCGTGCTACTCGTCGCGGCTGCGATCACGTACCTGGCCACAGGTGTGGTGCGTTCAGCTCTCGTGCGCACAGGACGCGTCGCGGAGATCCGCCAGCGCGACGTTCACACCCAGCCAACGCCGTCGCTCGGTGGACTGGCCATGTTTACAGGGTTCGCTGGCGCGTTTGTTCTCGCGCAGCAACTGCCCGCACTGACCCGCGGGTTCGCTCCAGTCACCCCAGAGATGACTGCAGTGCTCGTCGGCGGTGCCGCCGTCGTTGCTGTCGGAATTGTTGACGACCTCTACGAGCTCGGCGCGTTACCCAAACTCATCGGGCAATTCGCTGCTGCGATCATCATGTCCATCTTGGGGATTGCCTTTACGGTGTTTTACGTACCAATCGGGGAGGGCACCACCCTGATTTTGGACGAAGTCCAGGGCATGGTCTTGAGTGCGCTGTTTACTGTGCTGCTGATCAACGCAGTGAATTTCGTTGACGGCATCGACGGCCTCGCCGCGGGGCTGGGCATGATCGCCGGGATGGCGATCCTCGTCTATTCGCTGTCAGTTCTCCATGACCAGGGCGGGGCGGTCTCCGCGTACCCGCCGGCGATTATCTGCACGTTGCTCGTCGGTATCTGCGCGGGCTTTTTGCCCCACAACTTCGAACCGGCGCGCATCTTCATGGGGGACTCCGGTGCCATGCTCATTGGGCTGCTGCTTGCCGCAGCGTCGATCTCCGCATCGGGCAAGATCAACATGTCGCTCTACGGGGCCGCAGACCTGGTAGCACTCATTAGCCCGATCATCGTCGTGCTCGCCGCGATTGCCCTGCCGGTCCTCGACCTGATTTGGGCCGTTGTGCGACGAACGGCCCGCGGCCAAAGCCCGTTCCAGGCAGACGCAGGCCATATCCATCACCGTTTGCTCCGCCTTGGGCATACGCACCGCCGTACTGTTCTGGTGCTGTACCTGTGGGTCTCCGCAGTTGCCTTCGGCGCGGTCAGTTTTTCCGTCGTGCCGGTGCGAATTGCAGTGATCTTCACCGTTGTCGCGCTTGTTTTTGCTTTCGTGCTCACTCTGGTTCCGCTTGCGGAAGGCAAGATTGGTCCGCGGCGTGGTGGGGACGGTGCGGTGGCGTCGTCGAAAAGCAACCCTGCTCAGTCTGTAGGATGACCCAGCATGGAACCGCTCGAAGTCAATGACACGTCCCAGGTCAGTGATCATCGTCAGCCGCTCATCCGCGCACTGAAGGTCGCGGGATGGGCACTCGTCGTGCTTACCGTCGTCTCGCTCATGGCATGGGGCGCGACCCGCGAATTGCCCGGCATCTGGGCCACGCTGATGGGAGTCGCCGTCGGCGGTGCGTTCGTACTCGCAACCACGGTGTCTGTCCTCGCAACCTCAAACTCATCCCCAAACACCACCATGGCAGTTGTCCTCGGCGGGTGGCTGCTCAAGATGGGGCTGCTCGCAATCTTCCTGCTGTGGATCCGTGGATTCGACTTCTACGACCATCGAGCATTTGGCGTGACGACGATCGCAGCACTCGTCGTTGCACTCGCCGCCGAAGCCTGGGGTGTGCTCACCACACGCACCACGTACCTCAACTAACACAGAGTGTGGGGACCCTGTGACAGACCTAACAATCCGCTAGAAAGCCGTGCAAGCTGGGTGATTAGGGGTAAAAACCCTTAAAAGTCACCTTGGTGGGGGGACAATGGCACAGGTAAAACGCACATTCTCCTGATGTCCTGTTAGGATATCCGCTGGGTTTGTTCCAGGCTGGCGTTACCCCTGATGTGCAGGCGAAACCGGCCGGGGAACGACATCCCCTGCCCCGCGGAAGCAGATGTGCGACGGAGTCCGCCGCGGAGGCAGCCTGATGAAGACGTCCATCGCACCGCCCTCCGGGGAACCGGGGAGCGGCCCGAGAACGGGAGAGAACGCTGAGCGTTACAACTTTGGCCATGAAGGGTGAGTTTCACGCACCTGCGCTTGGTCCAGAATTTTTCCCGGGGCAAACGTACGGCCATATCATTGGTGAGGAATTTGCCAATGGGTGGTTCGCACTGGACCGCATCATGCTCGTCCGCCTCCTAATTGCGGCGATCCTGGTGCTCCTCTTTGTTATCGCCTTTAGGAACCCGAAGCTGGTTCCGAAAGGCCTGCAGAATTTCGCCGAGATCGGCGTCGACTTCGTCCGCATCCACATCGCGGAAGACACCTTGGGCAAGAAGGACGGCAAGCGGTTCCTGCCGCTGCTGTGCACAATCTTCTTCTCCATTCTGTTCATGAACGCGGCGACGATCATCCCAGGCCTCAACATCTCGCCTAACGCGCGTATCGGCATGCCGGTCGTGCTGGCAGTTGCGGCCTACATTGCAATGATTTACGCCGGCGTCAAGCGTTACGGCGCTGCGTACTTCAAGCACTCGACCGTCATCCCCGGCCTTCCGCCGGCGCTCCACATTCTCGTGGTGCCGATCGAGTTCTTCTCGACGTTCATTCTGCGTCCGGTCACCCTGGCGCTTCGTCTTATGGCGAACTTCCTGGCTGGCCACATCATTCTTGTCCTGCTGTACTCCGCCACGAACTTCTTCTTCTGGCAGTTGAACGCATGGACGACAGTGAGTGGCCTGACCCTGATTGCAGCGCTGCTGTTCACCGCATACGAGTTGATCATCATCTTCCTGCAGGCGTACATCTTCGCCCTGCTGACTGCGGTGTACATCGAGCTGTCGCTGCACGCGGATGCGCACTAACAAAGCGCGACCACACACGGCCAACTGAATAACCCCCAACATCTGTCACACGCTTTCCCGCGGCCTGCGGGGAGGCACCTAGAAAGGGAACGACTTTCACATGAACGACATCATTCTTGCTCAGGCAGCGGAGACCGTGAACCGCTACGAGGGTCTCGGCACCATCGGCTACGGCCTTGCAACCATCGGCCCGGGCCTCGGCATCGGCATCCTCGTCGGCAAGACCGTCGAGGGCATGGCACGTCAGCCGGAGATGGCTGGCCAGCTCCGTACCACCATGTTCCTGGGTATCGCCTTCGTTGAGGCACTTGCCCTGATCGGCCTCGTTGCCGGCTTCCTGTTCTAAAAACAAGAACGAGTAACCCCGTCCATTTTTAGATCAGGAGCAACCAATGACTAACGTCACTGCATTCCTCGTAGCCGCAGAAGGCTCCGAGAAGCTGCCGCTCGAGAATGAACCATCCATTCTCTTCCCGGCCGCGTACGACGTGGTTTGGTCTCTTGTCGTTTTCATCATTATCGGCCTGCTTTTCTGGAAGTACGTTATTCCGAAGTTCCAGGAAGTGCTGGCAGAGCGCGAAGACCGAATCAAGGGCGGCATTGAGCGTGCTGAAGTCGCCCAAAAGGAAGCCAAGGCTGCCCTGGAGAAGAACAACGCTGAGCTTGCGGAGGCGCGCCATGAGGCCGCCGAGATCCGTGAGGCAGCGCGTGCCCGCGGCAAGGAAATCGAGGCAGAGTCCCGTGCCCGTGCCGAGGAGGAAGCCCGCCGCATCATCGAGGCTGGCGAAAAGCAACTGCAAGCAGCTCGCGACCAGGTTGTCGCAGAACTGCGCAACGAGATGGGCCAGAACTCCATCTCGCTGGCAGAGCGTCTGCTGGGCACCGAGCTGTCGGACACGACCCGTCGCTCGAACACGATCGATGAGTTCCTCTCCGAGCTCGATCACGTCTCGACGAGAAAGTAGGCGAGATGAAGGCAGCTAGTCGCGAAGCACAGTCGCACGTCACCGGTCAGCTCGAATCGCTGATCGGCAGCGCCGACAACGCAGTCGCCACCGCAGCACAGATCGGTACCGAACTGTTCCTCATCGTGGACCAGCTCGACACCGAACGTGCCCTGCGCGTGGCAATCGCCGACACGTCGCTTGAAGCAGGCCAGCGCGCCGGCATTGTCAAGGACGTTTTCGGCGGCAAGGTGGCGGAGCCCACCCTGAACATCCTCACCGCAGCAGCGGAGCAGGAGTGGTCGACCCCGCGCGAATTCCGCGCAGGTCTGATCAACCTGGGCCGTTTCGCACTGCAGAAGGGTGCACAGGAACAGGGCCAGTTGGAGCAGGTCGAAAACGAGCTCTACCAACTGTCGATCCTCCTTGAGGACGAAAAGGAGCTCACCCAGCTCCTGTCCGACCGCACCGCAACCGCTGCGCAGAAGCGCGGACTGCTAGCTAGCGTGATTTACGGCAAGGTGACAATGTTCACCGAGGCCCTGGCCTTGCAGGTCATCGGCCGGCCGCACCACAATCCTGTCGACGATCTCGCCGCACTGGCGGAGAACGTTGCAGAGATGCGCGGCAAGTCGGTTGCACGTGTGAAGACCGCTGAGGCGTTGAACGACACTCAGCGTGACGCACTGGCCCGCAAGCTGGAGCAGATTTACGGCCGCGAGATCGCCATCCACTCTGAGGTTGACCCCAGCCTCCTCGGCGGAATGGTGGTTCGCGTGGGCGATGAAGTCATCGACGGTTCGACGCGCGGCAAGATCGAGCGTCTCCGTACCGATATGGCAGCCCAGGCGGCTAAATAATTAACAATATGCTGGATAAAACTACCGAGAGCAGGAAGAACATGGCGGAGCTGACGATCTCCTCCGATGAGATCCGTAGCGCGATAGCGAACTACACCTCGAGCTACTCTGCGGAGGCCTCCCGTGAGGAGGTCGGCGTGGTGACTTCGGCCGCAGACGGTATTGCCCAGGTTTCTGGGCTGCCGGGCTGCATGACGAACGAGCTGCTCGAGTTCCCCAACGGCGTCATCGGCGTCGCCCAGAACCTTGAGACCGATTCCATCGGTGTCGTGGTGCTGGGTAACTTCGAGACCCTTTCCGAGGGCGACGAAGTCAAGCGGACCGGCGAGGTCCTCTCCATCCCGGTCGGCGAGAACTTCCTCGGCCGCGTGATTAACCCCCTGGGTCAGCCGATTGACGGCCTTGGCCCAATCGAATCCGACGAAGAGCGTGCACTGGAACTCCAGGCCGCAGGCGTTCTCGACCGCCAGCCGGTCGAAGAGCCGCTGCAGACGGGCATGAAGGCGATTGACGCCATGACCCCGATCGGCCGCGGCCAGCGCCAGCTCGTCATTGGTGACCGCAAGACCGGTAAGACCGCGGTCTGCATCGACACCATTTTGAACCAGAAGGAGTTCTGGGAGACCGGCGATCCGTCGAAGCAGGTGCGCTGCATCTACGTCGCCGTCGGCCAGAAGGGCTCCACCATCGCTGGCGTTCGCCAGACGCTGGAGGAGGCCGGTGCGCTGGAGTACACCACGATCGTGGCTGCTCCGGCATCCGACTCCGCAGGCTTTAAGTGGCTCGCACCGTTCTCCGGTGCAGCACTGGGCCAGCACTGGATGTACCAGGGCAAGCACGTCCTGGTGATTTACGATGACCTGACCAAGCAGGCAGAGGCATACCGTGCCATTTCGCTGCTGCTTCGCCGCCCGCCGGGCCGCGAGGCATACCCAGGCGATGTGTTCTACCTGCACTCCCGCCTGCTGGAGCGTGCCGCAAAGCTTAACGACGAGCTCGGCGCAGGCTCCCTGACCGCACTGCCGATCATCGAGACCAAGGCGAACGACGTCGGTGCCTTCATTCCGACCAACGTCATCTCGATTACCGACGGCCAGGTCTTCCTCCAGTCTGACCTCTTCAACCAGGGCGTGCGCCCGGCTATTGACGTGGGTATCTCCGTGTCCCGTGTCGGTGGCGCCGCACAGACCAAGGGTATGAAGAAGGTCGCCGGTAACCTGCGTCTGGACCTTGCGGCATACCGTGACCTTGAGGCCTTCGCAGCGTTCGCTTCCGACCTCGACGCCGCTTCCAAGAAGCAGCTCGAGCGCGGCCAGCGCCTGGTCGAGCTGCTGAAGCAGTCCGAGCACGCGCCGCAGCCGGTGGAATTCCAGATCATCTCGATCTGGGCTGCCAACGAAGGCGTCTTCGACGTCGTTCCCGTTGAGGACGTCCGCCGCTACGAGACCGAGCTGCACGAGGCCATCAAGGCCAATGCACCGCAGGTCTACGACCAGATCGCTGGTGGCAAGCAGCTTGACGACGACTCGCAGGCCGCAATCCGCCGCGTCAACGAGGACCTGGCACGTAACTTCCAGGCATCCTCCGGCGAGCGCATTGTCCGCGAGGCTGAGCAGGAGCCGCTCGACTCCGGTCAGGTTGCGAAGAACCAGCTCAACGTCAGCCGCTCCTAGTGCCAGTCGGTTCTAGGACTACTACATAAAGGAAGGGAGGAAACACCATGGCAACGCTTCGCGAATTGCGTGACCGCATCAGGTCCGTCAACTCAACGAAGAAAATTACAAAGGCCCAGGAGCTGATCGCCACCGCGCAGATCACCAAGGCCCAGCAGCGCGTCGAGGCGGCTAAGCCGTACGCCGACGAGCTCAAAGACGTCATGGAACGCCTCGCGTCCGCGAGCTCCCTGGCCCACCCCATGCTCCACGAGCGTGAGAACGGCCGGGTCGCGGCAATCCTCGTGGTCACCTCTGACCGCGGTATGGCCGGCGGCTACAACCACAACGTGCTGAAGAAGGCTGCGCAGCTTGAGCGCATGCTGACCGAGGCAGGTTACGAGGTGGTTCGTTACGTCACCGGTAATAAGGGCGTGACGCACTTCAAGTTCCGTGACATGGATGTCGCGGGATCATGGACCGGATTCTCGCAGCAGCCGTCTTGGGAGGACACGCACGACGTGCGCCACCAGATCATCGACGGCTACATGGCTGGCTCCGAAGCCACCGTCCCGCTTCGCCAGAACGGCGAAACGGGCGAGTCTGTCCGCGGGTTCGATGTTGTCCACGTTGTCTACACCGAGTTCGTATCCATGCTTTCCCAGGAGGCACGCGTCGATCAGCTTCTGCCGATCGAGCCGGTCCTGGAAGAGTTCAAGTACGAACAGGAAGACATGCTGACCAACTCTGGTGAAGTCAGCCCGGACATGAACTTCGAGCCGGACCCGGACACGCTCATGGATGAGCTGCTGCCGGTCTACGTTTCCAGGTTGCTCTACTCGATCTTCCTGGAAGCAGCGGCCGCCGAGTCGGCATCGCGCCGCACGGCAATGAAGAATGCGACCGATAACGCCACCGAACTGGCCAACGATTTGTCTCGCGAGGCAAACCAGGTCCGTCAGGCGAAGATCACCCAGGAAATCACCGAGATTATCGGCGGCGCTGGTGCGCTGTCCGGTAGTGGAGAAAGTGACTAAATCATGACTACTGCTCACTCTTTTGATGAGCGCAACGACGATCTGGCGGGTGCGGCGCTTCCTGAGGCCGACACCCAGACCGCAGATCGGGTCGAGAACACTCAGAACCCGCGCGGTTCTGAGAACGGCCGTGTCGTGCGCGTCATTGGTGCAGTCGTCGACGTGGAGTTCCCGCGTGGCGAGCTGCCCGCTCTGTACAACGCTCTCGAGGTCGACATTGACCTCGGCGAGATGTCCCGCACCATCGTGCTCGAGGTCGCCCAGTTCCTGGGTGACAACCTCGTCCGCACGATCGCCATGGCCCCGACGGACGGCCTCGTCCGTGGCGCCAAGGTGTCGGACTCCGGCAACCCGATTTCTGTCCCGGTCGGCGACCAGGTCAAGGGCCACGTGTTCAACGCACTCGGCCAGTGCCTGGACGACCCGTCGGTCGGCCAGACCGGTGAGCGCTGGGGCATCCACCGCGAGCCGCCGGCCTTCAAGGAC
Organism: Corynebacterium sp. HMSC036E10; assembly: GCF_001836265.1. NCBI lineage: Bacteria > Bacillati > Actinomycetota > Actinomycetes > Mycobacteriales > Corynebacteriaceae > Corynebacterium > Corynebacterium sp. HMSC036E10. The sequence goes on from NZ_KV827992.1 coordinate 186,275, forward strand.
CTCGAAGGTAAGACCGAGATCCTCGAAACCGGTATTAAGGTCATCGACCTGCTCACCCCGTACGTTAAGGGTGGCAAGATCGGCCTGTTCGGTGGTGCAGGTGTTGGTAAGACCGTTCTGATCCAGGAGATGATTACGCGTATTGCACGCGAGTTCTCCGGTACTTCGGTCTTCGCCGGCGTCGGCGAGCGCACCCGTGAGGGCACCGACCTGTTCCTCGAGATGGAGGACATGGGCGTGCTTCCGGATACCGCGCTTGTCTTCGGCCAGATGGATGAGCCGCCAGGGGTCCGTATGCGCGTGGCCCTGTCCGGCCTGACCATGGCGGAGTACTTCCGCGATGTGCAGAACCAGGACGTGCTACTGTTCATCGACAACATCTTCCGCTTCACCCAGGCAGGTTCCGAGGTATCGACCCTTCTGGGCCGTATGCCTTCCGCCGTGGGTTACCAGCCGACTCTTGCCGACGAGATGGGTGTGCTCCAGGAGCGCATTACCTCGACCAAGGGCCGTTCGATTACGTCGCTGCAGGCTGTTTACGTGCCGGCTGACGACTACACCGACCCGGCTCCGGCAACCACCTTCGCCCACCTCGATGCGACCACCGAGCTTTCCCGTTCGATCGCGTCGAAGGGCATCTACCCGGCAGTGGATCCGCTGACCTCCACGTCGCGCATCCTTGAGCCGGGCATCGTTGGCGAGCGTCACTACAACGTCGCTCAGAAGGTGATCGGCATTCTGCAGAAGAACAAGGAACTGCAGGACATCATCGCCATCCTCGGTATGGACGAGCTCTCTGAGGAAGACAAGATCACCGTGCAGCGCGCACGTAAGATCCAGCGCTTCCTGGGCCAGAACTTCTTCGTCGCAAAGAAGTTCACTGGCGACGAGGGTTCCTACGTCCCGCTCGAAGAGACGATCGACGCATTCGACAAGCTCTGCGAGGGCGAGTTCGACCACTACCCAGAGCAGGCATTCAACGGCCTGGGTGGCTTGGACGACGTCGAGGCTGCATACAAGAAGCTGCAGGCGTAGGAGGAACCATGGCTGAACTTACCGCTCAACTGGTCTCGGTTGACCGCCTGCTCTGGAAAGGTCCGGCAAGCATCGTCACCGCTCAGACTACGGAGGGTGAGATCGGTATCCTTCCTGGGCACGAGCCGCTCTTGGGGCAGCTCAAGGACAACGGTGTGGTAACCATCCGCCCGATCGGCGGCGAGCGTATCGTCGCGGCCGTACAGGGTGGGTTCCTCTCCGTTGTCGGCGACAAGGTGACAGTCCTCGCGGACTACGCCATCTTCGCCGACGAGGTTGACTCCGCCGTCGCAGAGTCCAACCTCGACAACGAGGACAGGGTCGTACAGGCTCGCTCGGAGGCGGAGCTGGCGGCCGTTCGTCGCAACGCGCACTAGTCGCTGCGCCGAGGAAGGCGTAACGCCGGCCTGACCAGCGCCCCCATCCGGATACATATCCGGATGGGGGCGTTTTTCTATGCCCCCACTCGCGCAGCGTGCGCATAAAAGACACAAAGGGCGTTAAGATATTGCGCATTACCCGCTGTCTGGAGGTTGAAACAATGGTGTTCGTCGTTGCCGTGGCTGTGCTTGTGGTGGCCACGTTTGCGGCGTCTGCCATTTGGCGGTTCAGCATGGTCCGCGGTAGCGGTTCCCGTGCAATGATCCGCCAGATGCCGGCTGAAGGCATCCATGGCTGGCGCCATGGTGTGTTGAGGTATGACGGGGAGCGCATGCTGTTTTACAAGCTGCGCTCTTTGTCGTTTACGCACGATATGGTCGCGGACCGACGCCTGCTGCAATTCACAGGCTTGCGGGACGTGACGGCAGATGAGCGCCAGTTTATGCCCGATATTGCGAAGATTCTGCAGGTCGATTCGCCCGATGGCGGTATCGAATTTGCTGCTGATCGTCGCACGCAGATGGGTTTTATCTCGTGGATTGAATCGGCCCCGGACGTACGCGCCGAGCGCACCGATATGCGCTCACTTGAGGAGCGCGCCCAGCGAGAGACCGAGCGTTAGCGGCGTTCGTCGCAACGGTACCCTTGGGCGCATGCGTCTAGTCATCGCCCGTTGTTCTGTTGATTATGTGGGTCGCCTCGATGCCCACCTGCCTGAAGCGCTGCGTCTCATCCTGGTGAAAGCGGACGGCTCTGTGTCCGTCCACGCCGATGACCGCGCGTATAAGCCGTTGAATTGGATGATGCCGCCGTGCACGCTGCGGGTGGAAAATGTTGTTGATATGGATGGCGAGGATACGGGCGAAGAGCTGTGGATCGTCGAGAATTCGAAGGGCGAGCAACTGCGTATCACCATCGCAGAGGTGCGTCTCGACGAATCACGTGACCTCGGCGTCGATCCCGGCCTGGTCAAGGATGGCGTCGAGGCACACCTGCAGGAGTTGTTGGCTGAGCATATTTCGACGCTCGGCGAGGGCTACGAACTTGTCCGCCGCGAGTATCCAACTGCGATCGGCCCGGTCGATATTTTGGCCCGTGACCCGCGTGGCGGAACGGTTGCGGTGGAGGTGAAACGTCGCGGTGGCATCGACGGCGTCGAGCAGCTCTCCCGTTACGTCGAGTTGCTCAACCGCGACGAGTTGCTGCGGCCTGTGCGTGGCGTGTTCGCCGCCCAGGAGATCAAGCCGCAGGCGCGCACGCTTGCCAGCGACCGCGGATTCGATTGCGTGACCCTCGACTACGACGAACTGCGCGGCATCGAATCGAACGAACTGCGATTGTTCTAAATGCCACGCAAGAATCGCCGCCAGTACCAGTCGCCGCGCTACGTCCTGCCGCGTGACGGGTCGACCTTTATCGGCACCCAGGAGATGGAGGGGCCGAAATGGACGAACGGCGAGATATTCAAGGTCCGCCAGATCGGCTCGGCAGCCGCAACGAAGTTCTACATTTGTCCAGGGTGCAACCAGAACATTCCTCCCGGTGTGTCGCATGTGGTGGCATGGCCGCGGGATTCCGGCAGGGGAGTCGATGATCGGAGGCATTGGCATAAGCATTGCTGGGGTCGTCGATAAGCGGGCGTTAGACTGGGCCGCATGATTGCAGCGTTTTCGGTCGCACCGACCTTGACGGAAAATTCCAACGCCGAAATGTCCGACATCGTGGCACGCGCCGTGAAGGTCGTCCGGGAGTCCGGGCTGCCGCACGAGACCACCGCCATGTTCACCACCATCGAGGGCGAGTGGGACGAGGTCATGGACGTGATTAAGCGTGCCACCCAGGCGGTGGAGGAGGTTTCTCCACGCGTGTCGCTGGTGGTCAAAGCTGATATCCGCCCCGGCTACACGGACATGTTGCACCAGAAGATCGAGTCGCTGAACAAGCACCTGGAGGATTAGCATGACCAACCCGCAGTTCACCGGCGGCGCTATTGACTTAGGCGCGCTGTCGCAGCAGCCTGAGCCTGGCGACTTTCAGCCGTTTGTCACCGTCAACGCCACCAACGTTGAGGCGGTTGCGTTTGAGCGGTCCAAGCAGATCCCTGTGATCCTCATGGTGGGCACGGACCGTTCTGAAGATTCTGTCGCGCTCAAGGCCACGTTCGAGCGGCTCGCGGCGGGGCAGCAGCAGTTTATGGTCGCCTACATCGACGCGGATGCTACCCCGCAGGTGGCACAGATGCTCGGCGTGCGCGTGCTGCCGACCGTGGTTGCGCTTGCCGCAGGACGCCCAGTGGCCAACTTTGAGGGCAATCAGCCGGCCGACCAGTTGAAGCAGTGGATCGGCCAGATCGTTGCCCAGCTTGGCGGCCAACTCCAGGGGCTTGGTGGCGAGGAGCCTGCGCAGGATCCGCGTCTCGACGACGCCACCGCCGCCCTCAACGCCGGCGACTTCGATCGCGCAACTGCGCTTTACGACGCCATCCTTGCCGACGACCCCACCAACTCCGATGTCAAACAAGCCAAGAACACCGTCGCCGTGCTCAAGCGTTTGAATCAGCAGGGCAGTGATGGTGATCCGGTAGACGAGGTAGAGCAGCAGCTGCTCGCAGCGGATGCGCAGTTTGTCGGCGGGGACCCAGAGGGCGCTTTTGATCTGTTGCTCGGAATGGTGAAAAACGAGCCGCGAGCGAAGGCGCGTTTGCTGGAATTGTTGACGTTGCTAGCGCCTGATGACCCACGCGTGATTTCGGCGCGGACGAGGCTCGCTAGCTCGCTGTTTTAGAGTTATCCACAGGGGCATCTGCGTAAATTTCACAGGCTCGAAACGCTGGTTTGCGGTTTTGGTTTAGCGTTTTGGGTATGAATTCGTTCGAGGTGTTAGTGCAGGCGATGTCGGCCGCAGCGTTAGAGACGCTGGCTGACTTCGACCTTGATGTTGCACTCGCCTCGGGCTTTGCACCCGATCGTGCGCGAGCCTGGGCGCGGCTGCGGGATGTGTACTTCGGGCGCACCAAGTTCACGCGCAAGCAAGCGGTAGCCTGCACGCGTGCTCGGGCGTTTTCCATGGATGAGTTGGCGCTGATTGAGCGGCGTATTGCACCGGTGAAGGATGCCTCCCAGCGGTGGGCGCTGCGCCTGGCGTTGCTTGAGGTTGAGGGTGGCTACCGGGCGATTGAGGCGGCGGCACGCACGCTTGTGCCGGCGGATACGAAGCCTGCGGTGGATGCGGCGAAGTTCGGTCCGTCGCGAAACGGCAAACGCACCCTGCACTTAACCTATGACGAGCGGGAGATCTCCGATATGGAGCACGCTGGGCGGTTAGGGATTGATCAGGATCGTCCTGCAGCTGCTCAGATTGCCGAGAACCTCATCGGGATTTTCTTCGGCGAGGGCAAGGTCGCAACCGCAGCGCCTCGCCCGACGGTGTTGGTGCCGCTGCCGGATTACCTGTGCATCCTGGATGGCAATGGTGATGATGTGCTCTTGGCCATGACCGATGGCACCACCATGACCGGTGCGGAGTTTCTCGCCGCCCAGTTCGGTGATGCGTTGGAAGTAGCGGCGTTTCATCCGCAGGCCGGTGCGGTGAATCTGT